>JAQGON010000006.1 GCA_028293565.1 Verrucomicrobiota bacterium | reverse complement strand
CCATCCTTGAAGACCGAGACGTATCCGCTGGTCACGCCCTCCCACGGCTTGTCGAACACCATCGCGGTGCCCATCGACCTCGGCTCGTGCAGCTTCAGCCGCACGTCCTTCATCGTGTCGATGAGGTAGTCGTCGACGAACAATTCCAGCCGCGAGCCGATTTCAACCGGCGCGGCCTCCTCGCATGTGGCGCATTTTTCGGCGGCAGACAGCGAACGGGCGGCGGCGAGCAGGAACAGGGCGCCGGCAAGAGTCCGGCGCCCGGTGGCGAAGCGGTGAAGACCGCGAGGGAGGAGTGGAGCGTTCATGATGTGAAATTTTACTGGCCGTTGAGCTGGGCGACGGTGAGCGCGTTCAGGAGCGGCTCGCCGGCCAGGAAACGGCCGACGTTCTGCGCGAAAATATCCCAGAGCCGCTCCTTGAACCGCGGGCTCAGGCTGGAGCCCGAGATGTGCGGGGTGAGAATGACATTCGGAAACCGCCAGAGCGGATGGCTCGGCGGGAGAGGGTAAGCGTAGTGGGTGTCGAGCGCCGCCCCCGCGATCCACTTCTCCTCGAGCGCGCGCAGCAGAGCTTTCTCCTGGATGATCGGGCCGCGGGCCGGGTTGAGGACGAAGGCATGGCGCGGCAGCGCCTGCAGCTCGCGTTCGCCGATCAGGCCCTCGGTCGCCGAGGTGAGGGGCAGGCCGACGACGAGGAAGTCGAGGCCGGAAAGGAACGCCGCCGTCTCGTCCGCGCCAAACACGCGCTCCGGAAACGTGCCGTCGGGGTCGCCCGTGCCGGGAACCGCATAGACGGTGCCCCGCGGGCCGGCGGTGCCGGTGCGCGTGAGCACGTGGACGCGCAGGCCCATCTGCCGGCACAACCGCGCGGTCTCGCGGCCGATTCCGCCGTATCCCCAGAGGCCGACGGTCAGGCCGCGCAGCTCCCGCTGGAAAACTGCCGAGCGATCCCACACCGCGCCGTCCTGGTTCCGCAGCATCTGCCGGAGATCCCGCGCGAGGTTCACCATCATCGCCACGTTCCACTCGGCGATGGGCACGTCGAAGCAGCCGCGCGCGTTCGTGGCCTGGATCCCGCGCTTCGGCAGGTCGAGCCCGAAGAGCTGGGTATAACCCGTCGACGCGATCTGGATCCATTTCACCGCAGCCATCTCGGCGATGTTCGTCGGCGGAAACGTGCAGAACAGGGCGTCGACGCCCTGCAGCCGCGCCGGATCGATCACCCGCGCGCGCTCCTCCGGCGGCTCGAGGCAGTCGATCACCACTCCCGGCCGACGCACCGCCGCCAGGCCGCTTTCCAGGACGGACACGTCGATCAGGATTTTCATGGCACGCGGTCGATCAGGATCTTTCCGGGGACGCTGTTGAACTCGCCGCTGCCCGGCTGGAACGGATAGCGCCGCCGCGTTTCGTCGGTCAGCACGATGCCCAGTCCGGGCAGCTGGGGGAGATGGATGTAGCCGTCCTTGAGCACCAGCGGCTCGATCAGGACCTCCGAGTGCAGCCCGGCGTAGTCCGGGGCGATCTCGAGGATGCACGTATTGGCCGCGGCAAAACCCGCGTGCACGTTCTGCATCAGCGACCCGCCCGCGCCCCACGCATGCGTCGCGACCTTGCGGCCGCGCTCCGCCATCATTTTCGCGACCGCGAGGAATTCGCCGAGCCCGCCGGTGAACGACGCGTCGGGCTGGCCGATGTCGAAGCTGTCCTGCTGCGCGAAGACCTTCCACTCGTAGGTCGCGGTCAGGCACTCGCCGCCCGCGATCGGCAGCGTGGTCGCGCGGCAGAGTTCCGCGTAGCCCCAGGGGTCGGTGTAGTGCAGCGGCTCCTCGAGGAAAAACAGCCCGAACGGCTCGAGCGCCTTGGCCACCGCCGTCGCGACCTCCACCGTCCACGTCGCGCCGGGACTGTTGCCCATGTGGGCGTCGAGCATGAGCCATGCGTCCGGACCGGCGTGCCGGCGCATGAAGGCGACCTTGGCGGCCTCGAAGTCCGCGGCCTCCGCCGGCTCCTGCGGCATGTACCAGCCCTTCCCGGCGGTGTAGCTGCCCGCGCCGACTTTCAGCCCGCGGAAACCGAGGGAGAAATAATGGTCCATCTTCTGCGCGAGCTTTTCCTGGGGATAGTTGCTCGGGCCGCCCGTCGCGTAGCACGGCAGGCGCTGGAACTTCGCGCCGCCCAGGAGCGCGTGCACGGGCTGGCGGAGGAGCTTGCCCTTCAGGTCCCAGAGCGCGGCCTCGATCCCGTTGATCACGATCGCACCGAGGCCGACGCGGCACCAGAAATTCCCGCACTGATACATCCGGCGCCAGAGCTCGGGAATGTCGTCGACGTTCTGGCCGACGAGGATCGGCTTGAAGAAATCAACGATCGAAGGGACGACCTCCGGGCAGAAATATCCCGCGTAGGTTTCGCCGAGGCCGACGAGCGGCCCGTCGGTCAGCACCTCGATGAAGGCGGCGCTGCGCAGCTTGCGCGCTTCCCGCAGGAAGGGATCGTTCGTGCAGGGGCCGGTGAGAAGCGTGGTGCGGACGTCGGTGATTTTCATGGAGGCGATTGGCGGAAATTCTGGTCGAGCCAGGTCCAGGTCAGGTTGTAGAAATCGAGGCAGGTGGTGTGCGGGAGGTTGGGATAAAATTTGAGCGCCTTCTTTCCCGGCAGGCGGTCGTGGACCGACCGGATCGTCGCGGCGGGACAGGTTTCGTCGCGCCCGCCCGCGCTCATGAGCACGGGGACCCGCAGCCGCGGCGCGAGCTCGAGCGGATCGAAATAGGCGAGCGTGCGCAGCGCCGCCTCGTCGTTGCGCCCGGCGCGGTCGAGGAGCGACTTCACCAGCGAATCCGGAGTGCGGGCCGCCAGGCGGAAGTCGCAGAGAAACGGAACGTGCGCCACCACCGCCGTCACGCGCGGATCCAGCGCGGCCACCGCGAGCGAAAGTCCCCCGCCCTGGCTCGTGCCGCAGAGGGCGATGCGGCGGGGATCGAGGTCGGGCCGCGACGCGGCGAAATCGATCGCCCGCATCACGTCCGCATAGGCGCCGCGATAATAATTCTTTTCGGGCCGGTCGAGGTCGCGCGTCAGCTTGTCCTTTCCCTCGAATCGCCAGAGCGCCTCGGAATCGCCCTGCCCGCGCGGGAAAAGCTGCAGGATGGCGTACCCGCGCTGGCACTCGCCGAGCATCACGCCCTGCTGCCAGCCGCCGTACCCGGGCGTCGAGACAATCACGGGCCACGGATGCCCGGGCGCCTCCCCCTGCACGGGCAGCGCAAGCCACGCGCGCACGGGGACGCCCTCGAGGCTCCGGAGGGTCACCTGAAATTTCCGGTAGGGCAGCGCCTCGGGCACCGCCTCGACTTTCGCGTCCATCGGCTCGCGGGCGAGCTCCTCGCGCGTCGCCTGCCAGAAGGCGTCGACCTCCGGACTGGCCGCGAGCGAGCCCGCCGCCAGCAGCGCCGACACCGCGATCCAGATAAACCCGCGCGCCCGCATCGTGATCGGCCCCCGCGCCTCAGAGCCGGATTTTCACGACCACTTTCTTGACGCGTTCGTTCGAGCGCCAGAGGCAGCACGGCTTGTGCCCATCGGTCGGAAAGAGAAACGCGAAGCTTCCGGGCGAAAAATAAAGCGGGAAACTGTCCGCCCCGCTGTAGAGCGCGGCGTCGTTCGCCGCGGAATACGGTGTCGTCACCGTAAGGGCCGGCAGCGGCGAATACTGGATGATTTCCTCGCCCACCGCCACGTACTGCAGGTCGACATAGACGCGGTGCGACTCGAACGGCCGTCCCGCCGCCGGAGTCGGCACATAACTTTGCACGAGGGCGTAGACGTCGTCGCCGTCGAGGCTCACGCGTCCATCGGGCGCGGCGGGATTGAATTCCCGGATGAATTTCAGTCCGAGCGCGAAGCGCGGACCGAGGTTCGCATAGAGGGCCGCATTGGCCAGTTGGTCGAAGATCATAAAATCAAAGGAGGAGAAGGATCGTGGTTGGGATCAAGCGGGGAAACTGAGGCGATTCACGAGCTGGCGCCGCTGTGGGCGAATCGCAGCGAGACGGGGCCCATCAGGCCGGAGGGCAGCTGCCGGCCGTCGCAGGAATTCGCCATCGAATTCGTCACGCGCACTTCCAGCTGGTTGGTTCCCGCGCGGCAGGCTCCGCCGAGATCGAGGACGTACGGCGCCCAGGCCCGCACCCCGATGCGGCGCTCATTGACCCAGACCTCCGCGATGTCGCCCACCCGCCCGAGGTCGATGAACCGCGGCAGCGCTCCGCCGGAGGGGAGATCAATCTTGGCACGATAGGAAAGGGTCCCGGAAAATGTTTCCCACCCGTCCGCGCGCGCCCAGTCGCCGAGGACCGGAACCGGGACAGATTTGCCGGCCGGGTCCGTCGCGGTCCACGGCCCGCCCGCTTCCGCGGCTGCATTCCCTGCGATGTCCGGCAGCGCCGCGCGCGGCTCGGGCTGGCGCGCGGCATCGACCGCGAACCAGGCCGTTTCCCGGCGCTCGAGCCGCAGCGGAACCTGCACGCGATTTCCGCCCGTGATCTCGCCGGGCCAGCCCGCCGTCGATCCGTCCAAGGCATTCCACCGCTCGACCCTTCCCGCCACGCCGAGGCTGGCCTGTCCCTCGAGCGTGGCCTCGCCTTCGTTGACGAGGAGGAAAAAATCCCGCCCGCCCTTGCGGTAGTGCATCGTCCGCAGACTTGCGCCGCCGTTGCCCCGCCACTCGACATCCCGACCCAGCGCGGCCGCCACCTCGCGGCCCAGGTTTTCCGGCGACCACTCGCGCAGGACCTTGCCGCCGGCCGCAGCGAATTGGGCGAGCCGCTCCTCCGCGGCGGCGGTGAGGATTCCCGGCTGGTCGACGATCAGGAGCTTCAGCCGCTGCGTGCCGGCCGTGAGCCGCCCGCCTTCGACCTTCGCCGACGCCAGCGCCGGGTCGTCCACAAAGATGAAATCCTGCTGGCACTGGAGCAGGACGCTTGAAGCCTTCCACGCCAGCGCGTCGCCGTCGCTCACGATGCCCGTCTCGCAGACATGTTCGCCGTCGCTGATCAGCCAGCACATTCTGCGGCCATAGTCCCCGAGCAGGCCGAAGTGCGGCCACCACACGTTGTTCACCGCCAGGTCCGGTTCGCTTTCGAACGCCCGCCGGCCGCGGATCGAATAGAAGGCGGCGTGCGCATAAATGTGATTGGTGCCGCGGACGAAGTGCCAGTCGAGCAGCCACTTGATTTCGTCGAACGTGAGAGTCCAGCCGTATCCCCCGAAGACCTCGACGGAATTGAACCGCCGCCGCCCGAGCCGCGCCGCGCTGCTCGCCGCCTTCGCCGTGAGGCTGTCCGGGCCGGAGACCGCCGAGGCGGAGCCGGGCACCACCATGCGCCAGACCAGATCCTGGCCCGGCCACTGGAAACGCCGCAGGATTCCGAGTTCGTTGCTGTTCGCGGGATGCCCCGTGAGGGCGATCCCGTGCGCCGAGCACCAGGCGCTGATCGGTTCGTAATAGGATTTTTCCAGCCGCTGCTGCACGGCCTTTCGGTAGGCCCAGCGAAAATCCGCGGTGCGCGGTCCGCAGTCGAGCCAGAGCGCCGGCAGCCAGCGCTTCACGTCGTCGTTCCACCACGGCTGCAGGTGCTGGAGAAATCCGGGCGTCCAGGCGAAACGGGTGACGCGCAGCACCGGGTCAAAAATGCGCCCCATCGGCGTGGGCTCGTCGGTGAACATCGCCACGACGGTGCTCCCGAAAAATTCCCGGAGGTGCGCGTAATATTCGTCGTGCGTGACGCGCATGAAAAAAGCCACGGCATCCTCGCGCAGGATGTCGGCTGCCGGCGGCGCCAGGGCGTGGCCGTCCTCCTCCTCCTCGAACGCCCCCCGCGTCGTTCCGCCGCTGTGCCCCTCCCATGCCGCGACGATGCGCCAGTTTCCCTCCGGAAAATCCCAGTGCACCAGCTCGTGCTCGTCCCACGTCAGCGTCCGCAGGCTCTCCGGGTCGAGCGTGTCCTTCGCGATCTCGCGGCCCGCCACCACGCTGACCAGGCGATAGCCCAGCGGGCGGCCGGGGCTGGGCCGCCAGAATCCGCGTCCCGGTCCCGTCACGTGGTGATGAAGCGCGAAAAGGCACCGTGCGGCCCATTCGGGATTTTCCGCCACGACCCGGCCCCGCGCGGAGCCCGCCGGATAACCCGCTTCGTCGTACAGGATCACCTTGAGCCCGAGCCGCGCCGCCTCGCCCACCGCGAGCCGCACGAGGCGAAAAAATTCCGGCGTGAGATATCCGACCCTCCGCGACAGCCCGACGCGCGGATGGATGACGAACCCGCCAAAACCCTTGGCGTAAAATTCGCCGATCTGCCCGAGAATTCCCGTGTCGGTCAGGTCGTCGTTCCAGAACCACAGGGGCATGAACCCAAACTCGCGCGGCGGATTCGCGAACGCCGCCTTCAGTCCCTCGGGATTTTCCCTGGGATCGCCGCCGGTGCGGGCGGCCCGATCCGCCGCGTGCAGCAGGACCGGCCCGACGGATGCGGCCGCCGCGGTCAGCGCGGTGGTCGTGACGAAACGGCGGCGACTCCAGGTTTCCATGGAAGGGGGCACGGTCGCGCGCCTACTTCGCCGCCGGCGCGCCCGGGAAACCGAAGGCATAGAGATCCGCGTCCATCATCTGGAACTTCAACCGCACGGGTTTGTTCATGTACCGCGCGACGGATTGCTGGCCGTGCCAGCTGACCGTCCGCGCGATCCGGTCCCCGATCAGCAGGTCGCAATCCGCCAGGGTGAAACCGGGCAGCGGCTGGCCGGCATCGTCCTGCAGTTCGACCCGGATTTCTCCGGCGCCGCTCGTCGCGAAGTTCAGCTCGAGGTGGTCGCCGGTGTAGGTGAAGGGCGCAGTCAGCATCGTCCCGCCGGCATAACCGGCGTTGACCGACACGAAGCCGTCGGTCCGCAGCGAGATGCGCTGGATGTAATTCGTCTTCTGCAGGTGATGCCGGGAGACGAAGAATGAAATCTCCGCCGGGCCGGTGGGGATGATCCCGCCGCT
>JAQGON010000118.1 GCA_028293565.1 Verrucomicrobiota bacterium | reverse complement strand
CGGCCGCATGCAGCTCGGCGATTCGCGCCAGAGTTTCGGGCGGCTGCAACGGAGGCCGCCCGCCCTGGTCGGCCCGCATCACGAGCGCGAGGTCGTCGATCGTCGCCGGCGAGAGCCGCCGCGCCAGCCGGCGCACGCTGGTGTCGGTGAAATGGGTTCTCCCCTGATGATGCGCCAGATGGTCGACGACCAGCGCGCGCACCGGCGGCGTGATTTCCAGCGGCGCGCCGATGCGGCGCAGAAAGGCCTCGGCGATGGGTCCGCCGGCGGCTTCATGCCCGGGGCTGATCCAGCGCAGCTGCCCGCGCCGTTCGGCCCGCTGCGTGGTGGCCGGCTTTCCGAAATCATGGGCAAGCACCGCCAGCATGAGCACGCGTCTGCGCGGGACCTCGATCGAAGGCCAGTCCCGCAAGGCCACCAGCGCGTCGAGGCAAAGCTGCGTGTGGACGAACACATCCCCCTCCGGATGCCATTCCGGTTCC
This sequence comes from Verrucomicrobiota bacterium, assembly GCA_028293565.1. Classification (GTDB taxonomy): domain Bacteria; phylum Verrucomicrobiota; class Verrucomicrobiia; order Opitutales; family Opitutaceae; genus Opi-474. The sequence continues at coordinate 21,077 of JAQGON010000118.1, read as the reverse complement.
TGGGGTGTCCCGCGCAGCGCCGCGATTTCGGGGAAATGCTTCAACCAGCCTGTCTCCTCGAGCACCGCCAGCCCGCGCGAAGGTCGGATCGCCTTGACGGCCCACTTGTCCCACTCGGCCCAGACCCGTTCCACCGGCAGCTCGGCAAAGCTGTCGCTGATGCTCCGGCTGAGCGCGGCGGTTTCGGGCGCGAGCGAAAAATCGAAACGCGCCGCAAGCTGGAACGCCCGCAGCACGCGCAACGGATCCTCGGTGAAGGCCGGGCTCGTGTGCCGCAGCACCCTCGCGCGCAAATCGGCCTGTCCGCCGTGCGGATCGATGACGTGCTCCGTGAAAGGGTCGAACGCGATGGCGTTCACCGTGAAATCCCGGCGCGCCGCCGCCTCGGCGTCGCTGAGCGACGGGTCGGGCGCCACCGCGAATCCGCGATGCCCCGCCCCGGTTTTCGATTCGCGCCGGGGCAGGCTGAAATCGTATTCCGCCCCGGAGGCGCTGCGGACCTTGATGACGCCGAAGCTCCGGCCGATCACGTCGGTCGCTCCGAATCGCGCCAAGGCTCCCTGCAGCGTTTCGAAATCCGCGCCGCCGACCTCGATATCCCAGTCCTTCGCCTCCAGGCCCAGGAGCCAGTCGCGGACGCCGCCTCCCACCACGCGCGGCCGGCCGACGCGACGCACCGCGTCGAGCATCGCGCGAAGATCAGCCGGCAGGTTCATCGTCATCGATCTCCTTGGCGAAAGCCGCAAAAACGAGGAAGGCCCATCCCGCCACCAGCGCCACTCCGCCCAAAGGCGTGACCGGCCCCAGCCACCTGGGCCCGCCGCTGGCCAGCGCGTAAAGCGAACCGGAGAAGAGCAGGACGCCCGCCGACCAGCACGCCGCCGCCCAGCCGGCGCGACTTCGGGCTGCGCCCTTCGTCTGGTGCATCCACGCCGCCGCTCCCAGGAGAGCGACCGAGTGAAGCAACTGGTAGCGGGCCGCCGTTTCCCAGGTGTTCGCCGTCCCTTTCTCGGCGAGCCAATCCCGAAGGGAGTGGGCTCCGAAGGCGCCCAAGGCGACGCCCGTCAGGCCGAACAACCCGGCAAACAGGAGAGTGGTGCGAGCATTCATGGAGGGAGGCTGGGCAGGGATTGATGCGGGTGAAAGCCCGGGGTTGAAAGGTGAAATTCCTCGCGGCGGTCCGGATGACCCTGCCGCGGCGCCGGCATCCCGCTTGTCTCCACGTCGCAGGCAGGCAGGATGGCTGCGCGACTTAAATCACCATGGGAATACCCGCGTTTTCCCCCGAGAAAACAGGGGTTGACACTCCTCCGTTAAACCCTAGCTCTTGGCCTCTTTTCCCATGAAAACCTTCCTCGCCAAACCGGAGACGGTGCAGTCCAAGTGGCATCTGATTGATGCCGAGGGCGTCGTGCTCGGTCGTCTTGCGGTGAAATCCGCCAATCTCATCCGGGGCCGCCACAAGGCGACCTACACGCCCACGATCGACACGGGCGACCATGTCGTGATCGTCAACGCGGAGAAGGTGGTCCTGACCGGCAAGAAGGAAGAAAAGAACGAGTACATGTTCTTCTCCGGCTTCGTCGGCGGCGAGAGCTACCGCAAGCTTTCCCTGATGCGCGAGCGCCATCCCGAGTTCATCATCGAGCACGCCGTCAAGGGCATGCTGCCGAAGAACCGGATCGCCGCGAAGATGCTGACGAAGCTGCATGTGTTCGCCGGCCCGAAGCACACGCACGAGGCGCAGAGCCCCGTCAAGACGACCGTCTAATTTCCGTCCCATGAGCACCGCCACCAACGTTTTCCTCGGCACCGGCCGCCGCAAGACCTCCACCGCCCGCATCCGCCTCACTGAAGGCTCGGGCAAGCTGGTCTGCAACGGCCGCGACTTCGACAACTACTTCTCCCACGAGAATTTTTCCAAGCAGGCCTATGCGCCGCTCCTCACGGTCGACCTCCGCGAAAAGATCGACGTCACCGCGAATGTCGCCGGCGGCGGCGTCGCCGGCCAGGCCGGGGCGGTCGCGCACGGCATCGCCCGCGCCCTCCAGAAGCTGAATCCCGAACTCCGCGCCGCCCTCAAGAAGGCCGGCCACATCACGCGCGATCCCCGGGAAAAAGAGCGCAAGAAGCCCGGCCAGCCCGGCGCGCGCAAGCGTTTCCAGTTCTCGAAGCGCTGATCCGCTTCGCCCGTTTCCTTTCCCGCCGCCGTCGCCCTGTGCGACGGCGGCTTTTTTTAAGGCGGAGGGGCACATTCGGGTGGTATGGTTTGGACTTCCGCGGAATGCGTTGTCGCAGACCCTGAGCTTGGCGAACGAGCCCTCAACGCGTTGGATGCTCCATCGACAACCAAGGTCCGCTCGCACCGCCAGCGCATTGAGGGCCCGTTCGACAAGCTCAGGGCTGCGACAATGCGCTCCACCCCCGGGTATCACTCCGCTCCCCACGCATTTTTGCGGTCAACCTCGGGCCGGAATCTTTCGGGACGGCGCTTTGGGAGCATCAGGCCTTTCCGTGGATTTCTTTTGTCATACGCCTCGTTTGGCCCGGCCCGTGCTAAATGAACGCTGCCGGCGTCTCCGCCAGGAGCGCGCCGGCGCCTAAACCAAACCATGAATAAGAAAACTACCTCAGTTGCCCTCTGCGCCGCCCTTGTCTTGGGATCGGCGTCTGCGTTCGCCCAGGCCACGACCGCCACCACGCCAGCCCCGGCTGTCACTCCAACGCCGGAGGCGGCCCCGACCTCGTCCTGGGTCATCACGCCGACCTTTGCCTCGCAGTACATGTTCCGCGGCGTCCGGCTGGGCGGGCCTTCCTTCGAGCCGTCGGTTGAATTTGACTCGGGCAACCTCGCCGTCGGCGTCTGGGCGAATTTTCCGATCAAGGACAAGGTGGTCGGCCAGTCCGATCCCGAGTATGACGTCTACGGCTCGTACACGATCGCCTTGAACGAGGCCTCGTCGATCGTTCCCGGGTTCACATGGTACAACTATCCGCGCGCCGACAAATCGACCGGTTTCTACAAGATGACGTTCGAGCCGAGCGTCGCCTTCAACTACACCGTCTCGGGCTTCAAGATCACGCCGAAGCTCTATTACGACGTGATCCTCAAGGGGCCGACCTATGAGCTCACCGGCACGTTCGCCGTTCCGCTGAAGGACGCGGGCACCGAGCTTGATTTCACCGCGACGATCGGGACGTACAAATGGACGGATGCCGTCGAGAGCGCCACGCCGTCCTACAAGAACTGGGGCAACTATTGGCTCGTCGGTGTGGCGGCTCCGTTCCAGCTCACCAAAAGCTCGAAGCTCACCCTCGGCGTCGCCTACACCAAGGGTTCGGACAATTATTTCAAGCAGACCGGTTTTCCGAAGTCGCAGAACACGGGCGCCGTCGGCCGCGGCGTGATCACGGTCAGCTACGCCGTGACCTTCTGATTTTTTTGGGACCAGGTTTTGGAGAGCGGGGTCATGCGACCCCGCTCTTTTTTTTCTCCCGCGCACGGCGGCGTGGGATCGGCTTTGGTCCGATGACGATTTTTGCGGTTTGACCCCGCTGCGCCGCCGGATGCATTGGTTCTTTCCACCATGAAAGTCGGCATCGTTGGCGCGTCCGGTTATTCGGGCGAGGTCCTCATCAAACTCCTCCTCGGACATCCGCGCGTCACGCTCGCGGCGGTGACCTCGCGCACCCATGCCGGCAAGGCGCTCGGCGCGGCGATGCCTGCCATGCGGGGAATCGACCGCGGCCTGAAATTCGTCGACTCCGATCCCGCGGCGCTGGCGGCGGGCGACATCGAGCTGTTTTTCCTCGCGCTTCCCCACGGCGCGGCCGCGACGTACGCGAAGGCGCTGGTCGGGGCCGGCAAGCGCGTCATCGACCTCAGCGCCGATTTCCGGATCAGCGACCTCGAGGCCTACCGGAATTATTACGGCGAGCACCATGCGCCGGAACTCCTGAAGGACGCGCGTTTCGTGCTGCCCGAGCTGACCGACCCGTCCTGGAAGAAGACGGCGAAACTCATCGCGGCGCCGGGATGCTATCCCACCGGCGTGCTTGTGCCTTTGGTGCCGGCCCTGCGCGCCGGCCTGGTCACGCGGGAGCACATTGTCGTCAACTCCTACAGCGGGGTCAGCGGCGCCGGCCGGAAGATCGAGGAGGACTTCCTGTTCGTCGAACGCGCTGAGAGCACGAAGGCCTACGGGCTCGTCAAGCACCGCCACCTCGCCGAGATCGAGGAACAGCTGGCGCTTCACACCGGCGCGAAGACCGTCATCCAGTTCAATCCCCACCTCGCGCCGATGCGCCGCGGGATTGCGACGACCATCACCGTGCCCGCCGCTCCGGCGGCCACGGTGGAGAAGCTTTACGCCGCCTGGCGCGCCGACTACGGAAAGTCGCCCTTCGTCCAGCTGCTGCCGTCGGGCGAGACTCCAGACACCGCCGATGTCGCGGGCACCAATCGGATCGACCTGTCGGCGGTCCTCGATCCGCGCACGGGAAACTTCATCCTGACCTCCGCCGAGGACAACCTGATGAAGGGCGCCAGCGGCCAAGCCGTGCAGATCATGAATCTGTGGTACGGATTCCCGGAGACGACCGGCCTCGTTTGAAATTCGCTCCCTTCCTGCTGCTGAATCCTCCTCGTCCGCGAGGAATTCCGGCGGGGAGGTTGGCCGCAAAAATGCGCAAGGGCTCGGGGACTTCGAATCGAATTCCCCGTGCGCCCATAGGCGCGATGGCGGCTCCTTCGGAGCCCCCGTGCCCTTGTGCATCTTTGCGGCCAACCTCTTCTGGACCCGAATTTGCCGGCGGCTTCCTGGGGGAATTGAAAAACTACTCTGGCGGCGAAGCGGTCGGGAATGCGTGAAGAGCCGGCGCGGCGTCGCGCCCATCAAAAACTCTTGTCACTCCGCGCGGGCGTCCCGCAGAGTGCGAACCTTCTCGCGTCGCGTGCAGCGGTCAAAAAATCCTCGGGCAGTCGCCCATTACCGTTCGGTGTGACGCTCTTGCCCTGTCATCATGATCGAATTCAAAAACAAAATCCTCTTCGTCGGTTACGGCGCGGTCGCCGAATGCACCCTCCCGATCCTGTTCAAGCACCTGAAGGTGCCGGCGAAAAATGTCACCGTGATGGATTTTGAGGACCGGGCGGCGAAGCTGAAGCAGTGGACGTCGAAGGGCGTGCGCTTCGTGCGCGACCGCGTCACCGAGGAAAACATGGGCCGGCTGCTCGCGAAGCACGTCGGCGCCGGCGACCTGCTGATCGACCTCGCCTGGAACATCGACGCCCTGGAAATCCTCCAGTGGTGCCGCGACCACGGCGTGATGTACATCAACACGTCGACCGAGCTTTGGGATCCGTACAAAAGCGGATCCCACCCGACCGAAAAGACCCTCTACTGGCGGCACATGAACCTGCGGCGCATGACCGCCAAGTGGAAGGGCCGGGGCCCGACGGCGGTCATCGAGCACGGCGCGAATCCCGGGCTGATTTCGCATTTCGTGAAGCAGGGCCTGGTCGACATCGGCCGGAAGCTGGTCGCCGACAAGAAGGCCACCGGCCGCCGCGCCGAGCAGATCGCGGGTTTTATCCAGAGCCGCCAGTTCAACCATCTGGCGCGCGCATCGGGCGTGAAGGTCATCCACTGCTCCGAACGCGACACGCAGGTCACCGACCGGCCGAAGCAGGTCGATGAATTCGTGAACACGTGGAGCATCGAAGGCTTCCGCGAGGAAGGCACCACCACCGCGGAGATGGGGTGGGGCACGCACGAGAAAATGCTGCCGAAGCACGCGTTCGAGCATGCCGACGGCCCGCGGAACCAGATCTGCGTCGCGCGCATGGGCATCAACATGTGGGTCCGCTCGTGGGTCCCGAACTACAACATCCTGGGCATGGTCGTGCGCCACGGCGAGGCGTTCACCATCTCCGACAAGCTCACTGTCTGGGAAGGCAAGAAGGCCGTGTACCGTCCGACGATGCACTACGCCTACTGTCCCTGTGACGAGGCGATCGCTTCGCTCAATGAAATGCGCGGCTACAATTACCGCCTCGTCGAGAACCAGCGCATCATGAACGACGAGATCACCGGCGGATCGGACATCCTTGGCGCGCTGATCATGGGCCACGACTACAACGCGTGGTGGGTCGGCAGCGACCTGAGCATCGGGGAGTCCCGCCGGCTGGTCCCGCACCAGAACGCGACGACGATGCAGGTCGCGATTTCCGTGGTCGCGGCGTCGATGTGGATGATCCAGAACCCCCTCGAGAACGTGCGCGTGCCGGACGATCTCCCGCACGATTACATCCTCAAGGTCTCGAAGCCGTATCTCGGCCGCTGGATCTCGAAGCCCTACGACTGGACCCCGCTGAAGAATCGCGACGCGACCTTCGACAAGTTCAATCCGCCCGATCTCGACCGGAAGGATCCCTGGCAGTTCAAGAATTTCCTCGTGACCGACGCGGGATGAGCCGCTCCGCCGCGGAGTTCGTAATTCGCAAACCGTAAATCCCCCCATGATTACCCATGCGCGGCTCCAGCAACTCGCCAGGAAGCACGGGACGCCGCTGTTCGTGATCGACCATGATGCGCTTCGGAAGGCGTACCGTCTTTTCCGGAAGCACCTGCCGCGCGTGCAGGTCTATTACGCGGTCAAGGCCAACCCGGATCCCGAGATCGTCCGCACCCTCTACCAGGAGGGCGCGAGCTTCGACGTCGCGTCGATGCCGGAGTTCAAGATTGTCTATCGGAACATCCGTCATCTGCCCGCGAAGCAGCGGCAGGACTGGATCTGGGACAAGATCATCTACGCCAATCCGACGAAGCCGACGGACACCCTCGAGGAGCTCAACCGCTACAAGCCGCTGGTCACCTTCGACAACCTCGAGGAGATCCAGAAAATCAGGGAGCACGCGCCCGACGCCGGCCTCGTGCTGCGCCTGAAGGTTCCGAACACCGGCGCGATGGTGGAGCTTTCGTCCAAGTTCGGTGCGCTGCCCGGCGAAGCCGTGGATCTGATCCTCGCCGCGGACAAGGCGGGGCTGACCGTCGAGGGCATCAGCTTTCACGTCGGCAGCCAGACGACGAATTTCGAGAACTACGTCCAGGCGATCAATCTCTCGGCGAACATCTTCAAGGAGGCGCGCGACCGCGGTTACCTGAAGATGAACGTGCTCGACATCGGCGGTGGCTTTCCCGCGCCGTACGACGAGTCGGTGAAGCCGTTCCCGGTCCTGGCGAAGGTGATCAACGTCGAGCTCGACCGCCTTTTCCCGAAGGAGATTCAGATCCTGGCCGAGCCGGGACGCTTCCTCGCGGCGGTCTCCGGCACGTCGGTGGCTTCGGTGATCGGCAAGGCCGTCCGCGACGGCAAGACATCGTACTACATCGACGACGGCGTCTATCACACCTACTCGGGCATCATTTTCGACCACTGCAAATATCCCGTGAAGGCGTTCAAGAAGGGTCCGACTTCGATCTGCTCTGTCTTTGGTCCGACGTGCGACGCGCTGGATGTCGTCTCGATGGCGGAAAATCTGCCCGATCTGGTCCGCGGCGACCTCGTGTACAGCGTCAACATCGGCGCGTACAGCCACGCCTCGGCCACGTACTTCAACGGGTTTCCGCCGGCGACGGTGGTGCACGTCAACCAGTAGCGCGGGTTGCCAAGCGGTTCGAGGTACGACAGATCTCCGACCCGTGATCGCGGAGTCCGTCTGCGAACCAACGTCTTTCGAGGACGGGCCGCCCCCTCACGGGTCGGAGACCCGTGCTACGACCGGTAATCCGCGTTCTCGCTGACGTACTCGTGCGTGAGATCGCCGCCGAGCACGGTCGCGCCGGCCGAATCCGTGCCGAGGTCGACCACGATCTCCACGCAGCGCTCGTGCGGCGGAAAATGAATCGGCGCGGTGAACACGCCGTCCTTGGGGATCACGCTCGAGTACAGTTCCGCGTCGCGCAGATGGTCCACCAGCGCCGTCTCCTTCCGCGGGTCGAGCTGGAAGACGCCGCCCGCGAAGATTTCGATGCCGCCCATCGTGAGCCGCAGTTTCGAGAGATCCGTCGACGGTGCATGGGCGCCGACGTGCTTGCCGATCGCCTGGACAAGACGCCCGACGTTGGGATCGTTTCCCGCCACGGCGCACTTGAAGAGCGGGGCGTTCACGATCGCCTTGCCGAGCGCCCGGGCGAGCCCGACGTTCGCGGCTCTCTCGACGCGGACGCGAATGACGTGGCGCACGCCTTCGCCGTTGCGCACCACGTCCTCGGCCAGGTCGCCGCACACCGTCGTCAACGCGCGTTCGAACGCCGCGCGGTCCACGCCGGCGACGCAGCCCGAGGAGATCAGCGCCACGGTGTCCGAGGTGCTGGTGTCGCTGTCGACACTGATCGTGTTGAACGTCTCGTCGACGGCGCGGCGCAGCATCGCGCGCAGGTCCGCGCGCGGAACCGCGAGGTCGGTCAGCACGTACACGAGCATCGTCGCCAGGTTGGGCTCGATCATCCCGGCGCCTTTCGCAATGCCCACGATGCTCCCGCCGCCGAGGGCGGCGCGGCGAATCTTCGGATAAAGGTCCGTCGTCACGATCCCCTCGGCCGCGGGCAGGATCGAACCCGGCGCCAGCGTGGCCGCCGCCTGCGACAGGGATCTGAGCATCGCGTCGACGGGCAGGCCCCATCCGATCACGCCGGTTGAACTCGGCAGGACCTGCCTCGCCGCCAGCCCCAGGAGCCGTCCGGTTTCGGCGCAGATTTTTTCAGACGCCTCGACGCCGCCCGGCGCGCAGACGTTTGAGACCTTGTTGTTCACGATCACGGCGCCGAGCGTCGGTTCCTCGATCCGCCGCCGGCCAATCACGATCGGTGCGCCGGGGAGGGCGTTGCGAGTGAACACGGCGGCGAAATCCGGCGTCGGCCGGTCGAGCGCGATCAGGGTCAGCGTCATTTTCGCCGGCTTCGGCGCCTCGCGCGGCGTGAAGTCGAGGCGCATCGTGCCGACGCGGAAACCGGCGGGGAGCGCCGCCTGCGAGGCGAGCCACGCGCGGTGCGATTCCTGGGACGAGAAGGTGAGCTGGGTGCTGGCCACACGAAAGAAGTGTGACCGCGAACCGTCCGTGTGAAGTCGATTTTCCGGCCGCGCCAACGCCCGGCGGCGGCGCGTGCTGAATATTTTTGTGGAAATGCGCGGCGGCTGTGCCTAATTCACGCACCTGCCTCGCCAAAATAATCGCGTGAACCTCCTTTCCGGCCCCTCCTCCTGCAACGCCCGCCGCGGGCGCATGCCTTGAACGCGATGAACGTCGCCGAAGTCACGGCCAAGGCGAAAGTCCTCATCGAGGCGCTGCCGTACATCCAGGATTTCCGGGGCTCCACGTTTGTGGTGAAATACGGCGGGAGCTTCATGGACGATCCCGACCCGGTCGCGCGCTCGCGGGTCGCCTACGACATCGCCTTCCTCGCCGCCACGGGCATCAACGTCGTCGTCGTCCACGGCGGCGGCAAGGCCATCACCCGCGCCATGGAATCGTCGGGCCTGAAGGCAAAATTCGTGAACGGCATGCGCGTCACCGACGAGGCCGCCATCAACGTCGTGAAAAAGACGCTCGACGAGATCGTGAACAAGGATGTCTGCGACGCGATCGTCACCGCCAAGGGCCGTCCGAAGGGCCTCCCCGGCGACACGGTTCTGGTCTGCCAGAAACTCACGCAGGACGACGACGGCAACGAGGTCGACCTCGGCTACGTCGGCGACGTGACGGAGGTGAAGGTGAAATTGATCAAGAAGGAGATTGCCGACGGTTTCATCCCGGTGATCTCGCCGGTCGCGGAGGGTCTCGACGGCAAACCCTACAACGTGAATGCCGACCTCGTGGCGGGCCGGGTGGCGAGCGCGCTGCGGGCGCGCCGGCTGGTTTACATGAGCGACGTTCCCGGCCTGCTCTCGAACCCCGCGGATCCCGAGTCGCTGATTTCCACGCTCAAGATCACCCAGGTCGACGACCTGAAGAAGAAGGGGGTCATCGACAAGGGCATGCGTCCGAAGGTGCAGAGCGCGATCCGCGCCCTCCAGGAGGGCGTGCAGCGCGTGCATTTCATCGACGGCCGCCTGCCGCACAGCCTCCTGCTCGAAATCTTCACGGACCGCGGCATCGGCACGGAGATTGTCCAGGGCTGAACCCGAATCGGATTGGCTCCCTGACGATGAACTCGCCCTCGATCATCCGCACCAGCACGGCGGAACTCTACGACGCGAACGTGCTGAAGAATTATGCGCGCGCTCCGCTGACGCTGGTGCGCGGCAAGGGGACGCAGGTCTGGGACGACGCCGGCAACGCCTACCTCGATTTCACGTCGGGCATCGCCGTGAGCGCGCTTGGCCATTGTCATCCGCATTGGGTCGCCGCGATCCAGCGACAGGCGGGCGAGCTCATCCACGTCAGCAACCTTTTCCGTCATCCGAACCAGGGCGAGCTCGCGCGCCGGCTCGTGCAGCGCGCCGGCCCGGGGCGCGTGTTCTTCTGCAACAGTGGGGGCGAGGCGGACGAGGCCCTGATCAAGCTTTCGCGCCTGCACGGCGTGTCGAAGAGCGGCGTCGAGGGAAAATGCATCAAGGTGATCTGCGCCAGGAATGCCTTTCACGGCCGCATGTTCGGCGGCATGAGCGCGACGCCGCAGGAAAAGATCCAGAAGGGCTTCCGGCCATTGGTCCCGGGCTTCGCCTTCGGGGAGCTGAACAACCTCCAGAGCTTCGCCGACCTGGTCGACGCCGACACGAGCGCGATTTTTGTCGAGACGATCCAGGGGGAGAGCGGCATCAATCCCTGCACGCCGGATTTTCTCCGCGGCCTTCGCCAGCTTTGCGACCAGTACAACCTTCTGCTCCTGCTGGACGAGGTGCAGTGCGGCGTGGGGCGGACGGGCCTGTTCTACGCCTTTGAATACGCCGGGATCATTCCCGACGGCATCGCGATGGCCAAGGGATTGGGCGGCGGTTTTCCGATCGGCGCCATCTGGATTCGCGACCGCTTCGCCGACCTGTTCCAGCCCGGGAGCCATGGGACCACATTCGGCGGCACGCCCCTGGCCTGTGCGGCGGGGCTCGCGGTGCTCGACGTGATGGAGCGGGACAACCTGCTCGAGACCGTTCGCAGCCGCAGCGCGCCATGGATCGAGGACCTGGCCAAACTCGCCGGAGATTTTCCCGCCCAGGTGCTCGCGGTGCGCGGCAAGGGGTATCTCGTCGGCCTCCAGCTCGCATCGGACCCGGCTCCCTACGTCGCGGCGCTGCGCGAGAAGGGCCTGCTGGTCGTCAGCGCGGGCGGAAACGTCATCCGCATCCTTCCTCCGCTCGTCGCCACCAAGGACGAACTCGCGCGCTGCGTGGAAATTTTCCGGGCGGTGCTTTCGACGAAGGCTTGAAGGGGCGCAGCCCTCCTGACCGTGCCACGGCCAAGCCAATCGGGTCGATTCGTGCGCATTCGGGGTTGAAATGCCGGGGTCCGTTTGGGAGGAAACTTTGCTCTCGTCCCGCTGCTCGGCGGCCGTTTATCGTCTTCCCTTTCCGCCATGAGACACTTCCTCAAAGAGACCGACTTCAGGCCCGATGAGCTCGAAGCGGTGTTCGCCCTGGCCCGCGATTTCAAGGCGCAGCGGGGCCGGGCCGCGTCCAGCGTGCTGGCCGGACAGACGTGGGCGATGCTGTTTTCGAAGTCGAGCACCCGGACGCGGGTTTCCTTCGAGGTGGGAATTCATGAGCTCGGCGGAAATCCGCTGTTCCTGAACCGCAACGATCTCCAGCTGGGCCGCGGGGAATCGGTCGAGGACACCGCGAAGGTCTTGTCGCGGTTTGTGCACGGACTGATCGTCCGCACCTACGAGCACGCGGACATCGAGCGGCTGGCGGCGGCGGCCACGGTGCCCGTGATCAACGGGCTCACGGATTTCCTGCATCCCTGCCAGATTTATTCCGACGCGTTCACGGCGGCCGAACGCTGGTCCCAGGGAGGCGGAAATCTCGTGCAGTCGCTGAAGGGCCGGAAGGTGGCCTATCTGGGCGACACCTCCTTCAACATGGCCAATTCGTGGATCCTCGGCGCGAGCCAGTTCGGCATGAAGGTTTCGCTGGCGGGACCCGCGGGCTTCGAACCGGGAGCGGAGATCAAGGCGCAGCTCAAGGCGGAGGGGCGCCCCGCCGAGTATCATTTCACGACCGATCCCGTGGAGGCCGTGCGCGGCGCGGACATCGTCTATACGGATGTCTGGAGCAGCATGGGCCAGGAGGAGGAGGCCGCGGAACGTCTCGCGCGGATGCGTCCTTACACGACGACGGCGAAGCTGTTTGCCGCCGCGAAGCCGGACGCGCTGTTCATGCACTGCCTGCCGGCGCATCCCGGCGAGGAAGTGGAGCAGGCGGTCCTGGACAATCCCCGCTCGGTGATTTTCGACCAGGCCGAGAACCGCCTGCACATGCAGAAGGCGATCCTGGCGATGGTTGCGAAGTCGGCGAAACGCTGAATTCGAATCGATCCAGTTTGAACAGAAGCTAACGGAGGTAACAAAGAGCTGTTGGTCGGCGGGCTCGGGGTTGCACGCGCCGCCAATTTTTTTTGGGTGGGTTTGGATCCCATCGACGAATAGCGCCCGCAAGCGCATGCGAGGGACGGCTCTTCTTTCCCTTGGTTGCCCCCTGTTCCAAATGGTTTGGGTTTGATCCCGCTGGGGCGCCGCCCTCACTTTGCTGTTCTCCATGAAAATCGTCCTCGCCTATTCCGGCGGCCTCGACACGTCGGTCATCGTCAAGTGGCTTCGCGAAACCTACGACGCGGAGATCGTCACGTTCGCCGCCGACATTGGCCAGGAGGAGGAGCTCAACGGCCTGTCGCAGAAGGCCCGGAAGACCGGCGCGTCGAAGCATTACACGCTCGATCTCGTCGAGGAATTCGCGCGCGACTTCATCTATCCGATGATCCGCGCGAACGCAGTTTACGAGGGACAGTATTTTCTCGGCACGTCGATCGCGCGCCCCCTGATCGCCAAGGCCCAGGTGGAAATCGCGCGGCGCGAAAAAGCCGACACGGTCGCGCACGGCGCCACCGGCAAGGGCAACGACCAGTGCCGCTTCGAGCTGACCTATATGGCGCTCAACCCGCGGCTGCAGATTCTCGCCCCGTGGAAAATCGAGGCTTTCCGCCAGCAGTTTCCCGGCCGCGCCGAAATGATCGCGTACTGCGCCGAGCACCGGATCCCCGTCGAGGCGTCGTTGAAGAAACCGTATTCGATGGATCGCAACCTGCTCCATATTTCCTACGAGGCCGGAATCCTCGAGGATCCGTGGTTCGATCCGACCACCCGGGAAAACAAGGGGATGTTCAAGCTTTCGGTCTCGCCGGAAGACGCCCCGAACAAGCCGGAATACGTCGAGCTCGATTTTCTCCAGGGCAACTGCGTCAGCGTCAACGGACGCAAGCTCTCGCCCGCCGGCGTGCTCAAGGCCCTGAACCGGCTCGGCGGCAAGCACGGGATCGGCCGCGTCGACCTGGTCGAGAACCGCTTCGTCGGGATGAAGAGCCGCGGGGTGTACGAGACGCCGGGCGGCACGATCCTGATGCAGGGACACCGGCAGGTGGAGTCGTTGACGATGGATCGCGAGGTCATGCACCTGCGCGACTCGCTCATCCCCAAGTACGCCGAGCTGGTTTACTACGGGTTCTGGTTCGCGCCGGAACGCGAGGCGCTGCAGGCGCTGGTCGACGAAAGCCAGCGGTACGTCACCGGCACGGTTCGGCTCAAGCTTTACAAGGGCAACATCATCACCTGCGGGCGGAAGTCGAAGTACTCGCTCTACGACATGAACATCGCGTCGATGGAAGGCGTGAAGAGCTGGTACAACCAGACCGACGCGACCGGCTTCATCCGTCTGAACGGGCTGCGCCTGCGCGCCCGCAATCTCGCGCAGGGCGGCCCGAAATAACGCCGCGTCTCCGACCGGCGAATGCGACGCTGCCGGGGAAGCGGCAGCGTTGGCACGGCTGAAGGGCGGCCGGGCCGGACGCCTGCGCTGCGGTCAGAACAACGAGTTCGCCACGATGCCGACGGCGGTGATGGGGCCGGCGTCGTTCATGCCGTCCAGCGCGCGATCCGCTTTCTTCAGCGTGCCTTGGGCGGTGTTATAAAGCGTGTCGTCGTTGATCAGCTTGCCGAGGGTGCCTTCGCCCTTCGCCAGCTTGTCGGAAACCGAGCGCAGGTTGGCGACGGTGGCCTTGAGATCGTTGCCGGCCGTGTCGTCGTAAAGCAGCGCGCCGATCGTGCCCTTGCCTGACTTCACCTGCGCGACGATTCCCTGTGCATCGGCCACAAACGCCTGGGCCTGGCTCGCGGTCGCCTTGAACTCGGCGATCGCGGCGACCAGCTGGTCGTGCAGCGACGGATCGTTGATCAGCTTCCCGATGGTGCCTTCCCCGCGATTCAGCTTGCCGGTGATTTCCTGGAGATTGGTCATCGTCGTGCTGACGCGCTCGCTGTTGTCGGAAACGAGCTTGTCCAGTTTCTGGAACAGGCCGCCGCCTTTGCCGTCGCCGTTCAGCGTCGTGCCGAACGAGCTGAGCGCGCCCTCGAGCTTCTGCCCGAGGCTCCCGATCTCCGTCATGATTGTGTTGAGGTCCGGCGTCACCCGCGTGTGGATCTCGGCGCCCGGCTGGAGCGGCGGCGCTTTTTCCGACCCGAGGTCGATGCCGATGTAATTCGTCCCGATCAGGCCGGCCATGACGATGCTCGCCGTCGCGTCGCTCGCGATCCGGATGGTGTTGTCGATCCGCAGCACGGCCTCGGCCCGGCGGCCGGCGAGACGGGTTTTCTCGACCGTGCCGATCTTCACGCCGGCCATGCGGACTTCGTCGCCCTCCTTCAGCTCCTTCAGGCTCTCGAAGCCGGCGATGAGATTGTAGCCCTTGTCCTTGAAAACCTTCCCGCCGCTGAGCGTCTCGAAGGTCACCCAGGTGAGGGCGAGCCCGAGCAGGAAGAAAAGCCCGACCCGGGCGGTTTGCTGTGGGTTGTTCATGGTTCAGGTCTCCAGTTTTTTGTAACGGGGATTCTTCAGGTCGATCTTGGGATTGAGGAAACTGTTCACCTTCTCGTTGGAGGGGTGGCGCAGTTCGGCGGGGGTCCCGAGGAAAACCAGGCGGCTGTCCATCAGGATGCCGACGCGGTCCGCGATGTTGAGCGCGAGGTCGCGGTCGTGGGTGACGACGAGGGACGTGACATGATATTCGTCGCGGAGCAGCGCGATGATCTCGCTGATCGTGGCGGACATCACCGGGTCGAGCTCGCTCGTGGGCTCGTCGTAGAGCAGAAGCTGCGGCTCCATCACGAGCGCGCGCGCGATGGCGACGCGCTTCTTCATGCCGCCGGAAAGGTCGGAGGGAAACTTCTGCGCGGTCTGCTCGAGCGAAAGGATCTGCAGCGCCCGCATCACCTTCTCCTTGATGCCGTTCTCGTCGGCCACCTGGTGCTCGCGCAGGTAGAGCGCGAGGTTGTCGTAGACGGTCAGGGAGTTGAACAGCGCGCCGGCTTGGAAGACCATCGCCATCCGGACCTGCTCGCGCGCGGCCTCGGTGGTGGCGTCCAGGCCGTTCACCATCACGCGCCCCGCGGTGGGCGTCTCGAGCCCGACGATGTGCTTGAGCAGGACGCTCTTGCCCGAGCCGCTCGGCCCCATCATCACGAAGATCTCGCCCGGCTCGATCGAGAAGCTGACGTCCTTGAGCACCTCGAGCCGGCCGAAATTCTTCGACAAGCCCTGGATTTCCACGCCGACGGCGGGCGTCTCCACCGAGGTGAAGGGATTGCGGGTGTGGCTGGGAGTCGGCATCGGAGAAATTACAGCAGGGCCTTGGTGACGAAGTAATCGAGCACGAGGATGAGGATGAGCGAGACGACGACCGCCCGCGTGACTGCGGCGCCGATCTCGCGCGGGCCGCCGCGGGTGTTGAGCCCGATGTTGCAGCAGACGAGGACGACGCCGAAGCCGAAGACCTCGGCCTTGATCAGGCCGTTGAGGACGTCCTTGAACTTCATGTACCGGCGCAGCACCGAGAAGTAAGCCTCGGGCTCGATGCTGATGAAGCTGACATACTTCGTGACGATCGCGCCGCCGAACCAGCCGACGAGGTCGGCGATGATCGCCAGCACCGGCACCATCACCAGGACGGCGGCGAGGCGCGGCAGCACCAGGATGCGCGCCGGCGGGATGTTCATCGTCACGAGGGCGTCGATTTCCTGGTAAACCTTCATCGAGGCGAGTTCGGCGGTGATGGCGGAGCCGACCCGGCCGGCGAGGAGGATCGCCACCATCACCGGCCCGAGTTCACGGGCCATCGAGAGGCCGACGAGCGAGCCGATGAACTGTTTCGCCCCGAAGTTCTGCATCGAGTAACCCGCCTGCAGCGCCAGCACGCTGCCGATGAAAAAGCTCAGGATCGCCACGATCGGCAGCGTCGTGTAGCCAATCAGGTAACACTGTTCGATGAAGCGCCCGCGTTGCCGTGGCAGCGTCCCGATGTAGGACAACGAGCGCAGCAGGAGCTGCAGGGTGCTGCCGAAGCCTTCGAGGATGTGGGTGAGCTGCTTCATTTAGGGGGACGCAGTCGAAAGCCTGCGCGGTTTGGCGGGAAAATCGAACATGAAGAGGCGGCTTCGCGCGGCCCCGGGATCGCGTTTCCAGCCGAAAAGACCGCTGCCGATCGCCACGCGCTTCTGCACGGCGTCGGACTGGAGGCTGAACAGCGGCCCGAGATGGAATTCGCGCTCCGGGCCGTCGCGGCGCCAGGTGACCGCGCTCCACAAGGCCGACCACCGCCGGTTTTCCGGTCCGCTGGTGTCCGAACGATAGAGGGCGAACAGCGGCGTCCACGAGTTCCGCATCTCCTCATTGGTCGGGAAAAATTCATCGAACGGGCTCAACAGCTGGAATTGTTTCCGGCCCGCGCCGTTGTCCCACTTGCTGAAAAACGGCCACACGTGCGTGCGGTCCGCCGGCGCGGCCTGCGGGTTCGTGACGCTCCGCTGCTCGATCGAAAAGTAGAGGAACCACAAAAACTGCGTCTTCGTCTGGTCGATCCTCGAGTCGGCCCAGTGGGTGCGCTTGACGAGCGGCCACATGAACCAGCGCTTGTCCGTGCCCTTCATCACCGAGTGGGTGTAAAACGGACCCCAGCGGTTGACGTAATAGCCGTCGCCGCGCCCCTGAACAAAAAAGGGCCAGAAGTAGCGGGTCTCGTGATAACGGTACGGCACGGTGCGGTCGGTGTAGCCAAAAAAGGGCCAACCGTAGTTTTCGTTGATGTAGCCCGGACTCTGGTCGCGCGTGTAGAAGGGAAGGAAACCGACCTGCCGCGTCGGCGCGATCCCGGCGGGGGCGTCCTCCGGCGGCTGGACGGTGTTGTTCCAGCCCAGCGGCCACAGGTAAAACGTCCGGTGAAAACGCTCCGGCCGGTCCTTCCATCCGAACAAGGGCCAGAGCGCGAAGCCGTGCTCCGCTCCGCGCGTCACGCGGAGGAAAGGCCATGGCACCGAGGTGGTCGTCGCGCCCTGCTTCTCGGTGCGGAAATAAAGGGGCCAGATCACCCACGAAAGCCGATCGAACGTGAAACGGTCCTTGATCGTGCCACCGATCGGGAACAGCGCGCGGTACGAGGACTCCCGCGAGCCGGTGTTTCTCGAGAAATAAAACGGCCAGACGTCGAACGACTCCGTCCGGTCCGCGCGATAGATCGTTTCGCCGTGCTTGCGGCCGTCGCGGTTGATCAGGTTGAACACCGACCAGCGATACCGGTCGCTGTCGGCGCGATAGATGAAGATGGGATAAACCGCCGACGCCTCCGTGATCATCCCGTTCGCGTCCCACGTCCGGACGTAAAGCGGACGCACGCCTCCCACGCGCGAATTCTCCGGCGCAGGGTGGTCGAAAATCAGCGGGCCCGCGGCTTCCCAGGAACGGATGTGCCCGGCTGCGTCCAGCTGGTCGACTTTGACGGGCCAGAAATTCCGCTCCTCTCCGCCCGCCCGCGTCAAATTCGCGGCGAGGCAGCCGATGACGGCTAAGGTGCGGAGGAACTTCATGAAGTCGGAGCGGGAGGCCAAAGTCAGCGTTAGAGTATCACGGCCGGAAGACGGTTCCGCCGAACGCGATGGTATTTAGGAGCACAGAGTTACGGGGAACGAAGGTGGGCGCAAATCGTATGTTGGCTTGCCGCAGGAGGCGTGCCGAAAGTCCCTGAGGCTTTTTCCGCGAACGATCCGGAGGCTCGCGGATGATTCGATTGAAACAGCCGGGGAAGAGCGTCGGCTGAAAGCGGGAAATTGAACTACGGGTTTGGAATTTCCGGCTCCCGCCGTTCTGCTCAATCACCATGCGCATCTCCGGCGGCCAGGCCCGCGGCATTCCGCTCGTCGTTCCCAAGGGCGACAACGTCCGCCCGGCCACCGACGGCCTGCGCCAGGCGGTGTTTTCGAGCTTGGGGGCACGCGTCGAAGACGCGCGGTTTCTCGATCTCTTCGCCGGCAGCGGCGCCTACGGGCTCGAGGCGCTGAGCCGGGGCGCCGCGGCCGGCGTTTTCGTGGAAAAGAACCCCAAGGCGGCGGCGTGTCTCCGCCGGAATCTCGCGGCGGTGTGCAAGAGTCTCGGACGCGATCCATCCGTTGCGGAAATCCGGCAGGCCGACGCGCTCACCGCGCCCCTCGATGCCGCGCCGGATCTGGTTTTCATCGATCCGCCCTACGAGATCATCGCCGGCATCGCCGACGCGCTTTTTCTCCGGCTGCGCGCGGCCCTGGAGACCAGGCCCGATGCGCTGGTGATTTTTGAAATGCCCGGAGAGCTTGCGCTGGCGCCGGAAGGGTGGGTCCAGTTGAAACGCCTCGGCAAGGGGGCGCGCCAGCCGACGGCCGCGATCTTCAGAGCAGGCCGAGCCGCGTCTTGACCAGGCTGACGGCTGCGATGACCGCCGTCTCGGAGCGCAGCACCCGCGTTCCGAGATGGGCGAAGTCGAAGGCCTTTGCGCGCAGCAGCCCGCGTTCGCCTGCCGACCAGCCGCGCTCGGGGCCGAAGGCGAGGATCACGGGCGCCGTCACGGTCGTGGCTGAAAGCGGGCGCGGCGATTCGTAGTTGTCGAAGGCGATGCGCGAGCCGTGCGCCGGCAGCTGTGCGACGATTTCGGCGAGCCCGCGCCCATGCGTCACCTCGGGCAGCCGGGTGTCGAAGGCCTGCTCCGCGCCGCTGACGAGGAGCCGCCGCCATTCTCCCGAGGTCCACAGGCTGCTCCGGGCATAGCTGGCCTCGCCTTTTTCCGGCGAAAAAAAATGCAGCGCGCCGACCCCTAGCGCCGTGGCCTCCCGCAGGATGTCGCGGGCGGTCTGGGGACGCGGAAGCCCCACCAGCAGGGTGACAGGATCGAGCGGGGGAGTCGGAGTGCTCCAGGCCAGTTCGAGGTCGATTTCGTCCGACCGCACGGCGATGAGCGTTCCTTTTCCGCGCGGGCCGTTGACGACGCCGGCGTCGAACTCTCCGCCCACCTGGCGGCGGAGCACGCCAAGCAGGTGCCGGGCGCGCCGATCGGTTCGCGGCAGCGTGGCTGCGGTGTCGGCCGATTCGAAGAGCATCAGGTTCACGCCGCCGAGCATGCGGCTCCGCTTGACCGAGTCGCGCCCAAAGCTCCGCCGTGGCGCCGCGCCCCTGACCGCGGCGAGGGGATTTGAATTTTACCACGAAGGTCGCGAAGCTCACGAAGATGAGGCGGGCGAGGGTCCGATCTTCGTGGGCTTCGCGACCTTCGTGGTGAAAACTCCCCGGCGCCGGCGGCCGGCGCGCCGCGGCTGGGCTGATTTCAAACTCGTCTCGGCGGGTCGGCGGCGTACGTTGCGCGATCATGAGCTCAATCGCCACGCCCGCCGACGGTCTCTTCCGGAAGGTCAACGCCCGCGAGGCGGCCGTGCTGCTGGCGGTGGCGTGGCTGGTCCCGTTCCTCGTCCATCTCGCGCCCTGGTCGGGCGCGCGGCCGCTCGGGGCGTATTTGCTCCCGATGTTCTGGGCGACCTTCATCGCGGTTTATTTCTACGGCGCCGGCATGGGCCTTGCCACGGCGCTATTCGCGCCGGCGGTCAATCTGCTGGTGACCGGCCTGCCGGCCTGGCGCTTTCTCAGCGTGCTCAGCTTCGAGCTCGTGATCTTTGCCGCGGCCGCGACCTGGGCCGTGCGGCGCTGGCCGGCGCTCTGGGTGCTGGCGCCGCTGGGTTATCTCGGCGCCAAGATCGCGTCGACCCTCCTGCAGGCGCTCACCACGGTGTTCGGGGACATTGGCGCCCCCGGCCGGTTTTTCGCGAATTCGGTCGCCGGTGGCACGGCCGGGCTCGCGGTGCTGGCGGCGATCAATTTTGGCCTCGTGAAGTTTTACCCGAAACGCGCCGAGCCCGCGCGATGAACCCGCTCGCGTTCGAGGAGATTGCGGCGCGCCTGAGGAGCTGGCGCTTTCCGGCGGGGATCGACGGCGTGGTCGGCATCGCGAGCGGAGGCACCGTGCCTGCCGCCCTGGTGGCGCAGCGGCTCGGCGTGGGCCTGAAGATGATCGCGTTCAATTATCGCGACGACACCAACGAGCCCCGCTTTGCCGTGCCGCAGCTTCTGTCGGCGGTGCCGGATCTGGGAGCGTGGAAAAAAATCCTGCTGGTGGACGACGTCTACGTCTCGGGAAAAAGCTGGCGCGCCGCGCGTTCGCGTCTGCCGGCAGACGTTGAGGTCCTCCCCTTTGTCTTCAAGGGAAAGAGCGACTTCGCCCTGATCCGCGACCTCGACGGCTGCGTCGAGTGGCCCTGGCGCGCGCGGTGATGGCCGATCCGGTTTGAACAGAAGCGAACGAAGGAAACGAAGCGCGGGCGCGCGCGCGGAGTCCGGGTTGCAGGCGGAGGCTGATTCGGAGGAGGGTTGGGAAACCCAGCCCATCGCGGGGTCCGGCTTGAAACCCGGGCGTCTCAAGCCGACGGCGCTACGTTCCCTTCGTGCGCTGCTGTTCAAACCGGATC
>JAQGON010000105.1 GCA_028293565.1 Verrucomicrobiota bacterium | reverse complement strand
GCTTCTACAAGCGCCGCTTCGCCGCTGTGTCACCTCAATCCGGCGTCGTGCCAGCCCCGCGGGCGAGCCATCCGCACGCTCCCCTGCCGCCTGGCCGGATGGCCAACGAGAACGTCACCGTGGCCTGACCAGAATTTCGCACGGGGAACGCGAGCCTCGTTCCGAGCGCGTTCTCCCGCCGCCCCGGGGCGATGGCCCTCGGGGGTCAACCCTTTGCTCCCGGGCCACTATCGACCTTCGTTCCGGCCTTCGCTGATAAGTTGATGATCGGGTCCATGGGATTGGTGGGCGGCATCTCCCCTCAGGCGGGAGCCTCGCAAACCGAGGCTTCCGGCCCCGCCACCGTCGTCATCTGCGATGGTCAGGCTGGCGCCGCCAAAGTTTCTCGTGTCGCCGACCATTTTACATCCGCCGTGGACCATCGGAGCAACCCCGCAGGAGCGATCAACGATGTCGCTCCGCAGGGGAAAATCCTGCCATATGCCCCCATGAGCGCGCTCCATCCCTCGCGAATCAGCGTGAAATTGAATGACCTCAACCAGCTTTTCAATTCGATGGACCCGTCGCCGTTTCTCGACCGCGATTTGGACGATGATGCCGCCGAGTTTATCGTGAGCTCGGCCTGGGAGCTCCATGGCGGCCATTCCCTGGAACTGGTCATCCATCTCGGCACCGCGCCCGACGCGCAACGCGCCGCGGATACCGAATCCGCCGTGCAACACTTCTTCGCGGCGCGCGCGGAGTTGAAGCGCCGGGACTTTCGGCTGCTGCTGCGCCACGCCCACACCGCACTCGCCATCGGGCTGCTGTTCATGGCGGGGTGCCTGTTTCTCAGTGGCCTGGCGACGAAACTCCCGCTGCCGTCACTGGCGCCGATCCTCCGCGAAGGCCTTATCATTGTCGGCTGGGTAGCGATGTGGCGCCCGCTCGAGATGTACCTTTACGATTGGTGGCCCGTGCGGGAACAATGGCGTCATCTCCAGCGGCTCGCCCGGATGCAGGTCCGCGTGGTTCCACCACGTAACGATGCCGGTGAGGCCCGCTTTACCGCTGTCCAGAACCCCGAAAAATGAAGAGAGTTCGACCTGGGCCTCATCCTTATGAAATATCTGGAATATAAAATCGTGGAGGAGGTGAATCGCGACCGCCTTGAACGCGAAGTAAACCAGCTCCTCCGCACCGGTTGGGAGCCTCACGGCCATTTGATCATTCTCCCCCGCCACGACAACGAAATCGCCGACGGCCTCTTTCAGGCGATGGTGCGGGTCGATCGCGGCGGAGCCTGAAGCGGGACGCAGCGCGTCGAAATCATGAGTGTGCGCATTGTCCGCCTCGGCACGCCGCGGATTCCCGGCGAAGGCCTGCGCCTCGGCACCGTACGCCGGCCCCCCCGCGGCGTGCCGAAATCCGAGTTCGCGCGCCAGAATTGGTACGACGTGTGGTTTCCCAATCTCGCTCCTTCGCCCGCCTCCATGCAGCTCGGCCGGGCCGCGGCGTCGACGGCGGAATGGGCGGTCTTCGCGCGCAAATACCGGGAGGAAATGGCTGCGCCCGGGGCCCGGCATGATCTGGAATTGCTCGCGGCGCTCTCGCGCCGAACGGACTTCTCGGTGGGTTGTTATTGCGAGCGCGAGGAGCGATGCCACCGGTCGCTGCTGAAGCAACTCCTCCTTGAGCATGGAGCCCTGCTCGAACCATCCGCCGACGGCGGGAATTCGACGTGACACTCGACTGCAGACAGCTGGCCCACCGCAATAAGTTCCCGACCTCACCCGTGACCCGTTAATTAGCCGCGACAATGCAGTTGAACCTGCTGCTCCGAGTAAGAATGCCGATCCACGGCGGTGGAGCGCGTTGTCCCCTGTTTGGACGAGTTTCATTTCAGCAAAGCCCGTTGGGGACAAACGGGCTCCGCCTTCGACGGCATCGTTACGGATGAGCGAAAAGCGTTTGACCGTGCCGCGCAGACCGACGATTGAAATCGGGTCCGAGCTCTCTTAGTCAGCGGTACCCCTCCGCGCTCTGCTCACGCGAACCCATGACTCATACTTTTTTCTCGTTGCCATTCAACCGGCCAGGCTGGCCGGGCGGCGCAGACACGAGTGGAAGTTCCCCAATGGTTGCGGCGACTGACCCGGGCGACCCGCCCGCGAAAGCGGTCCCAACCGTCCTGCATGGGCGAGGCGCCCATGCCACCGGCCTGGGCTGGGTCTCTCCACCATGAACGGCCACCCGCACGCCTTCCTGGCGCTCTTCATCGCGATCGCCGTGGCGTTTCCCGTGATCTTGCTGGCGGTGGCGCAACTGTGGTTCCACTTCTTCCAAGCCGCGAAGCCCAGCCAGACAAAGAACGACGTCTACGAATGCGGCGTCGCGCCGACTGGGGACTCCTGGATCCAGTTCAAGGCCCACTATTATTTGTACGCGATCCTCTTTCTAATCTTCGACGTCGAGGTGCTCTTCCTCCTCCCCTTTGCCGTCGCCTTCACCGGCCTTTCGACCGGCGCCCTGATCGCGATGCTCATCTTCATCCTCCTGCTCGCAGAAGGCCTCGTCTGGGCCTGGCAGCGCGGCCAT
>JAQGON010000020.1 GCA_028293565.1 Verrucomicrobiota bacterium | reverse complement strand
GGAGACGGTTACGACGCCCTGCTGGAGAAGCGTCGCGAACTCGACGCGGTCGCGTTCGTTCAGCGCCGCCGAGCGGAGCACTTCGGCGGCGCTCGCGACGGTTTGGACGTTGCCGCGAAGATCGTGGACCGTCTCGTGAATCAGCGCGGTGCGCCGGCGCTCGATCTCCTTCATCGTCGCGAGGGCGCGCTCGAGATCCGCGGCGAGTCCCTGGGCCTCCGCCTTGGACATGCGGGCATATTGGTTGGCGCTTTCGGTGATGCCCTCGTTGATGAGCTCGGCCAGTTCGCGATGCGCCACGACCTGGGCTTCGCGCGAAAGGCCGGGCGGCCGCGAGGCGAACCGATCGATCTCGTCGAGCAGGCAGAGGTGCAGGTGGCCCCATTCGCGCATGAGCTCGAGCAGGCTGTAGCCCTGCTGCCAGCGCTGGAGGCCGTGCATCGTTTCCTCCCGGGAAATGGCGCCTTCGGCGGCGGCGGCCCTGGTCGTGCCGGGACGGCTGCGGAGCTTGCGTTCGAATGCGTCGAGGACCGAGGGGATGTGATCGTTGAACTGGACCCGGCTCAGCGAATCGATGGTGGTCTGCCGCGGGTCCGCGCGCGCGGCCTCGCGCCATCCCGCGAGAATCTGCTCGCGGCGGCTCGCCTGATCATCAGCCAGCGCGGCCAGCTGAGGTGTGATTTCGTCATTCGGCGCACCCATTGGAGTTGAGGAGGACCATGCGACGCTGACCGACGCGCGCGAGGTTCGTTCCTGAGCCGCCAGCGAAACCTCCCTCAGGCCCCGCCCGGCCCGGGTTCGCCCTCTTTGCGGCGAACCATCACTGCCTCCCGGACCGGTTTGCCGGAAACGGGGACGTCGCGTGCACGGACAAATCCGGCCTTTTCGAAGGCCCGGATCGAGCGGCCATTGGTGGTCGCGGGCCCAGCCACCGCGCGGATGATCCCGTTTGCCGCGAACACGATCGATCTCACGAATTGCTCCAAGGCGGCGGACCCGATTCCGCGTCCCATGGCCGCCGGCTCTCCGATCAGGACGTCAATTCCCGCGGCTCCGGCCGAAAGTTCGCCGATCGCGCAGGCGTAGTCGGGGAAGTCACGGAGATCGTACCATTGGATCAAGCCGACGCCGCGCCCTCCCAGAACGATGATGAACCGGTGCGTTGTCCCCGGGGCGTCGATTTCCGGGCCGTATTTCGCCGCGACCTCGGCACCGGTCGCGGCATCGGCGCCTGCTCCTCCGAGCGAGCCCGGCCCGGTGTGGCGTCCCCACCATTCGTAAACCTCAGGCCGGTTGAGCCAGCCGCGCAACATTTCCAGATCGCGGCGGGCCAGTGCGCGGAAGGCGATCGTCGGGAGCATCGAGATTAATTGTTCGGCCCAAGGTTGGCGGGGCCGGCCGGTCTTTCCGGCATCGAAACCGCCCGTACGTTTTCGGGCGGATAAAGGTCATAGAGCGCGTAGAACCGGGTGACCGGCACCGCCGTCCGGGTCTTGGCGAGCGCGGGAAAGAAAGGGTGGGCGCCGACCAGGCGGGTTTCGGGGCTTCCCTTCACGGTGCTCAGGATCACAAACCGAAACCCCTCGAGACGCAGGCGCGCCGCGTCGGCGTTGAAGTCATGGGACGCTTGAAAAAGAAACCGCACCTCCGGACTGAAGAGCGGGACGGTGTGGGCGCCGAATTCCCGGAGGACGGTGTACATCGTGGGGTCGGAGACGAGGATCTTGCGGCCTTCCGCGGCGGCGACGATGGCGGCCCAGCGCGGGTGATTGCGCCACTGACGGCCCAACTCGTGGGTGATTCGCCATTCCTGGGGCGAATTCTCCCACCATTTCGGGTAGGGCTCGACCGGGAGGTACAAGGCGGTCTCGCCCGCGTGCACCGCGAGTCCGGCCAGCACCAGCGCAACGATCCAGGAGCGGCGCGCCGCGACGACGCGGCTGAGCCAGATCCCACCGAGCACGGCGCCCAGCGCGATCGCGGGAGAAAGCATTCGCATGGAATAAAGTCCCCCGCCAGCGGTCAGCCCGGCGATCCAGCACCACACGGCAAACACCGCGGCCATCGCCCCGAGCCACGCCCCCGATTCGCGCCACCGGGCGCAGCCGCCGATGAGTCCCAGGACCAAGGGCACTCCGGCGAGGGCGGCGATCCATCCGGGCAGGGGCGCGAGCATTTCTGGATTCGCGAGCAGGTTAAAATCGTGGGCGATGAGGTGCATGTATTCCACGTGCACCGGATTGAGCGGGAAGAGCGTGCCGAGCTCGAAGCAGTAGAGCGGGTGGCCGGTCTTGAGCCAGACGCGCAGGTACCACGGGACCGCGACGACTGCCGCGGCGGAGAGAAAAACGAGCGAGTGGCGGCGCGGCCGCCGCGACCAGGCGAGGGCGAAGAGTCCCAAAGCGGGAAACAGGAGCCCGTATTCACGGGCCAGCGCACCGACTCCGGCGGCCAGCCCGGCCCAAACCATCCAGCGAATTCCCGACTCGCCGCCCTTTTCGATGAACCAGAACATCGCCACCAGCGAGAGCGCCGTGAGTCCTGTTTCCTGGCCCATGGCGACTGACCACAGCAGCACGGCGCTGGTGGCGAGCAGCGCGCGCGCTGCGAGACCCGCGGCCGGGCCGCCGCGGCTGGCGGCGAGTTTTCCGACGTAGCAAAAGAGGATCAGGCCCTGCGCGATGATGACGGGCGCGGTGGCCCAGTCCTCGATGCGGCCGAGACTGAAGTACGCCCAGAGATACAGACTGGAAACCAACGGCGCGATTCCGTCGCACCAGCTGTAATGAAGAAAATCATCCGCAGTGACCGGCGGATAAAATCCCATGGTGCCGGTCCGGATGATTTCACCGGCGAGAAAATTCCACCGAAACCCGACGTCCCAACCCGAGAGGGGCGTCAGGCTGGCGAGGGCGGCGATCGCCCCCGCGCCGAGCAGGGCGGGGAGCATCCACAGATAAAACCGCGCCGAGCGCCAGCGGCCGCGATCGCCCGTCGGACGGGTGTCGCTCTTGGACGCGCCCCTGAGTTTTGAAATCGTGGCGAGCCCCGCGCAAATCAGGAGCGTGGCGAGTGCGAATCGCGCCGCGTCGAGCTTCACTCCGATCGTGTCGAGCAGCAGCAGGAGGTGGGTCAGGATGGCCGCCGACCCGAGGAACGCCCCGATCAGGCCGCCCGGCGCGCGCAGCGCCCGCCCCAGCAACCACCCCGGCAGCAGGAGTCCCGCGCCGAGCAGGGCCACAAAGCGCAGGAATGGAAGGAGCTCAACGATCACCGAAAGGCGCGGGAGTGTTGGATCTGGACCATGGAGGCAGAAAGACGGGGATGGGCATAATAAATGCGCCCCATCAACACCACTGTTGATTGGGCACCTTGATCAAACGATGGCTCCCGGCTCCGGCGAGGGCTTTTTCCTGCGGGCCTCGGGTCCGGCGACCGGCGGGAAGCGCGACCGATGATTTAGTTCTTGCTTAATTAAGTTTAGTCTTAACTAATGCGGGCATGCAAAGCCTCCTCGCCATCGCCGACCCGACGCGGCGGCGCATCGTCGAGCTGCTCGCCGTCCGCGAGCGGACGGCGGGGGAGCTCGTCGAGAAATTCGACCTGAGCGCCCCGGCGATTTCGCAGCATCTGAACGTGCTGCGCGAGGCCGGGCTCGTCACGACCCGCGCCGAGGGCCAGTCGCGCATCCAGGCGCTCAACCCCGGCGGATTCGACGACCTGGAAGACTGGCTGCAGAAAACGCGCTCGGTCTGGTCGCGCCGGCTCGACGCCCTCGAGCGCGAGCTGCGCGCGGAGGACGATGCGAACGAACGGAAGGGCAGGAAGAAAACCTCATCATGAAAAGCAACGAAGACCACGGAAAGTTCACCAGCCCGGCCGAATTGCGGTTCGTGCGCACGCTGCCCGGCCCGATCGAGCGCGTCTGGGATTATCTCACCGACCCCGAGAAGCGCGCCCGCTGGTTTGCCGGCGGGCCGATGGAGCTCCGCGCCGGCGGCAAGATGCGGCTCGATTTCCGGCACAAGGACATCGCGCCCGACGAGACGCCGCCGGAAGGCCACAAGCAGCACCACGATCCGGGCCACAGCATGGCCGGAACCGTCACCCGTTGCGAACCGCCGCGCGTGCTCGCCTTCACGTTTGGCAGCGATGGCGAATCGGAGGCGACGTTTGAGCTCACGCCGCAGGGCAAAAACGTGCTGCTCGTCCTCACGCACCGCGCCACCAGCGGCGATCTCCCGTACATGGCCGACTTCGGCTCGGGCTGGCACACCCATCTCACCCATCTTATCGCGCTGCTCGAGGGCGCGCCGCGCCCGCCGTTCTGGCCGGTCCACACCAAGCTCAAGACGGACTACGAAAAACTCCGGATCGCCGCGCAGCAAAGCTAGATCAAGGCGTGTCGGAATTCGAAATTCGAAATTCGGAATCCGGAATCCGAAATTCGCAGTTCGGAGTTCGAAACCCGAAGAATCCTGTCCTGAACCAATCTGCCCAATCGTTGTAGTACCAGGTCCCATCTCCCATGAAAACCAACCCGTTCGATAATCCCGCCGTCGTCTCCTCCGAAAAATGGCTCGCGGCCCGCCGCGAATTGCTGCGCGAAGAAAAAGAATTCACGAAATTTCGCGACCGGCTGGCGGCGCGCCGCCGGGACTTGCCCTGGGTAAAGGTGGACAAGCCTTACGTCTTCGACTCGCCCGCGGGCCGCGTGCCCCTGGCGGATTTGTTCGAGGGCCGCGGTCAGCTCATTGTCTACCATTTCATGTTCGGCGCCGGCTGGGAAGAGGGCTGCAAGAGCTGCTCCTATGTGTCGGACCACCTCGCCCCGGCCGTGGTGCACCTGCAGGCGCGCGACGTCGCCTTCGCGGCGATCTCGCACGCGCCGCTCGGGGAAATCGCGCCCTTCAAGGAGCGAATGGGCTGGGCGTTCAACTGGGTTTCGTCCCACGGCAACGACTTCAACCACGATTACCACGTGTCGTTCACGGCCGAGGAACTCGCGAAGGGCA
>JAQGON010000007.1 GCA_028293565.1 Verrucomicrobiota bacterium | reverse complement strand
GGCCGGTGTAGGTGCCGTTGGCGACGAGTTGGGCCGGGGTCAGGTCCGTGTTCATCGGCGGGGCATTCAAGCTCGGGTTCAGGAAGTAATAGGTGTTGCTGTTCAGGCTGATCGATCCGGGGAACGTGCCGGTTCCATAAGTCGGGTTCGAATACGGGCGCTCGTAGTTGAAGAGCGGGTCCGATTTGAACCAGCTGGCCGAAATCGTGACACTGGTCTTCCCGGTCGAAGCACCGATGGAGGCGTGCCCCGAACGTTCGGCATAGTTGCCCTTGTTATCCGAGAAGGCATACCGGCCGCCGACCTCGGCGCCCTGGAAATCCGACTTGAGGATAATATTCACGACACCCGAGATGGCGTCCGTGCCATAAATGGCGGAGGCACCATCGGTCACGACGTCGATGCGCTCGACGGCCGAGACCGGGATCAGGTTCACGTCGACGAACTGGTAGCCACCGGACGCGCCCACGGGGGCGTAAGCCACGCGGCGGCCATTGACGAGAACGAGGGTCTGCGCGTTGAACAGCGAGAGCTGCGAACCGCCGCTGGTCGAACCAGAAGAAACGTTCGCGTTGGTGGCGCCGAGGTTGCCGTTGCCGACGAACTGCGGGACCGTCTTGCGCAGCACTTCCAGCAAGCTGGTCTGGGTGCCGGAGCGTTCGATATCGACGCTCGTGATTGTCGTGACCGGAATGGCCGGGGCATCAGCCGCAAACGGGATCAAGGAACCTGTGACGACGAATTTTTCGAGTTTTACCGAATCATCGGCCGTAGCCGTGGTCGCCGGTGTGGTAACCGACGGGGCGGGCTGGGCTAACCCAGTCGCCGGAATCAAACCGGACAAAGCGCTGCCAAGCAGAGCCACGCCGGTTGCGAACTTCCGCAATCGAAGCTTGTTCATAGTTGTGTTTGTGTTGTGTTGGTCCAAAACGCCGGGTGACCCGGCCTATCTTGTCGGAAGGGACCCAAACATTTCCGAACTGGGACGCAACCCGAAAACCTTATGACATGACTGTACTCCTTGTCATTCAATGGGTTCCTAAATGCAATTCGCCCGAAATCCGATTGCATAAGACACGGATTTCCATTTCCTGACTCCCTCACTCCGTTATGACACTTGCGAAATTCCTGTGCCAAATCGGCTTGATTGGCACGATAATCTTTACCGGCATTTCACATTCGGCGAATGGAGCTGCGGTAGCGACGAACAGCTCCCCTCCATCGTTGGAAGACTTCTTTGTCGAGCCGGACTACCGATCTTTACAGTTGTCGCCTGACGGACGCTTTCTGGCGTTTCTTACGACGCTTTGGACGGGCCGGGTCGGCATCGCTTTTACAGATTTGCAGACCGGAAAAACCGAGCCGCTGTTCGCAGCCGAGGACGAGAATATCCAGCAGTTCTTCTGGAAGGGAAACGACTATATCCTGTTCGGCGGCGACGTCAGCGGGAATGAAAATTACGCGTGGCGTTCCATCAACCTGTCGAAACGCAAGATCGTCCCATTGAGCGATTCGTTCCGGGAGCGCGTTGCCGACATGGTGAACCGGGGCGACATCGTGGATCATCTCGAGTCCGAGCCTTATTTTGTCCTCATGTCCGGGAACCGGACGAATGGGAGTTATAGCGACCGGCTCTGGAAGGTGGATGTCCGCAACGCCAAGCGGGAAGCCGTCGATACGGGCGACGATAAATCGGAAAACGTCGACACGGTCTTCACCTCCAAGGGCGATCTGGTCGGGCGGTCGCGGTATTTCGGCGACAAGATCCTTTACGAGATCCGCGCGTCGAACGGCGATTTCTTCTTCAAATTCGCGGAGTCGCCCGCCAACACGCCCCAATGGGAATACCGCACGGTCGCGGCGAACAACGAGACCCTGTATTTGATCAGCCGGACCAATTCGAACACCGGCACCCTGCATTCGATCAATCTCCGCACGCATGTGCTCAGCGCGCCGCTTTTTAACACTCCCGACGGGGAAATCGAAACCGTCATTCTCTCCCGCGACCGCACAAAGTTGTACGGCGTCTCCTACCGGACGGATCGGGATTACTATCACTGGTTCGATCCCGCCCGCGCCACGCTCCAGGCCCAGATCGACCGCTCGCTGCCCAAGGGGGAGAACATCGTCGTGACCCGCTCGATGGATGAGAAATTGATGGTCGTCGCATCCGTCAGCGACGTTAACCCCGGTGTTTATTACCTGCTCGATCTTCGCGGGCCGCGGTTGTCGCGGGTGGGCCAGATCAATCACCGCTTGAATCCGGAACAGCTGCGCCCGATGGAACCGATCGAGTACCGCGCGCGGGATGGCTTGACGATCCACGGTTATCTCACCCGTCCCAACGGAGCCTCAAACCAGCGCGTCCCGCTCATCATCAATCCCCACGGCGGGCCCTTCGGGATCCGCGACTCGTGGGGCTTCAATCCGGAAGTCCAGTTTCTCGCCAGCCGCGGGTACGCGGTCCTTCAAATCAACTATCGCGGCTCGGGCGGGTACGGTTACTCGTTCCAGAAAGCCGGCCAGCGGGAATGGGGCGGCAAAATGCAGGACGACCTCACCGACGGCGTGAAGTGGGCCGTCGATCAAGGGATTGCCGATTCCGAACGCGTCGCGATCTACGGGGCGAGTTACGGAGGATATGCGGCGCTGGCGGGCGTGACGTTCACCCCGGAACTCTACCGGTGCGCGGTGAATTACGTCGGGGCCTCCGATCTGGGAATCCTCCAGCGCTGGGGCATCAGCGGCGGACAGGGTTCGGAAAGTTTCCTGGCCGAGTGGGTCGGCAACGACCGGACCTATATTCACGACCGCTCGCCGGTGAACTATGTCGACCGGATCCGGGTCCCCACCCTGCACGCTTACGGCTACAA
The DNA here is from genome assembly GCA_028293565.1 of Verrucomicrobiota bacterium. Classification (GTDB taxonomy): domain Bacteria; phylum Verrucomicrobiota; class Verrucomicrobiia; order Opitutales; family Opitutaceae; genus Opi-474. Next base: position 21,122 of record JAQGON010000007.1, on the reverse strand, counting down.
TGATCCGCGCGTCGATTTCGACCACTGGAAACGGCTCGAGGCAAAGCTCAAGCAGTACAACAAGCCGTACGAGATTCTCATCGAGGGCAACGAAGGCCACGGTTTCCACAAGGAATCCAACCGCATCGAGTTTTATCGGCGCGTCGAAGCCTTCCTCGACAAAAACCTGAAGCCGCTTTCCTCCGGACGGGTGGAGATCGGCGACGCGAAAATCGTCGAGCCGCAGCGCCACTGACGCGAGGTGGAGTCCTTTGGACTGGTCGTGACCGGCGGCGATCCCTTCAATCGCCGCGTCGTCCTTTCCGAACCCGCTTCACGGAATGTCTCCCGCCCTCAACTTTACCCACGATCCCGCGCGGTTGAGCTGGATCGAGACCGCCAATCTTCCCGGCGCTGATTTTCCGCTGCAGAATCTTCCTTTCGGACTGTTCACCGCCAAAGGCACGAAGGCCCCGCGAGCGGGTGTCGCGATCGGCGACGAGATTTTCGATCTCCACGCCGCCGCCAGGGGCGGGCTGCTTCCGATTTCGGTCGCGCCAGCTTGCGAGCAGGAAATCCTGAATCCGCTGCTGGCGCTGGGCGCGCCAGCCTGGTCGGAATTGCGGGCGCGACTGAGCGAGCTTCTCGGCGCCGATCTCCAGTCAGCCAGGCTCCGCGCCCAGTCGGCGGGTTGCCTGGTCCCGATGTCGTCGGCGCAGCTCCACCGCCCGGTTCACGTCGGCAACTACACCGATTTCTACGCCTCCTCCTTCCACGCGGCCAACGTCGGGGCGCTCTTCCGGCCGGACCAGCCGCTGCTGCCGAATTATAAATGGATTCCCGTCGGTTACCACGGGCGCGCCTCCTCGCTGGTGGTGAGCGGGACGCCGGTCCGCCGGCCGCGGGGACAGCGGAAAAAAGCGGACGCGGACCAGCCGGTGTTCGACGCCTGCGAGCAGCTGGACTACGAACTCGAGCTCGCCGCCTACGTCGGCCCCGGCAATGAACTCGGCCGGCCGGTTTCCCTCGCCGAGGCGGAAAATCATTTGTTCGGCGTCAGTCTCCTGAACGATTGGTCCGCGCGCGACATTCAGTCGTGGGAATACCAGCCGCTCGGCCCATTCCTTTCCAAGAATTTCGCGTCCACCGTTTCCCCGTGGATCGTCAGCCTCGAGGCGCTGGCTCCCTTTCGCGTTCCGGCATTTTCCCGGCCGCAGGGCGATCCGTCCCCGCTGCCCTACCTCGCAGGCGCGGAAAATGAACGCGCCGGCGGACTCGACGTTTTTCTCGAAGTGCTCCTGTCGACCCCGCGGATGCGCACCTCCGCCGCAGAGCCGTTCCGGCTTTCGCGCGGGAGGTTTTCATCGATGTACTGGACGCTCGCGCAGCTCCTCACCCATCACACGAGCAACGGCTGCAATCTCCTTCCCGGGGACGTCCTCGGCAGCGGCACGGTGTCCGGTCCGGATAAAATGTCCCGCGGAAGCCTGCTTGAAATTACGCGGCGCGGCGCGGAACCCCTCCGCCTTCCCAACGGCGAGGAGCGGCGGTTCCTTGAGGACGGCGACGAAATCATCCTTCGCGGACACGCCGAAAATCCCCGGGCACGCCACATCGGATTGGGCGAGTGCCGGGGGATGGTCCTGCCGGCGGGTCCTTGACGAGGACCAGGCGGACGATGCCGTTCGTCCAACCCGATCTTTCGGCCGCTCGTCGACTTCGGGTGGCCCCCGGCATTTGCCGCACCATGCTTCCCCAACCATGAAACTTACCCCGCTGCTTTTTTCCGCGCTGGTCGCCTTCGGTCCGTCCGCGTTGCTGGCCGCGCCCGACAAAGCGGTCCTGAAGGCCGAGCTCGCGAAAATGGAGGACGCCTTCTGCGCGATGGCGCAGGAAAAGGGATTGCTGGCCGCGTTCGAATATTTCGGCGCTCCGGATGTCGCCTTCATCGACACCGATCCGCGGAAATACCGCGGGAGGGAAGCCGTGCGGGCACGGATCGGTCCCGATCAACCCGGCGTGAAATTAACCTGGTCCGCGTCCTTCACCGATGTCTCCGACGACGGCACGCTCGGTTACAATTATGGCCGCTACGAATCGCGGAGTCCGGGACCGGACGGCAGGGAGGGCATCCACACCGGCTGGTTCCTGACGATCTGGAAACGCCAGCCTGACGGCTCCTGGAAATACGTCATGGACAACGGCGCTCCCGATCGTCCGAAGCCGGCGGCGAAAAAACCATAGCGGCCCGCCCCTCGGCGGGGCGATCAGGGCAGTTTCGCCTCGGCCACTTTCTTCGACTGCGCAGCCCGATATTCGTCGAGCGCTTTTTTGATTCCGACGTCGACGTGCGCAAGGATCGCGGCCGCGAACAGCGCGGCGTTGATGGCCCCCGGTTTTCCGATCGCGAACGTGGCGACCGGAATGCCGCCCGGCATCTGGACCATCGAGAGCAGCGAATCCATTCCCTTGAGCGACGCCGATTCCATTGGAACCCCCAGGACAGGGAGCGGAGTAAGCGCGGCAGCGATTCCGGCGAGGTGCGCCGCGCCGCCGGCGGCGGCGATGATCACCTTGAGCCCGCGGGCCTCGGCGCTGCCGCACCATTCAAAGGCAAGCTGCGGGGTGCGATGCGCGCTGATCACCCGCTTCTCCAGCGCGATCCCGAGCTGGTCGAGGGTTTGCGTGCAATGCTGCATCGTCTCCCAGTCCGACGTGCTGCCCATGATGACTCCTACAAGTGGTTTCGCCATGCGGGTAGGCAGTAGGCGATAGGCGCCGGCCTGCGCAAATAAAAAGGCAGGGCGACGAGCCCTGCCCGCAATCGATCCCCTGTGGCTGGGACGGTCGCCGCGCTTTACACGAGCGACACGCCCTTCGGGATGCGAACCACGGTCGTGCCGGCGATCTTGTCGTGCCACGACTGTTTCTGGTCATCGAACGCGACCCAGATGAATCCCAGGCCCATCACCGCCAGCGACAGGAAACATCCCAAGGCACGCACGATCGCGGTCGACCAGTCGAGTTCGCGATCGTCCAGCCGCACCACCTTCAAGCCGCAGACAATTCCCCCGATCGTCGATCCGCGCAGCTTCCACATCACGGCGCCATAGACCGCGAGCGCAATCACCTCGATTTTTCCCGAGGACCGAAAGAGCGCGATGACGATCCCCACGAGCACCGCGTCGAGCAGCAGGGCTGCCGTGCGGATCCAGAATCCGGCGCGGGGCAGGCTCGTCACCACTGCGACCAGAGGCGGCATCACCAGGGGGGCCACGACCGGGAGACCGGTCGCCGGATCCATCACCGGTGCCGCGGGCGGCGGAGTTGCCACCGGAAGCACCGGCAGTTTTTCCCGCTTCATGTTCAGCACGAGCGTGTACACGACCACGCCGAGGCCGATCCAGCCGAAGAGCTTGTAGAGAACGAGGCTGAGGATCGGGACGGTATAGAGCGCGAGCAGCACCACGCCGCCTACCAGGACCGCCAGCGCCGTGTGATTGATGTTGGCCAGACGCATCAGCCGGCGTCCCAGCCACGCCAGCATGACGGCTTTGCCGAAAATTCCCGCGAAAAACAGACCCGCGGCCAGGAAGGGCACCGCTGCGATGCCTACACCCGTGAGGATCAGGAGGATGGTCACCACCGGGGCGAGGAGAACCGTCAGGAGCGCCGAAAGCACCGAGTATCCCGGGCGTTGCTCGAGGGTCTCGACACACTTGTCGATGCCTTTGCCGAAGAGGAGCGCGAGCGCGACATAGACCGCGAGGAAACCCAGCGCGACCCACCACGCCCACATCAGATGCGGGCCAAACCCGAGCAGGCGTCCGCGCATCGCACAGTTCACGAACCAGCTCCGCAGCCACTCCATGTCGGCGAAGAGGCCGCCCAGCGCGACATGGTTGACCTCGCCGTGCACGATGGCCTTCGGGTCGCGCTTGATGTTGCCGCCCACGGCCACCACCTCGCCGACGTCGGCGTCGGGCCCGAGTTCAACGGTGCCGAACACGGCGACGACCGCGTCGTCGACCTTGGAGTTGACATACGTGTTGCCGAAGACCGAAACGACGACGTTGCCGACGGGCCCGGTGACCTTGGAATTTCCCAGCACCGAAACCACCGAGTCGCTGACCTCGCCCTCGCTGGTCGACGATCCAAACACCGAGACCACCGCATCGGCCTTCTGGTCTTTTCCGAGGAATGAATTGTGACCGACCGAAACCACCTCGTTGCCGTTGTGGTGGCGAAAATGGGCGCGATGCAACCGGCGGGAGGCCTTCTCATCGGCCGGCGTCGAGGGCGCGTCAAGCCGGCGGAGTTTCGGGGCGGAGGCCGGCGGCGGGCCGGATTTCTCCGTCGAAGGCGCAGCCGTGGCAGGCTCGGCGGCAGGCTTGGCTTCGTCAGAGTCGTCGGCCGTCGCGGCGGCTTCCTCGGCGGGAGCCGCCGGATTCGTGTCGGGCGCCGCTGCGGGCGCAGCGGACGCGGCCGCCGGAGCGGGGTGGTCCGCGGGAGGCGCCGGCTTCTTGGTCTCGGCCGGAGGGCTGGCTGCGGGTGTGGAAGCCTGGTCCTGCGCGAGCACGGCCAGGGTGAGCGTGAAGAACAATGCGATCGCCGCACTGAGGAAAAGTTGCCGGAGGAAGTTTTTCATGACGGGAAGATTCGTGGGGGTTAACGCTGGGCGATGAGGGTGCGGTAAGCCGCGGCGCCCAAGCCGAAGAGCGCGGCGTACATCGTCGCGACGAAAGCGAGGCCGCCGTACAGATAGAGCGGCGGGATGCTCCGGTAGATCGAGCCAAGGGCTTCGCGGAAACCATCGACCACGGCGGACGCCGTTTCGAGCCAGGCAAGCTGGCTGGCGAAGGCGTTGGTGAACTGGGAGGCATCGAAGCCGGCCATGACCCACACGACCGCCATCAGCGCGACCTTCGCGAGGCCGGCGGACGCGATGATGAACGCCACCCGGGCGGCGAGCGGCCAGCGGGCGAAGGACTGCCTCCACCACGGCAGCGCCGCGCGGGCCTCGAGGGCCGCGAGCACCCGTGATTCCAGCGTGCGCGGCGCGCGGTGCGGCGGCGCCGAGCGCAGGGTTTCGTGAATCAGCTTTTCGAGATTTTCAGGAGAGGGTTTCATGGGATCAGCCTTCGAAATTTTCGTGCCGCGTTCCGCTGCGGGCGAGGATCAGGGCCAGCGCGGCCCGGGCGCGCAGGATGTCGGTTTTAACCTTGGCCAGCGATACGCGCAGCTTCCGCGCGATCTCGTCGTACGGCATGTCTTCAAAATGAAAGAGCACCAGCGGCACGCGCTGGTGGTCCGGCAGCTTGTCCAGGGCGCGCTTCAGCAGCGAACGGCGCTCGTCGGCGTCGACGCCGGCAAAGAAAGTCTCGGGCGCCGCGAACTCGACCTCCGGCTCGTCGCCTTCGCTCCCGCCGTCGTCGCGGCGGAATTCCGAGAAGAATTTCCAGCGGTTCCGGTACCGCGACAGATGATTGAGCGAGAGGTTGGTCGCGACGGTCTTCAGCCATCCCCCGGCGGTGGGGCTGGTGGAAAGGTTGTCGAAATGCGCGTGCGCCTTCAGGAAGACTTCCTGCGAGATATCCTCCGCCTGCGCCTCGTTTTTCAGCAGGCGGACGGCCGTGGAATAAACCATGTCCTGATAGGCGCGCATAAACGTGGTGAAGTCGGCCGGAGGGGTCAGCCCCGTGGGTGGTGTTTGCACTGGAGGTTCATCGTTCATGGGCAAAACACGGCCCGTGCCGGAAAGTCGCAGAATTGTTAGAGCCTCCGCTCCGGCCCGGAGCGAGCGCATAACCCCGCGTCAATCAGCCGTTGCGCGTCCGCCGGCTTTTTTTTGCGCCTTTCGCACCACCCGGCGGCCCTTGCCAAATCCAGCCGCCGGAGGAAACTCCGCCCCCAAAATTCCCATGTCTCCCTTCCTCCCTCCCGACCCCAAAATCGAAGCCGCCATCCGCGCCAAGGGCGAACACCTCTTTGCCCTCATGGACCGGCAGCCGCCCCCCGCCCTGTTCTCGAAAAAGGGGGCCTACGCCCGCCTGATGGAATGGTCGATGAAAGACCCCGCGTTCAAGACCCAGCTTTTCCGGTTCGTCGACGTTCTTCCCTCGCTCGCGTCGTCGGCCGAGATCGTGCGCCACCTCCAGGAATACCTCGGCGACAAGGCCGTCGAACTGAACCCCGCCCTCAAGGCCGGCCTCGCCGCCTCCTCCTTCGCACCGGCGCTCGTCGCCACTCCGGTCAAGGCCCAGATCGTCGACATGGCGGGGCAATTCGTGGCCGGGCAGACGGGCGACGACCTGATCAGGCAGATCCGCCGGAACGCCAAGCTCGGCCTCGCGACCACCATCGATCTCCTCGGGGAAACCGTCGTCAACGACGCCGAGGCCGATGCGTTCCTCCAGCGCAATCTCGAGGTGCTCGAATCGGTTTCCAAATTCCACGCGCGCGAGCCGCAGCCCTGCTTCAGCGACATCGGTCCGTCGGGTCCGCTCCCGCGGCTGAACCTTTCCGTCAAGATCTCCGCGCTGACGCCCGACGTGCATCCGGCGGATCCGGAAAATTCCATCGCGGCGCTGAAGGAGCGCCTGCGCCCGATCCTCCGCCGCGCCGCCGAAGTCGGCGCGTTGATCAACTTCGACATGGAGAGCCACAAGCTGAAGGACCTCACGCTCGCCCTGTTCAAGTCGATCTTCGAGGAGCCGGAATTCGCGCGGCAGCCAGCGATCGGCATCGCGCTGCAGGCGTACCTGCGCGACTGCGAGGCGGACCTCCGCGACCTCGTGGACTGGGCCCGCCAGCGGCAGCGCCCACTGAGCGTCCGCCTCGTGAAAGGCGCATACTGGGACTACGAGACGATTCTCGCGCAGCAGCGCGACTGGCCTATTCCCGTCTGGCAGCAGAAGGCGGAATCCGACGCCAACTACGAGAAGCTGACGCTCCTCCTCCTCGAAAACATCGACATCGTCACGCCGAACTTCGCGTCGCACAACGTTCGCTCCTGCGCCCACGCCCTCGCGCAGGCCGAGCGTCTCGGCATCGATCCCAAGGCGTATGAGTTTCAGGCCCTCTATGGCATGGCCGACGAGCTCAAGGCCTCGCTCATCCAGCTCGGACACCGGGTGCGCGAATACTGCCCCGTCGGCGAACTGCTGCCCGGCATGGCCTATCTCGTCCGCCGCCTCCTCGAGAACACGTCGAACGAAGGTTTCCTCCGCCTGAAAAACACGGGCGAAGCCACCCGCGAGCTGCTGCTCCGGAATCCCACCTTGGCGCTCGCCGCGGAGCGGCCGGTGGCGGGTCCGCCGCCCGCGGCCCTCCCTCCCCAATTCCGGAACGCTCCGAACACCGACTTCACCCTCGCCGCCAACCGGGAGAAACAGCGCGCGGCGCTCAAGGCGTTCTCCGGACAGCTCGGACGCAGGTGGCCGCTCGTCATCAACGGGAAAAAAATCTCCGACCGCGAATTCGTTCCGTCGGTCAACCCGGCCAGGCCCTCGCAGATCGTCGGCTCCTGGGCCCGCGCCACGCTCGCCGACGCCGAGGCCGCGGTCGCCGCGTCCCAAGCTGCGTTTCCCGCTTGGCGCGCCCGGCCGGTGGAGGAGCGCGCCGCCATCCTCGAGCGGGCCGCGGACCGTCTCGAACAGCGCCGCTTTGAGCTCAACGCCCTCGAGGTTTTCGAAGCCGGCAAACCCTGGATCGAGGCGGACGGCGACGTCTCGGAGGCGATCGACTTCTGCCGCTTCTACGCCGTCGAGATGCGCAAGCTCGACCGGCCGGCGGTCACCCAGGCAGTCCCGGGCGAGCGCTGCGTGCAGACCTGGACGCCGCGCGGCGTCGGGGTCGCGATCGCGCCGTGGAATTTCCCGCTCGCGATCCTCGCCGGCCTCGTCGTCGCGCCGCTGGTCGCCGGCAATGCCGTGATCATGAAACCCGCCGAGCAGACCACGATCATCGCCGCCTTCCTGATGGAGGTTCTGCTGGAGGCGGGAGTTCCTCCCGGCGTCCTTCATTTCCTGCCGGGGTTCGGCGAGGACGTCGGCGCGCACCTTGTGGCGCATCGCGACATCGACTTCATCGCGTTCACCGGCTCGCGCGCGGTCGGCTGCCGGATCTGGGAAACCGCCGGGCGGACGCTGCCCGGACAGCGGAATCTCAAAAAAGTCGTCTGCGAGATGGGCGGGAAAAATGCCCTCGTGATCGACAACGACGCCGACCTCGACGAGGCGATCCCAGCCGCGCTCTACAGCGCCTTTGGCTTCAGCGGACAAAAATGCTCGGCGCTCTCGCGGCTCATCGTGCTCGACGACGTCTACGATCATTTCGTCGAGCGCTTCGTGGCGGCGTGCGGCTCCTACCCCGTCGGAGACCCGGCGCAGCCCGGCACCATCATCGGTCCGGTGATCGACGCCGACGCGCAGAAAAAAATTCTCGGGCTGATCGAACAGGGAAAGCAGGAGGCCACGGTGGCGTTCCAGGGCCGCGTGCCCGCCGACGGTTATTTCGTGCCGCCCACCGTGTTCGTGAACGTGAAACCCGGCCAGGCGATCGCACGGGAGGAAATTTTCGGGCCGGTCGTCGCGATCCTGCGCGCGAAAAATCTCGATGAGGCCTTCGCCCTCGTCAACGGCACCGACTACGCGCTCACCGGCGGAATCTTTTCCCGCAGTCCGAAGGCCCTGGAGCGCGCCCAGGCCGAGATGCTCGTCGGCAATCTCTACCTGAACCGCGCAATCACCGGGGCGATCGTCGAACGGCATCCGTTCGGCGGCTTCAAGATGTCCGGCGCGGGCACGAAGGCCGGCGGCAAGGAATACCTCCAGAATTTCCTGTTTCCGCGGGCGATCGTCGAGAATGTGATGCGCCGCGGATTCACCCCGCCAGGCGAATGAGTCCGGTCAGAAGTTCAACGCCTTCAGCGGGCCGATCTTCACGCCGAAGCGTTCGCTGTAGGGCTTGACCCGCTTGAAGTCGGTCCGCACCAGGTCGAAACTTGCGCCAAGCCGGACAAACATCAGCGACGCGGTTCCGTCGCCCGTGACCTTCGTCAACGCCGGCGGGAACCGCGGATCCACCTCGGCGAAATCGAGGCTGGCCTCTCCGGTCTTGACCTTGATCACGAGCTTCAGCCGAAACGGGCTGCGCACTTTCAGCGCCACGTTCTCGAAGGCCCGCTGCTGCCTGCCCACGCGCGCCAGCAGCTGGAATTTCTCCACGGGAATGGTCGCGCGGGAGTCATTCCGCAGCGGGACCTCGAACGTGACGCTCTCGGCCGATTCGGCGACGACCACCGCGTGCGCGAGGTCGATGGAGGCGGTTCCTCCGTTGATGCCGAACCGCGGGATCGTGCTGCCCGGCGCCTTCCCTTCCTCCTCTTCCTTCGCCAGGCGCTCGCCGCGCTTTTCCCCGCGCGTCCGGTATTCCTTCAGCTGCCGGGACGTCGGCTCCTTTCCCTCGATCTTGAGCGGGCGGAATTGCTCGGCGTAGGGAAGCGAGGGATCGAAGCGGATGACGGTCTCGCCCTTCACGACGCCCTTGTCGGTGGTGGTGACCCGCGTTTCCGTATACGCCCAGCGGTCGAAGCTCCGCGCCACCTTGCCCAAGGCGTCGAACAGCAACGGCGGCACATTCTCCGTGTTGGCGGCCAGGTCCTGGGAAGGAGCGGGCGCCGCGGCAACGTTGAGAAACATGAGGGCGGCGAACCAGGGAAGCATTCGACTGTGAACCGTGTCCGCGACGCCTCGTTCCACAAGATTTTACCCGAACGTCGCCGCCTCATGGCGGGCACCCGTGCAATCATTCTCGCGTGGCCCGCGGGCGCCGGCATACCCTGAAGATCTCCTTCGCCGACCCGTGAACAAACTCTGCATCTTTACCGGAACGACGATCGGCGGATATGTCGGCTGGGCCATCCCGGATTATTTTGGCTGGGGGTTCGGCTGGAGTTTTGTGATCAGCAGCGTGGGCAGCATCGTCGGGGTGTGGGCCGGCTGGAAACTGGCCCAGCATCTCAACTGAGCCCGCGACCCGGCGGCAGGCGCGCTCAAAGTTTTCGCGTGACCTGGACCGACCACGACAGCCCCCGCGCCATCAGGTTATAGATCGCCGGATCGTAGCCGCGGGAATCGCTCGAGAGCGGGGGCACCTTGTCGAAGAGGTTCACCACCCCGACCCGGATCGTCGTGTCGCGCGACCAGCGGTCGCGGGCGGCCAGGCGGTAGGAGACATAGGCATTGTACGTGATCGAGTCCCGGACCACGTAGCGGTAACTGAAGCTGCCGTTGCTGAACACCGGCTGGATGTAGCTTGGCGAGCCCAGCGACTCATAGGTGGTCTGCGTCGTCGCCGCGCCGCTGTCGGTGTAGCTTCCGATGTAATACGCCGACACGCCGGCGCCCCACTGCGAGCGCCGCCACGCCAGCGACGCGCTGCCGCGCCAGTCCGGCGTCGCGCCGCCGACCGTCACCGAATTGGTGCCGCGCAGTTCCGTGCGGCTCGCGCCGGCGGAATTGTAGGCGTAGAAGCTGTTCAGTTTCGTCCAAGTCGTGTTGAAGACGAAGCTGCCGACGGACATCTTGGGGAAGCGGTACGTGAGGTCGAAATCGAAGCCGTTCACGAACTCGGACGATTTGTTGAAATACGTCGTGCGCAGCAGGTCGATCGCCCCCACGACCGCGCGCTGGTTTCCCGGAACGCGCGTCGCATTGTACGCGGCAAAGAAGTCGCGGTCCGCCTGCGTGACCGGCAGGCGCACCACCGAGCCGTCTCCCTTGTACGCCGTCGTGCCCGAACCGAGGTCGATGCTGCCGATCGCCTGGCCCGACGCCAGGGCGGCCTGCGTCGCATTCAGCAGCGCCTGCGTGTCGTCCGCGATCGAGCCGGATGACGCGATCACGTTCCTTTGCCGGATTTCCCAGTAATCCACGCCGAAGGAGAGACCCTTGACCTTCGGCACTTCGAAGACCACGCCCGCGGATTTGCCGGTCGATTCCTCGGGGTGCAGGTTCGGATTGCCCGAAGCCACGCTGCGCCGGTTGGAAGGCCCGTCGTTCGGGAGGCCCGTGACCGCGCTGCGATAGGTGTCGGAACTGCCCGTCACCGTGCGAATCAACGTGCCGGTGAAAAGCTGCGCGAGATTCGGCGCATGGAAACCCTGGTTGTAGGAGCCGCGGACCATCAGCCACGGAGCGGGACGCCAGCTGATCCCGAACTTCGGCTTCGTCGTGTTTCCGAAATCCGTGTAATTCTCGTAACGCGCGGAGGCCGACAGCTCGAGCGACTGCACGAGCGGAAGGTGGAATTGCCCGCCCACCAGCGGGACCACCGTCTCGGCATAGAACGCCAGCACGTGCCGGTTGCCGTGGGTGTCGGAGTTCGGCGAAAATCCGAGGAAGTCATTCGTCGTCGGATCGAGGCCGGAGTCCGCGGGATTCAAACCCGCGAACGGCGGGCGAAAATCGTCGTAGACTTCATAGCGGTACTCGCCGCCCACCGCTGCGCCGATCGCGTTTCCGCCCCAGATCGGAAGAAGCTCCCCGTTCGCATGGACGTCGCCGCTGGCGAGCTTGGTGATGCCGTCGCGGATGAAGCGGGAACGAAACGTCGACTGCACGCCCGGCGGGTTCGTGTACGGGCCGGTGACGACCAGCGTGTTGTTCTGCACCGCGAAGGTGCGGGTGAACGGATTGAACGCGAGCGCCGGGTCCGTCTGGTTGATCGCATTTTTGATCAGGCTCTTCCGGCTCGGTCCGTCCTCGTCGTCCGTCACGCGCGCCTGCGCCCACAGCAGCGCCGCCTCCCAGTTCCAGGAATCGAACACCTGCCCGCGCAGTCCGGCGACGCCGCGGTAGATGCTGTCGGTCACGGTGGCGGTTCGCGGGAACAGGTCCGTGAGGCGCTTGTTCGTGATGCGGACCGCCGCGGGCGTGCCGGTCAGCCGGGGCGTGCCGTCGGCGTTGGCCGCGCCGGTCGTCGACCAGAAGCGCGTGCCGAAGGGATTGAAGGGATTCGTGGCCGGCACGACGATGTCGCCGTCCGTCGACGCCGTGATCCCGTCGGGTTCGCGATAGGTGAGGGAGCGCGCGCGGTAGCCGGTGAATTCCCCGAACGCCGTCAGGTGCGCGCGCAGCTGATAGTCGGCGCTGGCGAAGATGTTCCCGCGCCGCGTCTCGGGCTGGATGACGCGGTAGGCATTGTTGTTCCAGTAGTAGTCGTGCGTCACCCCGACGCGGCTCGGCGTCGTGGTCAGAAAACCCACCCCGCCGCCCGCCGCGGGCGCGAGGAAAAAGGCGCCCGAGGACGCCACGAGCGCCGCGGGCACGCCCGTCGGCCGCGCCGCGGTGAACACGCCGGCGGCGTTCACCGTTCCCGTCGAGAAGCTCCCGAACTCCGTCGTGGTCGAGCGCAGGTTGAACGTGGTGTCCGTCGAGAGATTCCACGGCGCGGGCGCGCGGTAGCTGTTGTCCGCCTCGGCGGAAAAGGCGCGGTCCCGCGCGTAGATCGCCGAGCGCCGATAAATGTCCGCCACGACCAGGGCATGTCCCTTGCCGCCGGCAAAATCGAAGCCGTGGGTCAGCGTCGCGCGACTTTCACGACCGTCGCCGTACCGCGTCTGGCCGTAGCGCAGCGTCAGCTCGGTGCCATTGTAGTCTGAACGCGTAATGTAGTTGATCACGCCCGCCACCGCGTCGGTGCCGTAGATCGACGACGCCCCGTCGCGAAGGACGTCGATGCGCTCGAGGCCGTGGCTGGGAAGTTGATTCACGTTCGTCGAGAGCGTCGGAACCCCTGCCTCCGCCTGGCTGATCGGATGCGGCGGCAGCCGGCGGCCGTTCAACAGCACGAGCGTGTTGCTCGACGGAATCCCGCGCAGCGAAACCGTCGCGTTGTCGCCGCGCGCCGTCGCCCCGAGCGTCGCGGTCTCGTTGCCGGGCAGGCCGGTGACCTGCGGCAGCGCCGTGAGGAGGTCCGACGCCTGCGAGGCATCGCGGATCTCCATCGCGTCGCGATCGAGGATCGTGACGGGCAGCGTCTTTTCCTGTTCGAGCCGTTTGATGTTGGAGCCCGTCACCGTCACTTTTTCGAGGACAACGGTCTCCTCGGGCTTGCCCGGCGCGGTCTGGGCCGGCGCGGTCGCCAGGAGTTGGGCAAAGAGGCCCAGCGCGAGGCAGCGGGCCGGACGGAGCTTGAGGTTCAGGGTGCTCATGGTTCGTTGGGTTTCTTGGCGGAAGGAGTTTCAGGCAGCAGGCAATCGACGGCGAAGGGCGACATCCCGCGGTCGGAGTGCGCGATGCCCGGAGCGGTCGCGAGCGACCATCCAAACGGCGCGTGCAGCGCCGCCGCCGCGTCGCGCGCGTGCTCGAAGAAATAACGGCCCCGCGCAAAACGGTGCGGCCCCTGCGCCTCGGCCTCGGGAGTGTGACGCAGTGCCTTGTGCTTCGGATCGATGTCGGCCGTTCCGAGCAGGACCACCAGGGGCCGCGCCAGGGCGGCCCGCACATCCGCGTCCGATACCGGCGCGTCGCGCAGGCCGTAGGGAAACGCCACCGCGCGATCAGGCAGCATGTACCAGCCGGCATTGGCCGCCACCGCGCGCGACACCCGTGCTCCCGGCACAAAAAACGGGAAGCGCTGCACAAACTGCGCGCCGGCGGAATGCCCGTAGAGAAGATAATGGCCGCTCCGGTTCCCGGCACGCGCCCGCACCGCATCGAAGATCGGCTCGATCATGTTGAACGACCATTCCTCGCGAGGCACCGGAGCGCCCGCCGCGGTCGCGATGTTGCCGAAATTGTAGCCTTCGTCGCCCGGAAACTCGCTGCGCGAAAATTCCGGCACCACGAGAAGAAAATGGCGCCGCGCCGCAAGGGGAACCCAATCGCCAAAGTACTCCTCGCCGTTGCGCTGGACGCCGTGCATCACAAAAACCACCGGCGCATCCGCCGCCGCGCCCGGCGGCTGGAAGTAGCGAACCGTCACCCGCCGTCCGGCCTGCTCGAAAATGAAACTTTCGCCCGCGCGCGGGGCTTCCGCCGCGGTCGCGGAGATCACGGCCGAAAAAAGCAAAAGGCGGCGGAGAAGCGTGTTCATGAAATCGCCGGCCACGTCTGCGCCGATTCGTAGATTGCCGTGTGCACGCCTCCCTGCGCATCGATCCAGCCGCGGTACATCCCCTCGGTGTTGAACGGCAGCGCCAGGCGTCCGCGCGCGTCGACGGAGATCAATCCGCCCTTGCCCGGCAGCCGCCGGAAAATCGCGGCGTCCGCCGCCGCGGCGAGGTCCAGCCCGCCGAATTCCATCATCGCCGAGACATCGTGGGCCGTGACCGCGCGCACGAACGCCTCGCCCTGGCCGGTGCAGGCGACGGCGCAGGTGTCGTTGTGCGCGTAGATCCCGGCACCCGGCGTCGAGGCCTGCCCGATCCGTCCGGCATATTTGTTGGTGGTCCCGCCGGAAGACGTCGCCGCCGCGAGATTTCCCGCCGCGTCGAGCGCCACCGCCCCCACCGTGCCGGCCGCCTCCGGGCTGTCGGGACTGGCCGTGACAATCACGTCCTCCGACAGCGCCGTGCGTTCCGTGCCGCGCAGGCGCTGCATCGCATCCCAGCGAAAAGGCGTGAAAAAATATTCCGGAGATTCCAGAGCCAGTCCCTGCGCCGCGGCAAACCGCTCGGCCGCCTCGCCGGCCAGCGCGGTGTGTGGCGTGTGGAGCATGATGCGCCGCGCCAGCTGCACCGGGTTGCGCACGCGGCGCAGCAGCCCGGCCGCCCCCACCTGATGCGTCGCGCCGTCCATGATCGAGGCCTCCATCTCCACATGGCCCTCGCGCGTGAACGCCGAGCCGCGGCCGGCGTTGAAGAGCGGGCAGTCTTCGAGCACGCACACCGCCGCCTCGACGACCTCGACGCTCGCGCGACCCGCCGCCAGCAGGCGGCGACCGGTGCGCAGCGCCTCGTGCAGCGCCGCATGAAACTCCGCCGCGCGCGCCGGGGTCATGTCGCCCCTCGGCAACGCGCCCGCCCCGCCGTGAATCGCCAAAGTCGTCATGGTTCAGCTTCCCGGCTGCGTTTCGTCCTCGTTTTTTCGCGGCGCCATCGTGAAACCGGTGAAGCCGGCGAGCAGCGTGAAGAACACGCCCGCGTAGCAAAAGATCGCCCACGGGGCGTAGGACGTCACCGACACGCCCAGCGCGCCGCTCATGAACGCGCCGGCAATGCTCCACGGGATCAGCGGAACACCCACGATGCCGCAGTCGCCCACGACGCGGGTGAGGTTTTTCCCCGCGAGGCCGAGGCGCCGGTAGGCGGGGCCAAACAGTTCGGACGGCAGCAGGATGCAGACAAACGCCGCGCCGGTCATCAGCTCGACCACGAGGCAGCCCAAGGCCGTGGCGGCCACCAGACGGCGGGTGTTGTGGGTGAAGGTGTGCATCAGTCGGAGCACCGGCTCAAGGAGTCCGGCCTTTTGGAGGATGCCGCTGAAAGCAAATGCGCACAGCGCGATCAGTGTCACATGCATCATTTTCTCCATGCCTCCCTGCGCGAGGAGCTTGTCGACCACGGCGAGCCCGGTGCGGGGTTCGTAACCCGTGACGGTCACGTTGAGCGCGACGACGACCGACATGCCCTGGACCGAAATCGCGAGAACCACCGCCAGCGCCACCGCCAGCAGCATCCCCGGCAGCACGGGACGATTTCCGATCGCCAATCCCAACGTCAGCACCGGCGGCAGCAGCAGCCAGGCGTTGAAAACAAAACGATGCGCAAGGGCCTCCCTGATCGCATCGCCCGCCAAAACGGTTCCAAGCGCGGCCGGCTCGTGCTGCGCGCCGGCGATCCAGTAGACCACGAGGCCAACCGCGAAGGCCGGGACGGTTGTCCACAGACAATGCCGGATGTGGTCGTAAATGTTCACCTGCGCGACCGCGACGGCGAAGTTCGCATTGGCCGCGAACGGCGAGATCTTGTCGCCGAGATAGGCGCCCGCGACGAGCGCGCCCGCGGTCCGCTCCGGGGGAATGCCCAAGCCGTGCGCGATCCCCATGAACGCCACGCCCACCGTGCCAATCGTCCCGTAGCCCGTCCCCGTCAACAGGGAGACGATCCCCGTCGCCAACGACGCCGTGACGAGAAACATTTTGGGCGAGATCAGCCCGAGCCCGAAATAAATCAGCATCGGAATCGTTCCCGCCGCGATCCAGCTGGCGATCAGCGCGCCGACCACGACGACAATCAGCATCGCCGGCAGCCCCTTCATGATGCTCTGCATCATCCCGGCCTGGATCTCGCGCCAGCTCAGCCCGAGCCGGTTCGCCAGCATTCCCGTCAATGCCGCTGCAACGACGAGCATCACTTCGACGCGGACCTTGAAGACTCCAAAGCCTACCCCGATCAGCGCCGCCGTTCCGACGATCGGGAGCAGAGAATGTCCCAGGTGAGGCATTCGTTTCAGTTCGGCCGACGGGGTGATGACGCCGCTTTCCATCAGAGGTAATTGGGTGGACCGGCCCGAGTTAGGCGGATTGTATACTTGTATACAAGATATTTTGTACAAAGGTGTCTCGACCCGTTACGCTGCCGCACCTTACTCCACCCAAAAGAATGAGCACGGTCGTCAGACCCTCCCTGATTGAAATCGCTCCGCAGTCGATGCGGCCGACCGCCCTGCCCGACCATGTTTATGCGGTGCTGAAACAGCGGATCCTCTCGTGCGCGGTCCAGCCCAACGAGCGGCTGATCGAAAAAAAACTGTGCGAGGAACTCCGCATCTCCCGCACGCCGCTGCGCGAGGCATTGAACCGTCTCAGTCACGAGGAGCTGGTTTCGTTTCAGCCCCACGCGGGCTATCGCGTCGCCGGCATCACTCTCGCGGGATTTCGAAATCTGATCGAGCTCCGCTCGATCGTGGAACCCCAGGCCGCGGCGCTCGCGGCGGAACGCGCCACCCCCGGCGACATCGCCGCCCTGCGCGCGCAAGCCACGCTGCCCTACGATCCGAGCGAGGACCGCAGCTTCGTCCAGTACTGCCAGGCCAACTCCCGCTTTCATCTCCTCGTGGTGCGCTGCGCCCGAAATCCGATGCTCGAAAACATCGTGATGTCGGCCCTCGACATGTACCAGCGTCCGACCTACCTCCGCATCGGGCGGCAGATGGACCCGGGCAACCCGTCGTCCAAGCACCACGCAATCGTCGACGCGATCGAGCAGCACGACGCCGAAGCCGCGCGCAAGGTGATGTACCGGCACATCCGCGGCGGCGGCGAACGCATCATGACCGCCCTGCGCGACGCCAGGATCGCGTGACCGGCAGCAGGCTTCGCGGCGGAAACGCGCAGGTTACCACAAAGGTCGCAAAGCACGCGAAGGGAGGCAGGTCGGCTGTTCCGATCTTCGCGCTTGGCGTGCTTGATGGTGAACGATCCTTCACAAGCGCACTACGACCCGAGCGCGGGCTCGACGTGCACCGACACGTCGCTGATCGCGTGCGGCGACGAGGCCAGCAGCGCATCCTTCACCGCGTGCGCGATGTCGTGGCCGGAGCGCACGGAGAGTTTTCCATCCACGCGGACCTGGATGTCGACGAGGTGGCTGAGCCCGCTCTTGCGCACGCGGACCTTGTCCAGCGCCAGGACTCCCGGCACCCCGAGGGCGATGGCCCGGACCTCCCCCTCGAATTTTCCCGGCGCCGCCGTGTCCATGACGTCCCCGACCGCGCGGTTGATCATGAGCACCCCGTTGAAAGCGATCACCGCGCACGCGAACAGGGCGGCCCAGTCATCGGCGACTTCCCAGCCGGGCCCGCCGGCGATCGCGAGCGCGATGCCGACAAACGCGGCCGCGGACGTGATCGCGTCGGACCAATGGTGCAGCGCTTCGACGTCCAGCGCGGTGCTGCCCGCCGCCGCGCCGGCTGCCGCCATCCGCCGCGAAAACGAGACCTTGATCACCACGATCACCGCGAGCAGCGGAAGCGTGAACCAGTGGGGGCGCTGGTGCGGATTGACGATCTCGTGCACCGCATGGACTGCGATCCATCCGGCCGCGGCGAAGATGGTCACCGCCACGCCGAGCGCGGCGAGCGGCTCCGCCTTCCCGTGCCCGTAGGGATGGTCGGCGTCGGGTGGGCGCGCCGCGACCCGAAAGCCGGCCCAGACCAGCGACGAGGAGAAAACGTCGAGCAGCGACTCCGCGCCGTCGGCGATCAGCGCGTAGGTGTGGCCGAAAATTCCACCGGCGAATTTTACCGCCGCGAGCGCGAGGTTCAGGACGATTCCGCGCGCCACCAGCCGCGCGCTGTCGACGGCGCGGCGCATCGTCGCGGCATGGGGATCGGCGGCTTCGGCGGACATAGGACCACCACGGTAGTTATCGGGCCGGGTCGAGCCAGCCTGCAATTGACCGCCCCCGCCGACTGCGTCACGGTCGGCAGCCCTCGTCATGGCTGAAACCAAGACCATCCCCGCCACTGATCCTGTCCGGCAGTTTTCCGTCTTCACGGAAAACCGGGTCGGGCGGCTCCACGAGCTGACGGCGCTGTTCAAGGAGCACAACGTGCACATCATGGCGATCACGGTGCTCGACACGACCGACAGCGCGGTGATCCGGCTGATTGTCGACGACCGCGAAAAGGCCCGCGAGCTGATGGTGAACAATGATTTTCCCTACACCGAATGCGCGGTGCTCGCGGTGGAAATCGACGACGAGACCTCGCTGCGCGACGTGCTCTCCGCGCTGCTCGAGGCCGAGATCAACGTCCATTACGTCTACAGCTTCATCAAGCGCCCGAACGGAAAGTCCGCCCTCGCGATCAACATCGAGGACGACGACGTCGCCGCGCAGGCCCTCAGCAACCGCGGTTTCAAGGTCCTGAGCCAGCGGGATATTTCCCGTTAGGCAGCCATCCGAAGCGCGGCTTGACGCGTTTCGTGCTGGTGTCCATTTCGGCATCAAAGGAGTGAACATTATCCCGATCACTCGACCGGTCCTTGCCCGCCTGACGAATTCCGCTTCCTGAGTGACCTACGGCACTCATGATCCTGCAGGAGGAGCGTTGTGGCACAGTCCCGGCCCGCAAAATTCGGGCCCGATGGCTTCGGCGGAGAAGCGCGTGTTCGGTCTGGACCTGTTGCGGGCCGTTGCGATCACGCTGGTCCTGGTCCAGCACGCGGCGGAGTTATTGGTTCAGGTTCCAGAAGAGTGGCGGTGCTGGATTCATTTTGGCCGCTTCGGCGTGGATCTTTTTTTTGCCCTGAGCGGATTTCTCGTCGGCGGCATCCTGCTGCGCGCCGGCCCCGCGCTCCTGCAGCCGCGCCTGCTCGGCGGATTCCTGGTCGGACGCTGGATGCGCACGCTCCCGCTGTTTTATTTCATGCTGGCGTTGCGCGCCTGCCTCCGGGCTGCAGCCGATCGTGCGCCGGCGGATCCGTGGCGTGTCCTGGGAAGCTACGCCGTGTTCACCCAGAATCTGGCGTGGCCCATGCCCGCCTTCTTCGTGGAGTCGTGGTCCCTCTCGGTCGAGGAATGGTTTTATGTCCTGTTGCCCTTGCTGATCTGGGCCGGGCTCCGCGGCGGCCTTCGCGGTCCGCGGGCGCTTTGGGCGGGAGCGGTGATTTTGCTGACCGTCCCACTCCTGATGAGGTGCCTGGTTTCGAACGCGGGCGATCAGGGCCTCGATCTCATCGGCATCGTGGTTTATCGCCTGGATTCGATCGCGTGGGGCGTGGTTGGCGCGATCCTCGCACACCTCAGACCAAAATGGTGGCAATCCATCAGGGCTCCCGCGCTGGCCATCGGGCTCTTGGTGCTGGGCGTGAATTACGCCTTCGCCGGAGCGGCGCCATGGGGCGCGCCCTTTGCCCGCACCTTCCTTTTGTCGTTTCAGGGCCTCGGCATGGCTCTCCTGCTGCCGTGGGCTTCGATGGTTCGGGCATTCGGCGGCGATTGGTGGCGGCGTTCGGTCCAATACGTCGCGCAGCTTTCCTATTCGATTTACCTCACCCATCTCCTGGTCGCGGGAACCCTGTACGTCCATCTGGCGTATCCCCACCCCCGCGCCGGAATGCCGGAACGCGCCGCGTGGGTCGCGCTTTTCGTCTCGATCACCCTCGCGATCAGCGCGACGACCTATCGCTGGATTGAGCAGCCCGCGCTCGCCGCGCGAAACCGCATCCGGGCCTATCTGGCGTTCAAGGCCGCGCTGCGGGGCTGAATTCTCACTTCATCGCGCCCATCTTCTCGCCTTCGAGCAGATAGATCCCGGTCATGTAGCCGTTTTCGAACATGGCGCCCACCTTGAGTTCGCCGTAGAAGGAGACCGGCACGTCCATCAGCGGCCGCACGCCGCCCTTCACCATCCTCACCACCACCCACTCGTTCATGTTCGGCACCACGCCGTAGCAGCACATCATCGGGTCCTTCACCAGAAGAAATTCCGTGACGAGGCCGCCGTCCATCTTCACCGGCAGCATGAACCCGGTTACGATCGCCTTCCTTCCGCTCCAGTGTTTCACGCCCTCGGGAATCTGCTCCTCGCCCGACGCCGGCGGCGCCTTCGCATCCGCCGCGGGATCGTAGGTCGGGGCGACGAACTTGTAGGAAGCGAGACGGTCAAATCCCAGCCGCAGATAACCGTCCTCGACCTCCGGCGCGCCGTTGTCCGCCGTGTCCGCGGCCAGCGCCATGGAAACGGCGAGCACGCCCAGAAGCGGCGCGGCGAGACTATTCCAGAAAAAATGGCGGGGCGATTTCATGATGAGGATTCGGGAGCAACCCTACCAAAGCCATAATCGGAATTTTTGCCATGGGTTTGTGCCGGTACGCGAAAGATGTCCGCCCGCCGGTGAAACGGCGGGGTTGCTCGCGCGCGATTCCTGGGCCACGATGAGCCGGTGAGAACGCTCGCCAGTTTCAGCCAGCCCATGGAAGCCCACCTGCTCCGGGCGCGGCTGGAGGGCAGCGGGATCACCTCCTACGTGCGCGACGAAAACATGATCGCGGTCGACTGGTTCTACTCCAACGCCATCGGCGGCGTGAAGATCGACGTCGCCGACGAGGATTACGACCGCGCGCTTGAGCTCCTCGACCCGTAGGTTGCGCGCGAGCGCGGAGCCGGCTGGTTCAAATCCGGTAAAAGGCC
>JAQGON010000005.1 GCA_028293565.1 Verrucomicrobiota bacterium | reverse complement strand
CCGAACGTCTCCTTCCGCGGAAGTTTTTCGTCTTCCGCCAGCATGACGACGAAGAAGCGCTTCACGCCCGCCGCGGCCGCCGCGCGGATGTTTTTCACCGCCAGCGCGGCCGTGGCCTTCCGCTTTCCCGCGTCGGCCGAAAGCATCCCCGGCCACTCGGGTCCGAAAAGATCCATCGTGCCGATCTCGAGGCCCGCCTTTTTCCAGGCCGGGATCGCCGCCAGCATGTCGGCGTAAAGATCGACGGCGCCGAAACCCTGGGACTTCGCCCACGCGGCGGTTTCAGCCACGGGCGCCTTGGCGAATTCGCCGGTGAGTCGAAGGGCGATGGCAAAGCCACCGGTGCGGGTGTGGGCGGAAGGGCTCATGGGATTTTGGAAAAGACCGACTGCATCGCGTCGAACATGCGCTTCGCCGCGGCGGCCGGCGGGAGGGACCACAGTTCGGCATTGAACATCTCGATCGCATAGCTGCCGCGGTAGCCGAGGCGCTCAAAGCGGCCGAACAAATCGACCAGGTCGTAGCAGCCCGCCGGATCGCCGGGCAGCAGGCGGGCCGTGTTGCAGTCGGTCGTCTCGGCCGGCGACGCCGGCATGTTGTCGACGTGGACGTGCCGGAGGTAGCGCACGGTTTCCGCCGTGATGTGTTCCGTCTTCGTGGACGTGGAATGAAAATGCGCGGGATCGAACAGCACGCCGACATTCGCCGCGCCCGAGCGCCGCGCGATCTCCACGGTGGCCAGCAGCGTCTTCACCATGCCCCAGTTGAACTCGATCGCGATCGTGACGTTGAGCGGACGAATCCGGTCCGCCACCTCGCGCGCCGCCTCCGCCATGCGTCCGATCACGTCGGGCACCTCCTTCGCCGCGGGCCAGTTGATGTAATCCGTGCCGACGACCATCATCGTCCCGCCGAGCGCCGCGATCAGCTCGGCGTTGCGGACGTGCTCGTCGCGGCTCGTGGCGATCTCGGCGGGCGTGCCGAGGCCGACGAGGTTCTGGTTGAAACCGCCCGAGACCGTCAGCCCGTGTCCGTGGATGATCGCGCGCGCCTGGGGGACGGTCATGCCTTTCTTCAATTCCCCGCGGATCTGGTCGAGGGGGCACTCGATCGCGCGAAATCCCGCGGCCGCGCAGCCGGCGGCGACTTCCTCGAGGTGGGTGAACTTGAGCGAGACGGTGTTGAGGCCGAGACGATTGAGATCCATGAGAAAACTTTTCGGCGCGGATTCGGGGCGGGTTCAGAAACTCAGCTTGATGCCGCCGCCCTGCTGCTGGAGGCGCAGAAAATCGCGCGCCACCTCCAGGTCCTTGGTCGCATCGGCGGCGGTGCACAGCGGCGTCGCCTCCCCCCTGACCGCGCGGAGGAAATTCGCCGCCTGCGACCGCATCGCATGCCACGGCGCGAACACCGGCTCGATCCGCTTCGGGGCCTCGGCGCCGCCCGGATCCTCGAACACGACGAGCCGCCCCGGCCGGTCGAGCACCATCGGCGCCGGCAGGTCGAGCTTCACGTAGCCTTTGTCGAAACCGACCAGCGCCGACTCCTGCCAGTCGAGCGTCGTGTGATAGGGCGCCATTTCCAGGATGCCCGACACCCCGCTCGCGGAGCGGAGGCCCAGGTACTGTCCGTTCGCATCGGCGGCGGTGACGGTGAAGTCCTCGCCCAGGAGGTAGCGGAGGAGGTTGATCTGGTGGATGTAGAAATTCACCAGCAGGAAATTCTGGTGCGCGCCCTCCGGGTCGAACCCCGCGGGCGGCGGGTCGTTCTTCACGTCCGGATATTTTTCATCCGTGACGATCCGGCTCGCAAAACCCTCGGCGTCCCATTTCCCCGGGGGCATCGTCACCCGGATGTAGCGCAGCGCTCCGAATTTTCCCGACGCCTTCCATTCGCGGATTTTTTCCGCCGCCGCGACCGCGGCGAGGTCGCTCCGCTTGTGGTAGGCGACGTAGAGGGGAGCATCGTGGCGCGAGGAGAGGTCCCGGAGCCAGCTCGCGATCTCGACGCTGTGCGCGAGGGGCTTCTCGATCATGATGGGTTTGCCGTGCGCGAGCACCGCCGGAAGCAGTCCGCCGTGGATCCAGAACGGCTGGATCATCACCAGGGCGTCCACGCGGGCCTTGGCGAGCAGCTCCTCGTGGCTGGGGTAGACCTCGGGAATTCCGAAACGGGCCGCCACCTGCGCCGCGAGCTGCGGCCGCAGCTCCGCGAGGGCGACCACCTCGCAGTCCGGGAGGGTCGCGTAATTGCGCAGATGCGCCATCTGCCCCATGTTGCCGGTGCCGATGAAACCGAGGCGGATTTTTTTCATGGGGAAAGCGGGCAACTTCCGGCGGAATGCCGAGGGGTGAACCACGAAGGGGCCCGAATCAACCCGAATGAAACCGCCGGCCCCCCGCCGGGTCCTCCGCGGGCTCCGTGTGACCGGCAGCCGGCGCCTGGAATTTTCCATGGACAACCGCCGCGTTCCCGCTCTCCTTTTCGGCATGGCCCAGCCTGAAGAAAAGCACGTCACTCCCGTTAGCCTGGTGGTCGACCTCGTCCTGGTTGTCCTCTTTTTCGCCTTCATGTTCAGCGTGCTGAAGACGCACGTGATGTCGACCGATCCCCGGATGGTCGTGATCTGGGGCCTCATCGCGACGTCCTGCCTCACGGGCGTCTTCTGGCTGGCGCTGCAGATGTTCCGCGTGGTGTTCCGCGCCCATCGCGCCGCGAAGAAGTAAGGCGCGCCCGCGCCGTCAGCAAAAACCGGAGACCGGGGGGGTCCTGTCGGTCCCGTTTCCGGCGGTTTCCACGGCTGCGCCATTGACAGCCAGAATGCCCGGACTATCCCGTTTCCCTCCGCGCGCCTGCGGCGCCGTCCTGTTTCAAATCCGAAACCCCTCCCTCCATGGCCGTAAAATCCAAAGTGAAAAAGCCCGCCGCCAAGGCGAAGTCGCCCGCCAAGAAATCCGCCGCCAGGGCGCACAAGTACGTCTACGCGTGGGGCGCCGGAAAGGCCGACGGTCACGGCGGCATGAAGCCGCTCCTCGGGGGCAAGGGCGCGAACCTCGCCGAGATGACGCGCATCGGCCTCCCGGTACCTCCCGGCTTCACCATCACCACGGAGGTCTGCACCTATTACTACGCCAACAAGCGCACCTACCCCGGCTCGCTGCAGGCCCAGATGGAGGCGGGCATCGCGAACATGGAAAAAATCATGGGCACGAAGTTCGGCGCCACCACCGGCACGCCGCTCCTCGTCGCCGTCCGCTCGGGCGCCCGCGATTCCATGCCGGGCATGATGGACACCATTCTCAACCTCGGGCTCAACGACCAGACCGTCGTCGCGCTCGAGCAGTCCACCGGCAACGCGCGGTTCGCCTGGGACTGCTACCGCCGCTTCATCCAGATGTACGGAGACGTCGTCATGGGCGTCCAGAAACTCCCGGGCGAGGACCACGAGCCGTTCGAGACGGTCATCCATTCCTTCAAGCACGAGAAGTATCACAGCGACATCGAGGACTCCAAGCTCACCGCGCCCGACCAGCAGGAGCTGGTCAGCCGCTTCAAGGCGTTGGTCAAGGACCGGACCGGCCAGGCCTTCCCGAACAACCCGTGGGACCAGCTGCGCGGCGCATCCGGCGCCGTCTTTGGCTCGTGGATGAACGACCGCGCGACCGTCTACCGCCGCAAGTACAACATTCCCACCGAGTGGGGCACCGCGGTGAACGTCCAGGCGATGGTGTTCGGCAACACCGGCGACAACTCCGGCTCCGGCGTGGCCTTCACGCGCAACCCCGCCAACGGCACGAACGAGTTCTACGGCGAGTTCCTGATCAACGCCCAGGGCGAGGATGTCGTCGCCGGCGTCCGCACGCCCGAGCCCGTGCTCGAACTCAAGAAACACCTGCCCCAGGCCTACGCGCAGCTGCTCAAGGTCCGCGCGACCCTCGAGAAACATTTCAAGGACGTCCAGGACGTCGAGTTCACCATCCAGGACGGAAAGCTGTTCATGCTCCAGACGCGCAACGGCAAGCGCACCGCCGCCGCCGCGCTCAAGTTCTCCATCGATATGGTCAAGGAGAAGCTGATCGACTGGAAAACCGCCATCCTCCGCAACCCTGCCGACCAGCTCGAGCAGCTCCTCGCCCCGATCTTCGACCTCGCCGAGGTCAGGAAGGCCACGGTGATCGCCAAGGGCCTGCCCGCGGGTCCCGGCGCCGCCACCGGCCGGATTTACTTCAACGCCGACCGCGCCGTCATCGCCGCGGAAAAAGGCGAGAAGGTCCTCCTGGTTCGCGTCGAGACCTCCCCGGAGGATCTGCGCGGCATGATCGCCGCCGAGGGCATCCTCACCGCGCGCGGCGGAGTTTCCTCCCACGCCGCGCTCGTCGCCCGCCAGATGGGCAAGGTCTGCGTCTGCGGCGCCGCCGACGTCCTCGTCGACTACGACAAAAAAACCGCGACGATCGCCGGGCAGACGTTTGCCGAGGGGGACTTCCTCTCGATCGACGGCACCGCCGGGACGGTCTACGCGGGACAGATTCCCACCGCGCCTTCCGAAATCGTCGCCGGCCTGCTCAACGGCGACAAGGCCGCGCAGGCCACCGAGAAGTTCAAGAGCTACAACCAGCTGATGAAGTGGTGCGCGCAGGCGGCGAAGCTGTCGGTCCGCACCAATGCCGACACGCCCGAGCAGACCGCCCAGGCGATCGCGTTCGGCGCCGTCGGCATCGGCCTCACCCGCACGGAGCACATGTTCTTCGAGGGCGACCGCATCGACGTGATGCGCGAGATGATCCTCGCCGACAACCTCGCCGACCGCGAAAGGGCGCTGGCGAAGCTCCTGCCTTATCAACGCGAGGACTTCTTCGGGATCTTCAAGGCCTTGAAGGGCTACCCC
Organism: Verrucomicrobiota bacterium; assembly: GCA_028293565.1. GTDB lineage: Bacteria > Verrucomicrobiota > Verrucomicrobiia > Opitutales > Opitutaceae > Opi-474. Next base: position 8,181 of record JAQGON010000005.1, on the reverse strand, counting down.
GCGACGATCCGTTTCCTCGACCCGCCGCTCCACGAGTTCCTGCCGAATTCGCACGAGCAGCAGGCCGCCCTCGCGACGAAGCTCGGCATCGACGTCGCGAAGATCCAGCACCGCGTGCACGAGCTCCACGAGTTCAACCCGATGCTCGGGTTCCGCGGCTGCCGCCTCGGCATCAAGTATCCCGAGATCACCGCCATGCAGGCGCGCGCCGTGCTCGAAGCCGCCGCCGACGCCAACAAGGCCGGCTTCAAGGCGCGCCCCGAAATCATGATCCCGCTCGTCGGATTCAAGAAGGAGCTCGATCTCCAGGTCGAGATCGTCCACTCGGTCGCCGCCAAGGTGCAGGCCGAGAAGAAGGTGAAGGTCGCCTACTCCGTCGGCACGATGATCGAAATCCCGCGCGGCGCGCTGACGGCCGACGAGATCGCGACGACGGCCGAGTTCTTCAGCTTCGGCACCAATGACCTCACGCAGACCTGCCTCGGCATGTCGCGCGACGACTCGGGTTCCTTCCTCGGCGCCTACCAGGAGTCGGAGATCATGAAGAAAAACCCGTTCGCCTCGATCGACCAGACCGGCGTCGGCCAGCTCATGCAGATCGCGATCGCGAAGGGCCGCCAAACCCGTCCCGACATCAAGCTCGGCATCTGCGGCGAACACGGCGGCGATCCGGACTCGGTCAAGTTCTGCCACAAGCTCGGCCTGAGCTACGTCAGCTGCAGCCCTTACCGCGTCCCCGTCGCGCGGCTGGCCGCCGCCCAGGCGGCGGTCGCGGACCTGAAGAAGTAAAGCCGACGCAGCGCGACGGCAGCGGAGCCGATTCGCTTCCGCTCCTCAAAAGCCCCGGTGCACCGGGGCTTTTTCGTTTGGGTGTCCGGCGGAGCGCTGACCTCGACACGGGGAAAAAATGCCTGATCGGCTCCCGCCCCTCCTCTCGCGAGAAGCTCCGCCGGAAAAAATAATCAGCCAAATCCGCCTCGCCTCCCGGCGCCCTGCGCATCACATTTCCGGGTCGTCCAAGCCATGCTCGCCACGATCCCCCTTTACTCTGCCGGATGCGAACTCGACACCTCGGCCGAATCGTTTGGGTTTGTGCGGAGCTCCCGCGATGCGCTGAACGATCCCGCCGAACTCGGCCGGCGGCTGGCTGACGACGGTTATCTCTATCTTCCGAAGTTTTTCGATCCGTCCCTGGTGCTGGCCGCGCGCGTCTCGATCACCAGCCGGCTGGCCGCCGAGGGATCGCTCGATCCGGCGGCGCCGTCGATCGAGGCGGTGGCGAGACCCGACCGGAAATTTTCCTATCGCGGCGACCTCGCGCGAAAGAATGCCGCGGTCGAGCGCGTCGTCTACGGCCCCGAGCTGCTGGGGTTTTATCGGGATCTGTTCGGCGAGCCGGTGCGGCATTTCGACCATACCTGGTTTCGCGCCGTGAGCCGCGGCATGGGCACCACCCCGCACTGCGATCTCGTTTACATGGGACGCGGCACCCACCAGCTCCTGACCTGCTGGATTCCCTATGGCGACATTCCGCTCGAGATGGGCGGGATCATGGTGCTCGAGGGGTCCCATCGCCAGACGGAGCGGCTGAAGAGTTACCTCGAGGTCGACGTCGACGCCTTCTGCGAGAACAATCCACGGCAGGTCGAGAAGGTGAAGACGAACGGCGGCTGGAGTCATCCGGGATTTCTGAGCAAGAATCCGGCATCGCTCCGGCAGAAGCTCGGCGGGCGCTGGCTCACGGCGCCCGACTGGAGCGCGGGCGATTTCTTCACGTTTGGAATGACGCTCGTGCACGGCGGACTGGACAACCAGACCGACCGGTTCCGTTTTTCCTCCGACACGCGGTATCAGCGAGCCAGCCAGCCGATCGACGAGCGCTGGGTCGGAGAAAATCCGCCGGCAAACACACTCGCCGGGAAGCGCGGCCGGGTCTGCTGAGAGGCTCGGGCCCTGCGAGGCCCTGCGCGTTAAAGGCCCGGCGAAGGTCGGTTGAAACCGCTCCGGCGCTACGCCGCTGCGCTCGCCATTGCGAGCCGCCTGGTCCGGCCGATGGGCAGCACGCCCAGCGCCGCGACGAGGCAGAGCGTCCCGGCACCGAGAAACGCCAGGGTATAAGCCCCCGACGTGGTGCGCAGCCAGCCCGCCGCGTAGGCGGCGAACGCCGCCCCCAGCTGGTGCGCCGCCACGACCCAGCCAAACACGACGCTCGCCTTCTCCCGCCCGAACGACTCGGCGCACAACCGGACCGTCGGCGGCACGGTTGCAATCCAATCGAGGCCATAAAACACGCCGAACAGCATCAGCCAGCCCGTCGGCCCCAGCAGCGCCGAGGGCAGAAACAGCAGCGACAGGCCGCGCAGTCCGTAATACATGAAAAGCAGGTAGCGGCAGTTGTAGCGGTCTGAAAGCCAGCCCGAGGCGGTGGTGCCGAACAGGTCGAAAATTCCCATCATCGCGAGCAGGCTCGCGGACTTCACCTCAGGGATCCCGCAGTCGAACGCGGCCGAAACCAGGTGGGTGCCGATCAGCCCGTTCGTGCTCGCGCCACAGACAAAAAACGACCCGGCCAGCAGCCAGAAATCGCGCACCCGCGTCGCCTCGATCAGGGTTTCAACCGCCACCCGCGCCGGATTTCTGCCGGCATTCGGCGTCGCGGGCGGCGGAGTGCCCACGGTCTCCCCGTACGCGCGTTCGCCGACCTGTGCCGGCGTGTCGCGCATGAACCACCAGATCACCGGAAGCGCAACGGCCGAGGCCACGGCCACGATGAGCGGAGCGCCGCGCCATCCGCGCGTGGTGACGACCGAGGCAAGCAGCGGCAGGAAAACCAGCTGCCCCGTCGCCGTGCTCGCCGTGAGCAGGCCCATCACCAGGCCCCGGCGCGCCGCGAACCAGCGATTGGCCACCGCCGCGCCCAGCACCGTCGCGGCCAGTCCCGAGCCGATCCCCACCACCGCGCCCCAAAGCACGAGAAACTGCCAGTACTGCGTCGCGAGGATGGAAAATCCATAGCCCGTGCCGATCAGCGTCATCGCGATCAACATGCTGCGTCTCAACCCGAGACTTTGATACAGCGCGGCGGCGAACGGCCCGATCAATCCGTAGAGGAAAATATTCACCGAGATGATCGAGGAGACGGTCGCCCGGCTCCATTGAAACTCGTTCACCAAGGGAAGGATCATCACGCCGGGCGCCGCACGCGCTCCGGCGGCTGCGAGCAGGGTCAGGAAAGTCACGCCCGCCACGATCCACGCATAGTGCAGCGGCCACCGGTGGCGTGAGGTTTCGGCGGACATGCGGAAGAAGCCGCCACGATGCGGGCTTTTATCCGTGCGGCAAGTGGCACGGGTCTCCGACCCGTGAACGCGGGCTCCGCCAACTGGGTACGTCGAGCTCAACCCTTCAGCTCGCATCTCACTTCACCGCTCTCCGACCCGTGAACGCGGGCTCCGCCAACTGGGAACGTCGAGCTTCCACCGTCAGCTCACATCCCACTTCACGGGTCGGAGGCCCGTGCTACTTGGCCAATTGTCATTCCACGACAGCTCCCAAGTCATTACGAAATTTTTACCGGCCCGGCTCAAGGGCCCGCCATTTCGGGCCAAAACCCTTTCTCGTGCGCGCAAACCGCACGAAAAAACCGTGCCAACGACGCCAACTATCTTGAATGAAAAATCTTTCCTATTCGCAAACCTCTCTCGGATTCGCGGGTCCATGCTTGAAGCCGGAAATCCGGCCCCACCGGCTTTTCTACATCAACCAATTTTAACCACGACTCTCATGGACACACACACTCTCAAAGGTAACTGGCACATAGCGAAGGGTAAGCTGAAGCAAAAGTACGGAAGTCTGACCGAAAACGATCTCGAGTATGTCACCGGGCAGGAAGAGGAATTGATCGGCCGCATCCAGAAACGCACCGGCGCCAATCGCGACGAAATCGAGCGCTTTCTGGATTCGGACTCCGGCTCCGGCTGCGACTGATGCCGTCTGCGGCGGGCCGCGACCTGACTTCCTTTCGGCAACCTCGAATCCGACGAAAATGACGACGCTCCTTTCCTTCCGCGACAACTTCATCGACGCCTTGGACGAACTCTACCAGGCGGAGACCCAGCTGCTCCGGATCCTTCCGGTGCTCGCGCGGAACGCGCACAATCCCGACCTGAAGTCGGTGCTCAAGAATCACCTCGGCCAGGCCCGGACGCAGGCCGCGCTGCTCGAGAGCATTCTCGGCGAGCTCGGCGAACCCATTCACGAGCACGTCCGCGATCTGCCGGAGATCATGCGCCACAGCGAAGCGGCCGAGTCCGACCGGGAGCCGACCGATCCGGTCGTCGACGACGCCGGCCTGATCATTGCCGCGCGCAATATCGAGCAGCACGCCATCGCCGCCTACGGCCGCGCGCGGACCTATGCGCGCCTGCTTGGACTCGATCGGGCGAACGAACTGCTGCACACCTCCCTCCACGAAGTCGCGCAGGCCAGCGTGCAGCTTTCCGATCTGAGCCGGCAGTTCACGCGTCCGGGACACAACCTGGCCGCCTCCGCTTAAGGCGGGCTGAAAAAATCCGGCTTGGCCGCACGGCGGTTGACCGAAGCGCCAACGGCGCGCTCCGTGCTTGGCGTCGGGGCCTAAAAACGGTCGACTGCGGAGGTTGTGAAACCGTCCACCCGCTGTGCCTGGGCCCGCGCCGAGCCGAATATCTCATACCATGACACCGAATGGGGCGTGCCGCTGCACGACGACCGGCGTCTCTTCGAACTGCTGATTCTTGAGGGCGCGCAGGCGGGGCTGAGCTGGACGACGATCCTGAACAAGCGCGGGAATTACCGCCGCGCCTTCGACCGGTTCGACGCGAAAAAAATCTCCCGTTACGGCGCCCGCAAGACGACATCGCTCATGGCCGACGCCGGCATCGTGCGAAACCGGCTCAAGATCGCCGCCACGATCCGCAATGCGCGCGCGTTTCTCGCCGTGCAAAAGGAATTCGCCTCCTTCGATTCCTACCTGTGGGGGTTCGTCGGCGGACGCCCGATCGTGAACCGGCGCCGCACCACGGGCGACATCCCCGCAAGATCCGCGGAAAGCGACGCGCTAAGCAAGGATCTGCTGCGGCGCGGATTCAAATTCGTCGGCTCGACGATCTGCTACGCCTTCATGCAGGCCAGCGGAATGGTGAACGACCATCTCATCACCTGCCCGCGTTACAAGGCGTGCCGGTAGACGAGGAAGAAGTTCAGACGGCGCCCGTCGGCGCGGCGCTTTGGACAATCCCTCGTGCTTTCAGCCCGAATCCGGAAACGCATCCTACTCCAGCGCGGCCAGCAGCCGTTCGAGTTCGCTGCGCTTCGCCTGCTGCTCGGCCAGCTGCTTGCGCGCGCCTTCGAGCACAGCCGGCGGGGCCTTGCTCACGAACGCCTGGTTCGCCAGGCGCGCCTCCGTCCCGGCGATGTGCTTCGTCAAAATCTCGAGGTCCTTCTTCAGCCGCACCTTCTCGGCGCCGACATCCACCGTGCTGGCGAGATCGAGGTACACGGTGCCGAGCGCCGTCACCGCCGCCGGCGCCCCGTCCACCCGGTCCCGGCGCGTCACCTCGGACGCGCCGAGCAGGCGCTGGATCTTCGCCAGGTTCGCCGCCACCAGCATCCACTCGCGGTCACCGGCGGTGATGAAAAACGTGACGTCGCGCCGGCTCGCCAGATTGTGGTCGGCCTTCAGCGCCCGCGCCTGTGAGACAAACGCCTTGAGGTCTTGCACGGCCGCGACCTGCGTCCGGTCGATCACGAGCCCGCGGGCCTGCAAGGCCGACTCGAGCTGCGACGCATCCTCGACGCGCGCGTCCTCGATCAGCGTCCCCGGGACCGCATAGCCGAGCTGCTGCCAGAGTTCCTCGGTGATAAAGGGAATGAACGGATGCAGGAGCAGGAGCGTCTGGCGCAGCACGAGATCCTGGATCGCGAGGCAGTTGGCCTTGGTGCCGGCAGCCTGGAGCTTCGACTTGGAAACCTCGACGTACCAGTCGCAGAAATCATTCCAGAAAAATCCGTAGAGCGTCTGGATCGCCGCGCTGAATTCGAAGTCGGCGAAACAGCGCCCGACCTCGCGCGTGGCGGCGATCACCTGCTCGAGAATCGCGTGGTCGTCCCCGTCGAACTGCGACGCTTCGATCCGCTGCGCGATCGTGCGAAGCGACGTGTTGTCGTCCGCCGGCCCGCTCATCTGGCGGAAGCGGCAGGCGTTCCAGAGCTTGTTGCAGAAATTCTTGCCGCCCTCGATGCGCTCCTCCTGGAACCGGATGTCCTGCCCCTGCGGCGCAATGGAAACGATGCCGAACCGCAGCCCGTCCGCCCCGTAGGCGTCGATCAGGTCGAGCGGGTCGGGCGAGTTGCCGAGCGACTTCGACATCTTCCGGCCCTGCTGGTCGCGAATGATGCCGGTGAAATAGACGTGCCTGAACGGAATCCGGCGCTCGATCTGCGCGGCCGAGAGCGGCTCGGCGGTCGGCGGGGCGATTTCGGAATTCGGAATTCGTGGCTCGGAATCCGGGCTCCGGGTTTCGGATTTCGGATTTCCCTGCGCGTCGACCAGCTCGAGTCCGGCCATGATCATCCGTGCGACCCAGAAGAAAATGATGTCGGGCCCGGTCACGAGTGTCGTGGTCGGATAGAAATAATCGAAGCCCGCGCGCTTCATTTCCGCGGCGTCGGGCCACCCGAGCGTGGCGAACGGCCAGAGCCACGACGAAGCCCAGGTGTCGAGCACGTCCTCTTCCTGCTCCCAGTTTCCGGCGTCCTCCGGCCCGGACACCGAAACGTGCCAGTTCTGCGGATCGCTGCGGTTCGATCCCTTGCGGTACCACACGGGAATCCGATGCCCCCACCAGAGCTGGCGGCTGATGCACCAGTCCTGGATGTTCTCGAGCCAGTGCAGGTAGACTTTGCTCCAGCGCTCCGGATGGAACCGGATGTGGCCGTCGCGGACCGCGGCCTTCGCCTCCGCGACCTTGGGATAACGCAGCCACCACTGCTCGGTCAGCCGCGGCTCGATCGGGACATCGGCGCGCTCCGAATAACCGACGTTGTGGGCGTAGGGCTCCTCGGCCAGCAGCGCGCCGGCCGCCCTGAGCATCTCGGCGGCGATCTTGCGCCCGGCAAAACGGTCCAGCCCCGCCAGCCCGGCCCCGGCGAGATCGTTGAGCGACCCATCCGGATTCAGGACGTCGATGACCGGGAGCGAATGCCGGAGGCCGATTTCGTAGTCGGTCCGGTCGTGAGCCGGCGTGATCTTCAGCGCGCCCGATCCGAATTCCCGGTCGACCGCCGCGTCGGCGATGACCGGAATCTCGGCGGAAGGCCCGATCGGACGGCGGACTTTCCTTCCCACCCATCCGGCATAGCGCGGATCGTCGGGATGCACCGCGATGGCCACGTCGCCGGGAATTGTCTCGGGCCGGGTCGTCTTGACCTCGATGAAGACCCCGGGCTGGTCGACGCGCTCGTAGCGCACGCGATAGAGCGCGCCGTTGACCGGTTTCATGATCACTTCCTCGTCGGAGAGCGCGGTCTGCGTGCCCGGGCACCAGTTCACCATCCGCTTGCCGCGATAAATGGAGCCGCGCTTGAACTGCTCGACGAACACGAGCAGCACGCGTTCCGAGTAGGCCGGGTCCATCGTGAACGCCGTGCGGTCCCAGTCGCAGGAGGCCCCGAGCCGGCGCAGCTGCTCGAGGATGATGCCGCCCTTTTCCTGCCGCCAGGCCCACACTTTCTCCACGAACTTCTCGCGGCCAAAATCGTGCCGGGTCTTCTTGCCCTTGCGGAGCTCGCGCTCGACCACGGTCTGGGTGGCGATGCCCGCGTGATCGGTGCCCGGCAGCCAGAGCGCGGATTTTCCCTCGAGCCGCGCGCGGCGGATGAGGATGTCCTGGACCGTGTTGTTCAGCACATGTCCCATCGTCAGCACGCCGGTCACATTGGGCGGCGGGATGACGATGCTGTACGGCTCGCGATCCGGCTGCACCCGGCCGGCAAAGGACTTCGCCTCCAGCCAGGCGGCGTACCACTTCTTCTCAATGTCGCGCGATTCGTAGCTCTTGGTGATCTCGGCCATGGACGGGTGGATTCGCTTGGATTGGGAAACCCCGGAGAAAATGTCCCGCGCGCGGGCGACGCAAGGGG
>JAQGON010000230.1 GCA_028293565.1 Verrucomicrobiota bacterium | reverse complement strand
CGTCACGTGGTGCCGGTCCTGCGGCCGGATCAAAAAGAGCCGGCCCGGCCGCAGCGGATAAGACCGTCCATTCAGGAGATGCTCGCCCCGTCCGCGGGTCACCCAGAAGAGCTCGTGAAAATCGTGGTCATGGCAGCGCACGGCGTTCTCCGGCGTCAGCCCGGTCTGAGCAAAGTGGTATGCCTCGCCCTTCCGGACGAAATCCGCGAGTTTGAAATGAAGGCAGCTCCGGCGCATGACGGCAATATAACACAATAAAGTGCGCTTTTATGGCAAGATTTCCCCACCCAACGGTGATATAACACAAGCATGGTTGCCTCCTCCTCTTCCTCATCATCATCCGCCTCGCGTCACCGCCTGACTCCCGCCGAAGTCGCAAGGTACCGCCAGGAGGGTTATCATCTTTTCCGCCAGCCGGTTTTTCCGGCGGCGAAATTCGAGCGCTTGAAGGCGACGTTCGAGAACATCCTCAGCGGGCTCGACTCCGGGGTGCGTCCGGAGTCGATGGACGTCCCCCACTTCCAGCATCCGGAGCTGTTCGAGTGGCTGTTCGCCGACGAAGTGCTCGACCTGGTCGAGCCCATCCTCGGCCCGGATATCGCGCTCTTCGCCAGCCATTTCATCTGCAAGCCCAAGGGCAACGGGCAGCGGGTGCCGTGGCACGAGGACTCGCATTACTGGAAGACGATGATCTCGCCGATGGAGGTGGTGACGGTGTGGCTCGCGATCGATCCGGCGACGAAGGAAAACGGCTGCATGCGGATCATCCCGCGCACGCATAACACGGGCAAGGAGGGCTTTTCCGACTACGACCTGCTGAAGCCTGGCGAGGCGGTCTTCAACGACGAGATCACGGCGGCGCAGCGCGATCCCCGGAAGGCGGTCGCGGTCGAGCTCGAGCCCAACCAGTGCAGCCTCCACGACGGCCGCATCATCCACGGCAGCGAACCCAACACCAGCTCGATGCGCCGCTGCGGCTACACGATGCGCTACATTCCCACGCGGGTGCGCGAGAATCACGAGCAGATCGGCTCGTGGCATCATCTTTACCTCGCCCGCGGCGAGGACCGTGCGGGCAATGTTTACGGCGATCCGACCAAGGCCTATCCCGAACTCGCCCGCTTCCGCGCGAAGCACGGCAAAAACGGCCACTGATTCAATCGCGATTCGCGGACGGCGGATTTCCGGCCGCACCCTCGCGGCTGAAAACGCGAAACGTCACCCGGCGACGTCGAACCAGAAAGGGACGAAGGTCTCCTTGCCGCCGAGATTGACCTGCGCCCAGATGACGTAGGTGCCGGCGCGCGGGAACATGATCTTGAAATTCAGCACCGGACGGACCGCGTCGGGGATCTGCGCGAGATCGGTTTCCATCGGATGAAGGTGCGCGAATCCGCTGCGCGCCGAGTCGAACGCCACGAGGTGGGCAAAGGCGCCCATCACCGGCTGCATCGGCACCGCGGCTCCGCGCCGCAGATTCTCGATCGCGAACTTCAGGTCGACCGCCTGCCCCGCGCGCACCGGCAGCGCGGCTGGAACCAGCGCGAAATGAAATCCGTCCTGCTCCACGACCCACGACTTCGTGAAGAAGGACGCAGACGGTCCGGCCTCGCCGGGACCGAGCACCTTCAGGTCGGCGTTCGCATAGAGGCTCCGGGCCGTGGCCGCGGGAGTGAAATCGGCGAAGACGCGGTAATCCCCGCCCCGCCGCGGCGTGAAGGAGAAGATCCATTCCCCGGGCACGCGCCCCGGCTCCGGATGGACATGCTGGTAGTCGGTCAGCGACGGATCCGCGATCAGCAGGTGCAGCAGGCGCGTGTGCGCGACCAGGAGGTCCTGCGGCGCGACCGGCTTGCCGCTCGCGGTGCGCAGCGACAAGACACAGTGTGCTTCGCGACCCGCCGCCGCCGGCTGGCCGGTCCGCAGCGTCATCGTCACCGGCGAAGCCACCGCCACCACCGGGATGAACTGCGGGTTGAGTGGATCGCAGAAGTCGATCGGGTTTTTCGCCGTCACGCGGAAATCCATGTGGCTGAGATTCGTGCCGGTCGGCAGCCAGCGGAACAGCGCGAAGATGCCGGCCGCGACGGCGGTGATCAGGCTGATCTGCCGCCACTGGTCGGTTCGGAGCGGGTGCGATGATGCCGCCGTGGATGGGAGAGGCCGGTTCATTCGCGGTTCAACGACGGTTGCTCAGGCCTGCCGTGGATCATTTTTTCATCTTCGCGACGAAATCCGCCGGCTCCCACTCGCGTCCGTCGGCGCGGTGGATGATGCGGCCGTTTTCGTTGACCAGCACCGTGGCGAGCGTGTGGTTCAGCAGGTTTCCCTGGAAATCGGCGATGATTCCGAACTGGGCCAGCAGGTCCTTGATCGCGCTCTCCGGCCCGGTCAGCAGCGAAAAATTCGAGGTATCGATCCCTCTCTCCGCCGCGTATTCCTTCAGCACGGCGGGAGTGTCGTAGCCCGGATCGAGGGTGATCGAGACGAGTTCCAGATCCGGCACGCCGGCGGCGTGCGCGAGTTTCTGTGTCGCCATCATTTTCATCGTCGCCGCCGGACACATCGTCGCGACGGGGCAGCGGGAATAAATGAAGTTCAGCATGACCTGCTTGCCGCGAAAGCGCCCGCTCGACACGACTTTCCCCTCCTGGTCGTACAGCGCGAAGTCGGGAATCGTCTCGCCGATCTCGCGGTAGGCGCCGTTGCCGCGGATCAGGGTGTCCTGGCGCAGGGCGGCGGCCTGGGCGTCGACTGCGGCGCCGGCGGATTTGTCGTCGGGCCAGATTTTCTCCAGCCGCCAGTCCCCCTTGTCGCTGGGAATGAGTTCCGCGCGAATGCGCTGGCCGGGCTTCAGCGCGGCCGCGGCGGCGCCGGAGACGGAAAACTCCATCGTCATCGCGGGCATGAGATCCTTGATCGCGTCATGGCGGACGACGAGGACCTTGCGCGCCGGGTCCACGGACACGACCTCGCCGGCGAGCGGATAACGTTTTTCCGCGGAAATCCCCGTGGCGGCTTCCGGGCGCGAGCGGCCGCATCCGGCGGCGGCCAGCAGCAGCAGCAGGGCGCCGGCCGCGCGCAGGGCATTGGATTTCATGGCACTACGGATTCGCCGGAGGAAAAATTTGTCAAAGGGTTTGCGGACCATGGCAGAGGCGCTTCTGCTCGCGAGTCACCCTGCTCATGGCCTCCTCCTCCTCGACCGGCGCGCGCAACGCCACCTACCAGCCCGGTCTCGCGCTCTTTTCCGCGCTGGGCGCGGCGTGGGTGTTCGTGCTGGTGATGCTGGGCGCGTTCACGACGAGCATCGGCGCGGGCATGGTTTTTTCCGACTGGCCCCTTTCCAACGGCTCGATCAACCCGCACGGCTGGCTGACCGACGTGGCGATGTTCGCGGAGCACTCGCACCGGCTCAGCGCGGGCCTGATGGCAATGATCACCTTCGTGCTTGCCGTCTGGCTCGGCCGGACCGAGCGCCGCGTGTGGCTGCGGCGGCTGGTCTGGTGGGCGGTGGGCCTGGTGCTGATGCAGGCGGTGGTCGGCGGACTCCGGGTTCTCCTCGACCAGCGGCACATCGGAATGGTCGACACGAGTGTCGGCCGGCTCTTCGCGATGCTGCACGCGGTGCTCGCCCAGCTGTTTGCGTGCACCCTGATCGCGATCGCAGCCGCGTGTTCCCGCTCGTGGATCGAAGGCGCGGACGCGCCCACGGGCCGCGCGGTGCGGCGCCTCGGCCTCCTGTGCTGCGTGCTGCTCTTCGTGCAGCTCGCGATCGCGGCGGTGATGCGCCACAGTTTCGCCGGCATGGCGATCCCGACGTTTCCCGCGTCGAATTTTGATGGTGGGCTGCTGCCGCACCTCTGGAATTTCCGCATCGCAATCCATTTCGCCCATCGCGCGATGGCGGCGGTGCTCTGCGTGGCGATCCCATGGTTCGTGTTCACGCTCGTGGGCGACGCGAACGCCTCGTCCCGCCTGCGGGCGGGCGCGGTCGCGCTGCTCGTGCTCCTGACCGCGCAGATTTTTCTCGGCGCGCAGATCATCTGGACCTACCGCGCGGCCTATGTGACGACGGGGCACGTGGTCGTCGGCGCGCTGACCCTGGTGACGACCTTCTGGCTGACGTGGCGGGCGCACCGCGATGCGATCGAGGGAAAGCCCGCGACATGACGGCCGACCCCGGGCCGGCGACGGCGGGCTTCCGCGATTACCTCGAGCTGACGAAGCCGCGCCTCAGCCTGCTCTCGGTGCTGACGGCGCTGGCCGGTTATTATGCCACGCGTCCGGCGCACGACACCGGAAAGCTGATCTGCGTGCTGATCGGCACGTCGCTGGCGGCGGGCGGCGTGGCGGCGCTGAACCAATGGATGGAACGCGACACCGACGCGCGGATGGAGCGCACGGCGGATCGTCCGATCCCCTCCGGAAAAGTGCCGGACGGGTCGGCCTTCGTGCTCGGCATCCTGATGTGCATCGCGGCGCTGTTCCTGCTGTTCGCCAAGGTGAATCCGATGGCGACGCTCTTCACCCTGCTGACGATCTTCTCCTATCTTTGCTGGTACACGCCGGCGAAGCGCTGGTCGCGGTGGTCGACAGAGATCGGCGCGCTGGCGGGGGCGTTTCCGCCCCTGATCGGATGGGCCGCGGGCGAGGGGCGGGTGTCGGCGCTGGGCTGGCTGCTTTTCGGCGTGCTGTTTTTCTGGCAGATCCCGCATTTCATGGCGATCGCCTGGACGTATCGGCGCGACTATTCGGCGGTCGCATTTCCGATGCTGCCGGTCCGCGACGAGTCGGGCGCGTGGGTCGCCGGCTGGTCGTTTGCCAACACGGTTTTTCTCGTCGCGGTGAGCCTTCTTCCGACGGCGCTGCACCTGACGAGCGGGTATTACGCCGTGGTCGCCTCCGTCGCGGGCGCATGGTTTTTATGGCGCGCGGCGCTTTTTCTCCGTCCGACCGGGCGGGACGCGGCGGCGCGGCGGCTGTTCCTGGCCTCCATCGCCTATCTGCCGGTGGTCCTGATCGCCTTGGTGGCGGACCGGCTCCTGATTTTCCCATGACCGTGCACGATATCCCGGCCCTGAACGCGTCGCTGAACGGACTGGCAACGGTCCTGATCACCATCGGCTATGTGCTGATAAAATCCGGACGGCAGGAGGCGCATCGGCGGGTGATGACGGCGGCGATGGTGGTGTCGGCGGTGTTCCTGGTGGGCTACGTGACGCACAAGGTGCTGATCCGCGGCGTGCACACGCCGTTCGGCGGGGAGGGGCTGATCCGGACGATCTATTATACGATGCTGATTTCCCACATCCTGCTCGCGATCAGCATCGCGTACCTCGTGCCCCGGACGTTTTTCCTGGCGATCCGCGGGGACTACCAGCGCCACAAGGCGTGGGCGAAATGGGTGTTTCCGATCTGGTACTACGTGTCGGTGACCGGCGTGCTGGTGTATTTCTCCCTCTATCAGTGGTGGCCCGCGCACGCCGCGGACCCGCTCTAAGCCTTCAAGGAGCTTCAAGGTTCAGCATGGAAGAACCGACAAAGGACAAAGCCGCGCGGAAAGCGCGCGGCCTCGTCCGATTCCTGAACCTTGAATCGGTCGTCCGGCTCAGCGGACGACCAGCACGCCCTTCATGCCGACCTGAAAGTGGGCGGGGAAGCTGCAGAGGAAGGGATACTCGCCGGGAGCGGAGGGGACGGTGAAGGTGACCTCGCCGGACTTGCGCGGCCCGAGCAGATCGATGTGCGCGATCACCTGATCAGAGAGGGACGCGGGGAAATAATTCGTGTCCTTCGCCTGGGTCGCGGCCTTGTCGAAGGCCTCGGCGTCGCTGCCGGCCTTGAGGAGGATCCAGTTGTGGCCCATCACCTCCTTGGGCTGGGTGCCGACGTTGGTGAGCACGATGGTGAGTTTTTCGCCCGGCTTCGCCACGATGGTGTTGAGGCTGTATTTCATCGTGTCGTTCGCGGTGATCTCAACCACCCGGGGTCCGGCGGCGGCCGGGGCGGCGGCGACAGCCGTCGAGGAGTCGGCGGGGGTCGTCGTCGAGGTGTCCTTTCGGCCGCAGCCGGAAGTGACGAGCGCGATGAGGGCGGTGACAAGCAGAAGTCGAGTTTTCATGGCATTCCGACTATCCGCAGAGGTGCGCGGCCTTGCAACCGCCAACACCGGAAATTCCTCCGAACTAATCCCCGGGCGCAAAGGAAGTTATAGCGCGGAAAGCCGAGAGATTCGAGTCGCGTCGCCCGGGTGAACTCGCGGAGGAATAGGGCTTGAAATGGCGAGGGGTTAGCGGACTCTTTTCCGGTTGGCCTCGTTTCGCCGAGATTTTCCTCTTTCACGACAGCATCCATGCGTTTGAACTCCCTGCTCTCCACCACCGCCCGCTGGGCCCGCGCCGCGCTCGCGCTCGCCGGCACCGTCCTGCTCACGGGTTGTGACCTCAATTTCTGGCGGATGGACGGCCACCAGTCGACGATCGCGGTCGACGGCCCGGTGGCCCGGAGCCAGCGCGACCTTTTCTACGTCACCTGCTGGGTGACGCTGGTGATTTTTATCATCGTCGGAAGCGTGCTGGCCTACGCGACGATCAAGTTCCGGGCGCGGTCGTCCGCCGACGAACACGCGGAGCCGCCGGAGCAGGGTCACGGCAACCCGATGATCGAACTCGGCCTCATCGGCGCGTCGGTGCTGGCGCTGGTCATCATCGCGATCCCCACCCTCAGCGCGATCTGGTACACGCACGACGTGCCGGAGGCCGACAAGTCGAACGCCTACGACGTCACGGCGACAGGTTACCAGTGGTGGTTCCGGTTCGATTATCCGAACGAGCAGATTCCGGGATCGGGCACGCTCAACACCAGCAACGAGCTGGTCATTCCGGCCGGCCGGCCGGTCCGCATCCAGCTGCGTTCCGTCGACGTCATCCACAGCTTCTGGATCCCGAAACTCGCCGGCAAGGTGGACATGATCCCGAACCGCGGGAATTTCCTCTGGCTGAAGGCCGACGCCCCTGGATATTACTGGGGGCAGTGCGCCGAATACTGCGGCGACTCTCACGCCGTGATGCGTTTCCGGGTGATTGCGCTCGGGCCGAAGGAATTCAACGACTGGCTCAACCAGCAGATGGCCCCGGCGCGCAACGTCACGGTCGCCGGCGCCGCCGCGGCGAAGCCGCAGTTCGCGTCGTACCGGAAGGATTTCAAGCAGAACGAGCGCGGGTGGTCGGACCGGTTCGAGCTCAACCCGCTCGACAGCTGGCGCGCGCACCAGGAGGTGGACGCGAAGGGCGAGGATGCGGCGCTCATCCAGCAGGGCCGCCAGATTTTCAACGCGAAGAGCTGCGTCAACTGCCATACCGTCCGCGGCAACGACGGCAGCGGGATCAACGGCCCAAATCTCACCCACGTCGGCGCGCGCACGACCATCGCCGGCGGCTTGCTGGAAAACACTCCGGAGCAGGTCGCCCGTTGGCTCCGGCATCCGGACCAGGTCAAACCGGGCAACAAGATGTACTACGGGGTGAACAAGATGGCCGGTTACCTCAAGCTCGGGGACGACGGATTTCCGGTGAGGGACCAGAATGACAATTACGTGCCGAACATCACCCTGACCGAGGACGACATCACCGCCCTGGTCGCCTACATCAGCAGCCTCAAATAATTTCATCCCATGGACGCGACGGTAAAATCACATTTCACCACCAAGGAGGAGCACGCTCCGGCGAAGCCCCTCGTCTTCTGGCGCCCGACGGCCAAGACGGGCTTCGTCAGCTGGCTCACGACGGTCGACCACAAGAAGATCGGGTTCCTCTACGGACTCTTCGCCCTGTTCTTCCTGCTCGTCGGCGGCGCCGAGGCGCTGCTGATCCGCCTCCAGCTGATGGTCCCGAACAACACGCTGCTCACGGCGCAGCAGTACAACACGATGTTCACGATGCACGGCACGACGATGATCTTCCTCGCCGTCATGCCGCTGGGCGCCGCGTTCTTCAACATCATCATGCCGCTCCAGATCGGGGCGCGCGACGTCGCCTTCCCCCGGCTGAACGCCTTCTCGCTCTGGACGTTCGTGGCCGGCGCGATCATCCTCAATGTCGGCTGGTTCCTGAAGGACGGCGCGCCCGACGCCGGCTGGTTCGGCTACGCCCCGCTGACCACGAAGACGTACAATCCCACCCACGCGACAGATTTCTGGGTGCTGGGACTCCAGCTCCTCGGCGTCGCCTCGATCGCGGCGGCGCTCAACTTCATCGTCACGATCATCAATCTCCGCGCGCCGGGCATGACGATGATGCGCCTGCCGGTGTTCACCTGGATGACGCTGGTGACGTCGTTCCTGATCATCCTCTCCTTCCCCGCGATCACGATCGCCCTGCTCGAGGTGATGATGGACCGCCAGTTTGGGACGAACTTCTTCGAGGTCTCGAACGGCGGCATGCCGATCCTGTGGCAGCACCTCTTCTGGATCTTCGGGCATCCCGAAGTCTACATCCTGATCCTGCCGGCGATGGGGATCATCTCGGAGATCCTCCCGACGTTCTCGCGCAAGCCGCTCTTCGGCTATCCCATCGTGGTGTTCTCCGGCGCGTGCATCGGGTTCCTGGGCTTCACCGTCTGGAGCCACCACATGTTCACCACCGGCATGGGCACCGTGGCGACGGCGGCGTTCGCGCTGGCGACGATGGCGATCGCCGTGCCGACGGGCGTGAAGATCTTCAACTGGATCGGCACGCTATGGGGCGGGCATCTCTCGATGCGGACGCCGATGATGTTCGCGCTCGGCTTCATCTGGATGTTCATGATCGGCGGCTTCTCCGGCGTGATGCACGCCGCGGCGCCAGCCGACGCGCAGCAGCAGGACAGCTACTTCGTCATCGCCCACTTCCACTACGTGCTGATCGGCGGCTCGATCTTCGCGCTGCTCGCCGGGATCCACTACTGGTTCCCGCTGATCGTCGGGCGGCAGGTGAGCGATTTCTGGGGCAAGCTCGCGTTCTGGGTGATCTTCGTCGGGTTCAACGTGACGTTCTTCCCGATGCACTTCCTCGGCCTGAACGGCATGCCGCGCCGCACGTTCACCTACGACGGCAACATGGGCTGGAACACCGCGAATTACATCGCGACCATCGGCGCCCTCACCCTCGGCACCGGCATCGCGATTTATTTCATCGTGATGGTCTACACCTTCTTCAAGGGCCAGCGCGCCAAGCGCGATCACTGGGACGGCCGCACCCTCGAGTGGTCGCTGCCGAATCCCCCGCCCGAGTACAATTTCGCGGTCATCCCGACCATCCATGCCCGCGACGCCTACTGGTACGAGAAGCACCACCGCGAGCAGATCGCGCAGGAGAACGCCGAGCACGCCAAGGAGGACGAGGCGCACGGCGGCCTGCACATGCCCTTCCAGTCCATTTATCCGCTGGTCGCGAGCACCGGCGTGCTGATCGGGGCGTTCGGCGCCTGCTACCACAAGCTGATCGTCGCGCTGATCGGCGGCAGCGTGATGCTGATCGGCGTCTATCTCTGGTCGATGGAGGGAGCCGAGGGCTACCACATCCACCTCGACGCCGATGGAAACATCGTCGAGGACCCGCACGCCAAGCACTGATCCCAACCGGCCAGATTATTTTGTCATGAGCAGCACCGTCACGGGCACCATCGATCATCATCACGATCACACGACCACGACCGGCATTCCGAACAAGAAGCTCCTCATGTGGGCGTTCCTGGCCTCGGACTGCATGTTCTTCGGCTCGCTGATCTCCACGCACCTGGTGTACCGCCTCCACCCGCCGCCGGGGAATCCCGTGCCGCGCGAGGTGTTCGACGTGCCGCTGACGTCGTTCTCGACCTTCATCCTCCTGATGTCGTCGCTGATGATGGCCCTCGCCGTGAACGCGATCCAGAAGGGCAACCTCAAGAGCATGCGATTCTCGCTGCTCACGACGATTTTCTTCGGGTCGATTTTCCTCGGGTGCCAGGTGTTCGAGTTCACGAACTTCGTTCATGAGAAACACATGACGATCACGAACAGCATCCTCGGCACGACGTTCTACACCCTCACCGGCACGCACGGCACGCACGTGGCGATCGGCGTGCTCTGGCTGATCATGATGTACGTGCGCTCGTTCAAGCCTGCCGACACCGGCGCGCACCGCCTCTGGTTTTTCCGCAACGTGCTGCACGTCGCCGTGATGGTGGGATTCGTGCTCAGCGCGATCTTCACCGTGCTCGCCGTCGTCCACACCGTCCAGGCCGGCGAGTCGGTCGGCGCCTTTGCCGGCCAGAACCTCGCGCTGGTCGCGGCGTTCGTCGTCACGCTGGTCGCGGGGGTGATCCTCGCGCGTCCCCACGGGCCGGTTCAGTTCAGCGAAGTCAACGCGATCGATGTCGAGTCGATGGGCCTCTACTGGCACTTCGTCGACATCGTCTGGATTGTGATCTTCACCGCCGTCTATCTCCTCGAATACCTCTGATCCCGCCATGAGCGACCACGCTGCTTCCACCGTCCCCGGCGCGCACGCCGAGGAAAACAAATTCCAGATCTACGTGCAGATCGCGATGCTCCTCGCGGTGATCACGGGCGTCGAGATCGCGGTTATCGGCCTCCCCTTCGCGAAATGGCTGCTCGTCACCGTGCTCGTCGTGCTCTCCACGGTGAAGTTCATGTACGTCATTTTTTATTTCATGCACCTGCGCTGGGACAAGGCCTTCTGCACGATCCTGTTCTTCATCGGGCTGACGATCGCCGGCGCGACGATGTATGGCCTCATCCGGCTGTTTGACGCCCCGGAAAGCGTGCCGTTGTCCTCGGTCGCCGCGGCCGCCGCCGATGTCCGGCCCGACCTGGCCTGACGCGATTCCGGACACCGGAACCTCCAGGGCGGCCTCCGGGCCGCCTTTTTTCTTCCCGCGATGATCGACTGGCGGCACTGGCACAACGAACCCTACCTCGTGGGTGGGCTCGTGCTCCTCGGCTGGCTCTGGGCGCTGGCGGCCGGTCCGCTGCGGAGCCGGTTTGCGCCGGGCGCGGCGTTTCCGCGGCGCGAAGGATGGTATTTCTACAGCTCGCTCGTGCTGTTTTATCTCTCGGTCGGTTCGCCGCTCGACCAGATCGGCGAGCGGTTCCTGTTCAGCGCGCACATGCTCCAGCATCAGCTGCTGATGTATCCGGTGCCGGTGCTCCTCCTCTGCGGGCTGACTCCATGGATGGTCGACGTTCCGCTCGACCGGCCCGGGCTGCGCGGGATCCTGCGGCGCGTGCTGAGTCCGCTCGGGTGCGGGGCGATTGTCACCCTCGTGATCGGAGTCTGGCACGCGCCCCAGCTGTACGAGTGGGCGCTCCAGGACAAAGTCATCCACGTGGTGGAGCACCTCTGTTTCTTCGCCGCGTCGGTGCTCTTCTGGTGGCCGCTGCTGAGCCCCTCACGCGCATACCCGCCCGTCGGTTACGGGTCGCGGATGCTTTATCTCTTCTGTCTCGAGGTGTCGATGACCCCCCTGTTCGCGTACGTCACGTTCACGCCGGACGTCCTGTACCCGACCTATGAATATGCGCCGCGCCTGATCCCGGGATTCGGGCCGGCGGACGACCAGCTGCTGGCCGGGACGATGATGAAGATCGTGAGCATGATCGTCTCCGTCGCGGCGATCGCGCTCTGCTTTTATTTCTGGAGCAAAACGGAAAGCGCCCGCAGCAAGGCGGGCGCGATTTCCCGGTCCCTTCCCGGGGACGACGCGGATCGGCGCGGATAATCCGGAGTTTATCTAGCGATCGTCTGCGCCGTCCGCGGGAGCGCCGGGCGGGTTCAGGTGGCCGGGACGGGGGCGAGGAGATCGTCGAGCGAGTCGCTCTCGGCGCTGACGTCGGCAAACAGCCAGGTCGAGAGGTAGCGTTCGCTGCTGGAAGGAATGATCGCGACGATCTGCTTGCCCTTGTTTTCCGGCCGTTTCGAGAGCTGGATGGCCGCCCAGACCGCCGCCCCGGAGGAGATTCCGATCGGGATGCCGTCGAGCTGGTTCACCTGCTTCGAGATCGGGCCGGAGTCGCTTTCCTTCACGCGGATGACTTCGTCGTAGATCTTCGTGTTGAGGACCGCGGGAACGAAGCCGGCGCCGATGCCCTGGATCTTGTGCGGGCCGGGCGCGCCGCCAGAGAGGATCGGCGAGGAGTCGGGCTCGAGGGCGATGATTTTCAGCGACGGCTTGCGGGGCTTCAGCACTTCACCGATGCCGGTGATCGTGCCGCCGGTGCCGATGCCGGAGACGATGATGTCGACCTTGCCGTCGGTGTCGCGCCAGATCTCCTCGGCCGTGGTGCGGCGATGGATCGCGGGATTCGCGGGGTTGGAAAACTGCTGGAGGATGACGCTGTTGGGAATCTTCGCCTGCAGCTCCTCGGCCTTGGCGATCGCGCCCTTCATGCCCTTGGGTCCTTCGGTGAGGACGAGCCGAGCGCCGAGGATCTTGAGCAGCTTGCGGCGCTCGGTGCTCATCGTCTCGGGCATCGTGAGGATCAGCTTGAGCCCCTTGGCCGCCGCCACGAAGGCGAGCGCGATGCCGGTGTTGCCGCTGGTCGGCTCGATCAGGATCGTCTTCGCGTTGATCTTTCCGCTCTTCAGCGCGTCGTCGATCATGGAAAACCCGATGCGGTCCTTGACGCTCGAGAGCGGGTTGAAGAACTCCAGCTTGAGGAGAATCTCGGCCTGCGCGCCGTGGGCGGCAGCCGTGCGGTTGAGACGAACCAGGGGCGTGTTGCCGATGGTTTCCGTGATGTCATTATGGATTTTGGCCATGGTGGTTCTGGGTTGAGTTGAGGAGAAAAAATCAGATCGCGTAATCGTCGTCGAACGAATGCCCCTGGCGGAGGCGGAGGCGAACGAGCGCGCCGACCTCGACGCCGAGGCGGGTGAGTTCCGTGCGCGAGATCTCGACCTCGACCGACTCCCTCGTCTGGACGAGCTCGACCGTGAGCCGGGCCTGCGGGCCGGCGACGTGGAGATAGCGGACAATCGCCGCGGCGCCGTCGGCGCCCGGTTCGTCGGGGGCGAGCTCGATGTCGTGCGGACGAACATAGACCAGGCCGTCGGCCTCGAGCGTCGCCGCGCCGGTCGCGTGGGCTCCGACCTGGGTGAGGACCTGATGACGGAGCACGTTCACATTGCCAAGGAACTGGTAGACGAAGGGCGTCGCCGGCCGGTCATAGACCTCCTGCGGGGTGCCCACCTGCTCGACCTTCGCCTGGTTCATGATGACCACCTCGTCGGCGATTTCGAGCGCCTCCTCCTGGTCGTGCGTGACGAAAAGGGTCGTGAGCTGGATTTCATCGTGGAAGCGGCGCAGCCAGCGGCGGAGTTCCTTGCGCACCTTCGCGTCGAGCGCGCCGAATGGCTCGTCGAGCAGGAGCACCTTGGGCTCGACCGCGAGGGCCCGCGCGAGGGCGACGCGCTGCCGCTGTCCGCCGGAAAGCTGGTGCGGATAGCGGCCGTCGAGCCCCTCGAGCTGGACCAGGCTGATCAGCTGGCGCACCCGCTCGAGGATTTCCCGCGAGGAGGGCCGCTCGCGGCGCGGCCGGACCTTCAGGCCGAACGCGATGTTCTCCAAGACCGTCATGTGGCGGAAAAGCGCGTAATGCTGGAAAACAAACCCCACCTTCCGCTTGCCGGCCGGCACGTTGGTGACGTCCTCGCCGTGAAACTGGATCTGCCCGCTTCCGGGGTCCGCCTGTTCCAGTCCCGCGATGATGCGCAGCAGGGTCGTCTTGCCGGATCCGGACGGGCCGAGCAGCGCGACGAGCTTGCCGCGCGCCACGTTCAGGTCCACGCCGTCGAGCGCGGTGAAGGCGCCGAATTTCTTGCGGATGTCGGAAGCCTGGATGCTCATGATCCCGAGGCGGACATCGAACGTTCAACCTCGAACGCCGAACTTCGAAGGCTGGGACCGGAGGCCGTTTCGTCCCGCCGCCGGCTCGGCCGATGCGCGCGGCAAAAATGCGGATCAGCTCCGCGGTTTCCGTCGTGCAAAGCTGGAGGTCCGATATTCAATGTTCGATGGGGTGCCCTGAAAGATGCCGGCGTCTCTCACCGCCGGCTCGCCGCGTGCCGCCATTCGATGAAAGCCTTCAGGACGAGGGTGAAGATGGCGAGCAGCGCGAGCAGGGACGCCACGGCAAACGCGGCGACGGAGTTGAACTCGTTGTAGAGAATCTCGACGTGCAGCGGCATCGTGTTCGTCTCGCCGCGGATGTGGCCGCTCACCACCGAGACGGCGCCGAATTCGCCCATCGCGCGGGCGTTGCAGAGGATGATGCCGTAGAGCAGCCCCCACTTGATGTTCGGCACGGTCACCCGCCAGAAGGTCTGCCAGCCGCTCGCGCCGAGGGTGATGGCCGCGTATTCCTCGTCGGACCCTTGGGACTGCATGAGCGGGATCAGTTCGCGGGCCACGAACGGAAACGTGATGAACGTCGTGGCAAGGACGATGCCCGGCACCGCGAAGATGACCTTGAGGTCGTGTTCGGCCAGCCAGCCGCCGAACCAGCCCTGGAGGCCGAAGACGAGGACGAAGATCAGTCCCGAAATCACCGGCGAGACCGCGAACGGCAGGTCGATCAGCGTGGTGAGAAGGCTCTTCCCCCGGAAATGAAACTTCGCGATCGCCCACGACGCCGCGACGCCGAAGACGACGTTGGCGGGCACCGCAATGCCGGCGGCGATCAGCGTCAGCTTGATGGAGGCGATCGCATCCGGATCCCGCACCGCCGCGAAATAGGCGCCCACGCCCTTGCGCAGCGCCTCGGTGAACACCGCCGCCAGCGGCAGGACGAGAAAAAACAGGACGAACAGCAACGCCACCGCCGTGAGGGTCCAGCGCACCCAGAACGGATCGTGCGTTGCCCGCGGCGCCGCGGTAGGCGGGGGCTGGCTCCCGAGGGAATTGGCGACAATGGCAGCCATCCTCAGACGCGGTGGTACCGGCGGCTCCATTTCTGAAGCAGGTTGATCAGCAGGAGCATCAGGAAGGACGCGACGAGCATCACCACGGCGATGGCCGTCGCGCCCCGGTAGTCATATTGCTCGAGCTTGGTGATGATGAGCAGGGGGACGATCTCCGTCCGCATTGGCATGTTTCCCGAGATGAAAACCACCGAGCCGTATTCGCCCAGCGCCCGCGCGAACGCCAGGGCGAAGCCGGTCAGGAGGGCCGGCGTCAACTCCGGGAGGATGACGCGGGTCAGGGTTTTCCAGCGGCTCGCGCCCAGGCTGGCCGCGGCCTCCTCGATCTCGGGCTCGAGTTCCATGAGCACGGGCTGCAGCGTCCGCACGACAAACGGCAGGCCGATGAAGGTCAGGGCGACGAACACGCCGATCTCGGTGAACGCGACCTTGATCCCGTGCGGCTCCAGCCACCGCCCCACCCACCCGTGCTTCGCGTAGATCGTGGTCAGCGCGATGCCCGCGACGGCCGTCGGCAACGCGAACGGCAGGTCGACCAGCGCGTCAATGATTCGCCGGCCGGGAAAGGAGTAGCGCACCAGCACCCAGGCGACAATGAGCCCGAAGAACACATCGACCAGTCCGGCCGCCATCGAGGCGAGAAAGCTCAGGCGATAGGACGCCAGGACGCGGGGCGAGGCGACCGCGGCGACGAACTCCCCCCATGACATGCCCGCCGTCTTGAGAAACGCCGCGGCGAGCGGAATCAGCACGATGATGCTCAGGTACGTCAGCGTGAACCCCAGCGACAGGCCAAAGCCAGGAAGCACGCGGCGCGACGGCTGGGGGAAGGTGACGGCGGGGTTCACAGGTAGATTCGCCCGAGGAAGAATCTCCGGGACGTTGCCACTGGCGCGTGCGACGCGCAACAGGTTGCTTGGGTTTCGTGTGTCATGGCAGCCTCCGGGCGGGCCGGCGCGCCGGTCGCGGCTTCATTTCTTCGTGTAGATTTCGTCGAAGATCCCGCCATCCGCGAAATGCGTCTGCTGCGCCCTGGCCCATCCCCCGAACTCGGAGTCGATCGTGACCAGCTCGAGCTGCGGAAAGACCTTCGCATACTTGGCCACGGCGGCGGGCGAGCGCGGCCGATAGAAATTGCGGCCGACGATGTCCTGCCCCTCCTCGGAATAGAGGTATTCCAGGTAGGCGCGGGCCACCTCGGCCGTGCCCTTCTTGCGCACGACCTTGTCGACGACCGTCACCGGCGGCTCGGTCAGGATGCTGAGGGAAGGCACGACAATTTCATAGTGGTCGGACCCGAATTCCTTCAGGACGAAGAACGCCTCGTTCTCCCATGAAATCGCGACGTCGCCGATCTCGCGCTGCACAAAGGTGGTCGTCGAGCCGCGCGCCCCGGAGTCGAGGACGGGCACATTTTTATAGAGCGCATTGATGAACTTTTTCGCGGCCGCGTCGCCGCCCTGCCGGTGTTTCGCATAGGCCCAGGCCGCGAGATAATTCCAGCGCGCGCCGCCCGACGTCTTGGGATTGGGCGTGATGACGCTGACCCCGGGTTTCGCCAGATCGTCCCAGTCCTTGATGCCCTTGGGGTTTCCCTTGCGGACCAGGAACACGATCGTGCTCGTGTAGGGGGTGGAATTTTGCGGCAGGCGTTTCTGCCAGTCCGGCGGGATCAGTTTCGCGTTGGCGGACAGCGCGTCGATGTCGGCTGCGAGCGCGAGCGTGACGACATCGGCGGGGAGCCCGTCGATCACGGAGCGCGCCTGTTTGCCGTAGCCGCCGTGCGACTGCTTGACGACCACCGTGTCGCCGGTCTTGGCCTTCCAATAGGCTCCGAAAGCCTTGTTGAAGTCGGCGTAAAGTTCGCGCGTGGGATCGTACGAGACGTTGAGCAGTTCGACAGTCCGGGCCGGCGAGGCGGCGGCCAGCGCCAGCCCGAGCAGCGGAAGGAGGAAATTTTTGGATTTCATGGGGAGAGGGAAGAGCGTGTTTTCAGACGAAGGTTAGAACGAGAGCTGGAAACGGGAGATGAAGACCTGCTCGTCCTGCCGGAGGACCGGCGCGCCGGAGAGCGCGGGAGCCGCGGCATTGAATCCGAACGACGTTTGATAGTAGTCTAATTTGAAGACGACGGCCTTGCTGAGATACCAGTTGAGGCCGACGCCCACGGAAGAGGCGGAGTCCGCGTTGGCGGCAGCGGAGGCGAAGAGCGGGAAGGCCGCGTCGTCGAGGTCGAGCCTGGCATACCGGCCCGTCACTTCGAACGCGCCCCAGGTCCCCGCCGCCAGATCGAAATTGGTCGCCGGCGTGACGCCGGAATACGAGGAATCCTCCCCGGTGAGCACGTAACCCGCGGCGAGCTGCCAGGCTTTGTTCCGGAGCTCGGCCTTGGCGCCGGTCGCACTCGGCCGGACGTTGACCGTCGAGACGACGTACTCGCCGATCGCGCCGAACGAGCCGCTGCGATAATCGAGCTGGGGCGAGACCCGCCAGCTCTGTCC
This sequence comes from Verrucomicrobiota bacterium, assembly GCA_028293565.1. Taxonomy (GTDB): domain Bacteria; phylum Verrucomicrobiota; class Verrucomicrobiia; order Opitutales; family Opitutaceae; genus Opi-474. The sequence continues at coordinate 2,070 of JAQGON010000230.1, read as the reverse complement.
GTCGGCCACTGTCGCCGCGTTGTACGCGAAAAACGTCTGCTGGCCGTCGGTGCGGTATCCGGACGTGCGGCCAGCCGCGGTTTTTTCGCGGCCGATGCTGCCCGAGACTCCGAACGACAGGCCCTGCAACGCCGACCCGGCATTGTTCTTGAACGGAGAGGCAATCACGCGGGCGACCAGATCCTTTTCATTGTCGAAGTCCGTGTTGCTCGTGCTGCCGCCGTCGGGCACGCCGCCGAAGACCCCGACCGTGTAGTTGAGCGTGCCATTCAGGACATCGCCGGAGGCCTGGATGCCGAGGTCGCGGTTCGGCACGAGGTTCGAGACGATCGAACGCTCGTTGAAGAACGTCCACGAGTCGGACTGGAGCAGCTCCAGCCCCACCGGGGATTTGAATTTACCGAGCTTGAACTGGAGCGCCTTATCCACGGCGACGGTGAGGTTGGCGTCCTGGATGGTGACGCTACTGCCGCCGAATTCCGGCACGAGCTGGAACGAATAATTCTTCGCGAAGGTGCCCTCCGCGATGAGCCGCGCGCGGCGCAGCACGAAGGCGTTGTTCACGATGCCGCCGTCGTTGAAGAACAGCCGCGAGTCGAGCTGCACCAGGCCGCGAAGTTTGAGCGAGTTCGCGCCATCGGGGGACGCGAGCGTGAAGCCCTTGTCGTTGATCGTGATCTTCGCGGCGGGAGCGGCGGCGGCGGCCTCCTCGCGGATTTCGATCTGGCGGGCCAGGACCTTGAGCTGCTGTTCCAGCGCCCTCACCTGCTCGCGCAGGGCCTGGAGATCGGCGGTGTCCGCCGGCACCGCGCGGGCCGCTGCGGCCAGCGCGCCGGAGGCGGCGAGCGCGAACGTGATTCGGAAAAATGTTTTCATGGGAACGATGGGTTGGGCGAGACCTTCCGTGGTCGGCTGGGCTTCGCGGATGAGGATCGATGGTTCAATATGCCGCCGGAGATCCGGTGGGCGGAAAGGTCAGTCGGAAACGCCGGGAGCGCGCGTCCCGGGCAGCCGGGTTTTTTCGGTGCGCTCGATCTGGGTGACGCGTCCCTCATGCACGGTGAGCTGCACGACGCCGAAGCGGAGGCCTTCGACTTTCTCGCGCACCAGCGCGAGCCAGTCGGGAGGCGGGGAGAAATAGGTATGATCGGAGGAGGACATAAAACACGCGGGTTAAATGGTGTAGTCGCCGAGGAGCTGGTGCAGCACGCCCTCGGTTTCATCGAGGCGCGACCTGCCGGCGCCGCGAGCCAGCTGGCTCGCGTGGCGCGCCGGAAGACGCGGGGCCCCTGGAGGAGCGCCGGCCTCGCGCGAAAACGGGAGCGGCAGGTGGTCGCGCCGCAGCTTGCGGAGGGTGACCTCGACCACGTCCGCGAGCGTGTAGCGGTCGAGGATTCCGGCGATGGCGTTGCGGACGTCGAGCATCAGCATCCGCAGGCCGCAGTGCGCCTCGTCCGGGCACGTGCATTTTTCGTAAGCGCTCTGGCTGACACAGCTGATCGGCGCCAACGGGCCGTCGATGATCCGGATGACCTCGCCAATGGTGATCTGCTTGCCCGGCTTCGCGAGCCGGTAGCCGCCAAACTTGCCGCGCGCGCTCGTCACAAAGCCGGCCTCCTTCAGGGCCTGCATGATCTGTTCGAGAAACTTCACCGGCAGCTGCTCGTTCTCCGCCAGCTCGGCGACCTGAACCAGCGACCGCCCCACTTCCGCGGCAATGCCGAGGTTGATGAGGGAGCGGAGCGCGTATTCGCCTTTTTTCGAGAGCTTCATTGGCTAGTCCTTTAATCTACATTAAATCAGTAGGGATTAAACAAGCCTTAATTTCGCGTTTTTTTAAGGTGCCCTTTGCCGGGCTGTAGCGACGGCGCTCCCTTGCGCAACATCATGTGCCCATGCAGACAGCTGCCGTTTTGTTCTTATCCAAAGCCCCTCAAAAATACCTAGTGTAGTGTCCCTTAAATAGGTGCCATTATCCTAAGGGACGAGCGGAAGGGCCCGAGAGCTTGGTTTAGTACATCCTGGTTTGAGGTGTTCGAGGCGCTCGCGACATCGTTCGACCTTGGCGAG
>JAQGON010000219.1 GCA_028293565.1 Verrucomicrobiota bacterium | reverse complement strand
GGGCACGTAAATGATGTCGCCGGGCAGAAGGAGCAGGGAATCGTCCTCGGACTTCGCCTTGTTCTTCCCCTTGATGAGGCTGTCGACGTCGACGATGAACGTCTTCACCCGGCCGTCGGCGCCGATGCGCGTGACGCGCACTTCGGTGCCCTTGGCGGTGTCGGTGAAGCCGCCGCACTTGGTCACGGCCTCGAGCACGCTCATGGTCGACTCGGCCGGCAGCACGACGCGCTGGGGCAGCTTGACCTGGCCCTGCACGGAAATTTCGCGGATCGCGTAGATCTCGACGTTGATCGTGACCTGGGGATTGCGCAGGAAGCGGCCGTCGCGGTAGGCGTTGGCGATCGTGAGCTCGGCGTCGCGGAGGGTGAGCCCGAACACCTTCACCTCGCCGATGAGCGGGAGGTTGACCATGCCCTTGGCGTCGACCCGCGACACGCGTGAAAGGTCCTCCTCGCCGAAAACGGACACGCGCAGGCTGTCGGTGATCGCGATCGTGTAGAGCAGGGCCTTCCGCGATTCGGGCTTGAGGGGATTCGCCGGATTTTCCTGGGCGCGCGCGGCGGCGAGCGCGCACAGGCCCGCGGCGAGCAGCAGACGGGCGAAGGCGCGCGGGGAAAAATACATCGGGATTACCAGCGGGAGGAAAGGGTGAGGGTGAGGGAGTTCCGGTCGTAATCGGAATAGGCGAACGTCGACGAATTCCGGTAGAACACGTAGGCGAGCGACGCCTTGAGGTGCTGCATGATGGTGTAATTCACGCCCGCCCCCAAGGTAAAGAATTCATCGCGACGGTCGAGGCCGGCGGCGCCGAGAAAACGGCTGCGGCCGCCGCCGACCGTGGCGAACGTGGCGACCTTGGCGTTGAAGACGTACTGCGCGTCCAGCCCGCCGGAGACGGTGTCGATCGAGACGTTGGTCGAGGTCACCGAGACATCCTTCGCCATCTGCGCGGTGACGCTGAGTTTTTTCGAGCCCGCCCACGTCACGCCGCCCGACGCCGTCAGGCCCGAGTATCCGCCGTCGGTGGAATTCCCGCCGGGCCGGCGGATCTGGTAGCCGGCGCGGATGGACCCGTGCAGGCGCGGCAGGATCTTGCCGGAGACGCCGACGGTGAACGAATGGTCGTTGTAGGCCGAATCGCGGGAGGTCTCGCTGTACCGGTAACGGTAGCCGGCGGCGAGGTCGCGCTCGCTGCTGAGCGCGTAGAGGAGGTCGAGGCCGGCGGTGTAGGTGGTGAGGTTGCTCAGCACGGTGCTGTCGTCGTAGATGCGCGCGAGGTAGCCGACGTTGCCGGAGATCGAGTAGCGCGAGATGACGGGATACTTGAAATTGAGGGCGGCGGAATAATTCCACGACTGCTCGCGCAGGTTCGCCGCGGCGTCGGCGCGGTTTTCGCGCGCGGCGGCGAGGCTGATCGCGCCAATGGTGCGGCCGGAATTTTTCGTGAATTCCGCGCCGAAGCGCGGATTGACGAAGTTCTCGCTGCTGTTTCGGGCGAACTGGGAGAGGTTGAGGGCGATGTCGGCGTTGACGCCGATCCAGCCGGCGCGGCGCGTGTATTCGACGAGGATGCCGGCGCTGGTGACGGTGTCGCCTCCGCCGCCCGCGTGCGCAAAGATGTTCGAATCATACGCCATCGCGGCGGTGCCGGTCACGTAGAGGTGCTCCTTGCCGTCGTTGAAGGCGACGAGGGCGCGCGCCGGTGGGCAAAGAAGGCAGGCGGCGAGAACCAGGGCAACGGCAGCGCGGAAGTTGGGCAGAAAAGCCATGTACGCGATCAGGGCGAGCGGGCAGAGCTTCCGTGGCTCAACGCGGAAGACTGGCGGGGCTGACCGTGACTTTCACGGGCAATTCGGCGGGGACGACGGGGACGGCGACAATTTCGGAAGCGGCACCGTCCTCGGCGGCCCGCGTTTCGAAGAACACGGTCTTCCGCGCGGTGCACGCGGCGAAGACTTTCTCGTCGAGCAGCGAGCGTTCGTTCGCCGGGATGGGCTGGACGGTGATCCGGTTGGCGCCGCGATGGATGATGGCCTGCTCCCCGCGATTCACCACCTGCCCGCCGAGGTCGAGTGCACCGACGCGGACGAGACCCTGGCCATCGAGGACGGAAATCCGCGATTCCTCGTCGCCGGACTCGATCACCACTTTGCCGCTCTGCATGCTGACCGAGCCCAGCGCCGTGTGGTAAAGCATCGAGCTGCCGGCGACGAGCCTGCCCGTGCAGAGGCCGATCGTGCCGCGCGAGAGCAGGGCGTCGGTCTGTGAGACCGAGGGCTCGATCTCGAGATCGTTGCGATTCGGAGTGAAGGGTTCCTGGATGAACTTCGTGACCTCGAGGCGGGTGTCGGCGTCGAAGAAAATTCCGGTCCCGTTGGAGTAGACCAGTGCGTTCGTCGCCTTGGGCTTCGTTTCGATAATGCTGCCTTCCGCACTGTAGGCGGACTGGAGCGTCATCGCCTCGATCTTTTCCCCGCGGTTGATCTGGGATTCGCCCGCGACGCTGGCCACGAAAAGCTTGCTCCGGGGATTCGGCCGTTTCGACTGGGCCAGCAGCCCGGGTGCGACGGCCAGGGCGGCCGCGAGCACGCATCCCGACACATAGCGGGTGCGCGCGAAAAGGGGACGGGATTTCATGGGATTTTTGAGGCGAAACTACACCCAATTACCTAGGGTTTTAACCCTAGCTTGCAAGGGCGATCATGAGGGTACTTCTACTACGATGTTCAGGATTCTGCCCGGGACGTAAATAACTCTCCTCATTTTTCCGCGGAGGTGCGGAACGACCTTGGGATTCGCCTCGGCCAGCTTGAGCGCATCGGCTTCGGCGAGGCCGACGGGGACGAGCTGGTCGCCGCGATGCTTTCCGTTGACCTGAAACACGAGCTTGACGGTGTCGGTCACGAGTTTCGCCGGATCGAAAACCGGCCAGGCGGCGTGCAGGACCGAACCTTTCCCGCCGACGCGCGACCACAGCTCTTCTGAAAGGTGAGGGGCGAACGGAGCGAGGACCTGGAGAAACGCCAGCATCGTCGCGCGGCTGACGCGGGGCGATTTCTGGAGCGCATTCGCGAAGATCATCATCTGCGAGATCGCGGTGTTGAACCGCAGGTTCTCGATGTCCTCGCCGGCCTTTTTGATCGTTTCATGGAGCAGCTTTGTCAGTTCTGGAGAGTCCACCGCCGGATCGTCGACGATTTTGTCGGTCACTTCGCCTTCGCGGCCGATGCATTCCCGCCACACTTTCTGGAGAAACCGGTGCACGCCCTCGATTCCGTGGGGATTCCATGGTTTCATCGCCTCGAGCGGACCGAGGAACATGAGGTAGAGCCGCAGCGTGTCGGCGCCGTGGCTGGCGATGATCGTGTCGGGGCTGATGACGTTGCCGCGGCTCTTCGACATTTTTTCCCCGTCCTCGCCGAGGATCGGCCCCTGGTGAAACAACTTCGTGAACGGCTCACTTTGCGGCACCACTCCGAGATCGAACAGGACCTTGTGCCAGAAACGCGCGTAGAGCAGGTGGAGCACGGCGTGCTCGGCGCCGCCGACATACAGGTCGGGCACGCCCCAGTACTTCAGCGCCGCGGGCGACGCGATGGCGTCGGGATTTTTCGGATCGGTGAAACGCAGGTAGTACCAGCATGAGCCGGCCCACTGGGGCATCGTGTTCGTCTCGCGGCGCCCGCGCATCCACGCGTCGCCGGAGGGCTTGGGCTCCGTCGCCGGCACCGCGGCACCGGTCGTCGCGTTGAACCAGATTTCGAGCCACGCGGTTTCGTTCGCCAGCGGACTCTCGCCATTTCCGCTCGGCAGGTACGACTGCACGTCGGGCAGTTCCAGCGGCAGCGCCGGGGTCGGGAGGGGCAGGGCAAAATGGGTGACGCCCCCGCTGGTGAACCTGACGGGCTCGGGCGGAACATCGTCGCGGCGCAGCGCGAGCGCGCGTCCGTAATCCGCTTCGCTGACCCAGACGATCGGGAACGGCTCGCCCCAATAGCGCTGGCGCGAGAACAGCCAGTCGCGGAGCTTGAAGTTGACCGTCGCCCGGCCGGCGCCGTGCGCGGCGAGGTCGGCCGTGATGCGGCGCTTCGCCTCGGGCCAGTCGAGTCCGTTGTATTCCCCCGAGTGGATGATGCTGCCGTCCCCGACGTAGGGCAGCTTGGCGTCGGAGTGGGACGGCTCGATGACCTGGACGATCGGCAGCGAGTACTGCACGGCGAATTCGTAATCGCGTTCGTCGTGGGCGGGGACCGCCATGATCGCGCCCGTGCCGTAGCTCATCAGGACATAGTCCGCGATCCAGACGGGCACGCGCTCGCCGTTCACGGGGTTGATGGCGTAGGCCCCGCTGAAGACGCCGGATTTTTCCTTCGCGAGATCGGTCCGGTCCAGGTCGCTCTTGCCCGCGCTCTTTCTTCGGTAGGCGTCGACCGCGGGTTTCTGCTCGGCGGTGGCGAGCGCGTCGACGAGCGGATGTTCCGGCGCCAGCACCATGTACGTGCAGCCGAACAGTGTGTCGGGTCGCGTCGTGAAAATTTTCAGCTGCCCCTGTTTCCGGTCCTCGAGATCGAACAGCACCTCCGCGCCCTCGCTGCGGCCGATCCAGGCCTCTTGCATCCGCTTCGTCGATTCGGGCCAGTCGACCTCCTTCAGGTCGGCGAGCAGGCGCTCGGCGTACGCGGTGATGCGCAGCACCCATTGGCGCAGATTGCGGCGCTCGACGGGAAATCCGCCGACGTCGCTCTTGCCGTCCACGATTTCCTCGTTGGCCAGCACGGTGCGGAGTTCGGGGCACCACCACACGGGGCGCTCGTCAACGTAGGCCAGGCCGCGCTTGAACAACTGGAGGAAGATCCACTGGGTCCACTTGAAATATTTCGGATCCGTGGTGTCGATTTCGCGATCCCAGTCGTAGGAGAACCCGAGCGCCTTGATCTGCCGGCGGAAGTTGACGATGTTGTTCCGGGTGTTGGACGCCGGGTGCGTGCCGGTCCTGACGGCGTGCTGCTCGGCGGGAAGCCCGAAGGCATCCCAGCCGATCGGGTGAAGCACGTTGAACCCCTTCGCGCGGCGGTAGCGGGCGACGATGTCCGTGCCGGTGTAGCCCTCGGGGTGCCCGATGTGCAGGCCTGCGCCCGACGGGTAGGGGAACATGTCGAGCACGTAATACTTGGGTTTCGCGGAGCCGTTTTCGGCGCGGAACGAATGATTTTCCTCCCAGAAAGATTGCCAGTGGGGCTCGATCTCTTGGAATTGGTAGTCTTTGCACTTGGTAGCCATCGCGGGAAATTTATCACAGTGAAGCATTCAACCTCTCGGTCAATCATGCTCAGCCTCGGCGGCCGTTTCCTATTTTTCGCCGTCCTGATTTTCGCCTCGGGCGCCGCCTCGGCCTCGGCCGCGATGAGCAAGGGATTCAACCGGCTGCTCGACGCGGTCGTGCGCATCGACGTCCGCGAGGTCGCGTTCGAGGACGGCGCCAAACGGTTTTCTGCGAGCATCGGCTCCGGCGTGATCCTGTCCGCGGACGGCCTCATTCTCACCAACGCCCACGTCGCGAGCCCGCGCGCGGTGGAACTCTCGGTCACGCTCGCGAGCCTGGAACGCGTCGGCGCGACGCTCGTCGGCTGGGATCATTGGACCGACCTCGCCGTCCTGCAGATCGACGTCGCCGAGGTGAAGCGCCGCGGGCTGAAGTTCACGCACGCCGAGTTCGGCGACAGCGAGCGGCTGTTCGTCGGCCAGACCGTGTACGCGGTCGGCACGCCGTTCGGGCTCACGCGCACCGCGACCCGCGGGATCATCTCGAACAACCAGCGCTATTTCGAGGACAGCCGCGGGGTGAACGGCTACGAGACCGGCGCGTTCAACACGTGGCTGCAGACGGACGCGGCGATCAATCCCGGAAATTCGGGCGGCCCGCTGGTGACGGAGGACGGCAAGGTCATCGGCATTTCCTCGCGGGGCTATCTCGGGGCGAACAACCTTGGCTTCGCGATTCCGGCGAGCACCGCACAACGGGTCGTGGGCGGGCTCCGGCGCGACGGCGTGATCACGCGCAGCTACATCGGCCTCGTGCCGCGCGAGCTGCAGGACCTCGAGACGTTCTATGCCGTCGCGCTGAACACGGGCATGCTCGTCAACCGCGTCGACCCCGGGTCGCCGGCCGCGCGCGCCGGGCTGCGCCCCGGTGATATCCTCCTCGCGATCAATGGCGAGAAGATCGACGGGCGTTTTCCCGAGCAGCTCCCGCCGATCCAGAACCGGATTGCGAGCGCGCCGGTGGGCTCGGCGTTGAAGCTGCTCGTGAAACGCGGGCCGCAGACCTCGGAGTTTTCCGTCGTCACCGAAAAACTCGAGAGCCGGGTCGGCGAGGAATGGGTGTTCGAGAAATGGGGGCTGAGCGTGCGGAAGGTGTCGCGGACGTTCGCGCGTGAAAACCAGCTCGAGGACACGACGGGGGTGCTGGTCATCGGCGTGCAGCCGGGCTTCCCGGCGGATGTCGCGGGCCTGTCGCGCGGCGACGTGATCACGAAGGTGAACCAGCAGTCATTGGGCTCGCTCGACACCATGAAGGCGATCCACGCTGCCTATGTGGCCAAGCCGGCGCCGGTGCTGGTGGAGGCGCAGCGGAACCACCAGGTGTCCCTGTATGTTTTAAAGCCATGAAATTTTCCGCGCGCCTGATTCTCGTCCTTGCCCTCGTTGCCGCCGTCGCCCGTGCGACGGAGCTGCCGCTCCTGTGGGCCGAGAGGCTGAAGACCGTCGTCGCCGTGGAATTTTATTCCGAAACCGAGACGGAGCGGCGGCCGACCGTCTCGTATGGCACGGTCGTCGACCGTCAGGGGACCATTATCCTGCCGCCGGTGGCCGTGAATCCGCGGATGACTCCCGCCCAGCTCAAGGAGTTCAAGGTTTACCTGCCGGGAAGCTCGGAGAGCTTCCCGGGGGTTTACCTCGGCCAGGATGCCTTCACCGGCTGGCATTTCGTGCGGGCGGCCGAAGCGCTGCGGAGCCGGCTGGTCCCGATCACGGAGTATGCGGCGAAGCGCGACATCGAACCGCCGCTGGCCGAGGAGATCTGGGGCATCGGCCTGCGGAACAAGGACGAGGATTTCTCGCCGTACCTGCTGACGAGCCGCGTCGCCTTGATCCAGTCGCTGCCGCAGCGCACGGCCATCGCGCTCCAGGAAGTCGCGGGACCCGGACTCCCGGTTTTCAACCGCGCGGGAGAATTCCTCGGCCTCGCGGTCAGTTCCTTCGGGCAGAGCTTCGTCCAGTTTTCGCG
>JAQGON010000115.1 GCA_028293565.1 Verrucomicrobiota bacterium | reverse complement strand
AAATAGCCCGGAGTTTTTCTAGCTGACGGACTCGAGCACCATCACCCAGTCGTGGTCGATGCCCTTTGGCGGCGGACAGGTCCACGCGCCCTCCTTGCCGGCCGTGACGGTGCCCAGGCTCTTCGATTTTCCGGTGACGGGATCGAAGTGCGTCGCGCGATGCGATGTCCTCGGTCCGAGGTCGCGGAAGGTGACCGGCTCGGAGTAGGGGACGTAGGTCACGCGCACCTTGTCCGGAATCCCGGCGGATTGCGGGCCGTGCAGGCTCAGGTCCGGCACGCCGATCGGCCCCCAAGGCGGGTCGCCGAGCCGGCCCAGCACGACGACGCCCGGCCACGCCTTGTCGTCGTAACCGCGCGCGTCCCATCCGCCGATCTTTGAGGTCCACGCCTTCCAGGTTTCATCCGTGAGAATGCGTTCCACGCGGCCGTCGGCATATTTCAGCTCGAGGCACGCGAGGAGGCCCGGGACGTCGCCCGAAGGGGGCCGGTGCTCGCACCAGAGGGTGAGGACGTTGCGCCCGGTCTTGAGCAGCGGCGCGCGGTCGTTGAACTGGGAGCCGGCCCGCCACTCCCAACCCGTGCCGGCGGGGGCGCCGTTGAGCTGGGCCTCTCCGTGACCCGTGGCCGAGAAGCGGAGGCGTGCGCTGGCGAGCTTGCGGCCCGGCGCGAGGTCGAATGTTTTTCGGAAATACCGCCGGATCGAGGGCGAGTCCTTCGGCGGGTTTTCGTTCGACGACCAGATCCATTTCGCCCCCTCCAGTGAAACCCACACGTTGCCCGCGTACGCGGCCCACTCGGGATGCGGCGCGAATTTTTCCCACGCGAAACGCGTCAGCAGCCGTTTGCCGTGCCCGCACTCGGCCGAACCCGTGTAATTCATCGCGACCTGCCACGGCGTGTTGCCGTAGTTGCCCCCGTGCGGCGAGGCGCCGTGGGGAATTCCCGGCTGGTTGCACTGCCAGATGCCGTTGCCCCCATAGGTGTGGCCCATCGCGCCGTTGAGGACGCACGACCAGAACGCGCGGCGCGGCCAGGGCGCGGTGATCGTGCCCATCAGCATTTCATAGCATGGCTCGCCGTTGATCACCGGCATCCGCGGCGTCGCGGCGTACGTTTCGCGCACGGCCTGGATCGCGAGCCCCACCGCCTCGTTCTGCGCGTGCGAAACCTGCAGCATGTCGAAGTCGAGCAGGCTCTCGTCCTCCGTCGCGTTCCGCGCGGTGTAGCGCCGGATCGCCGTCGGATGAATCGTCACCGGCCGGTGGAACGGATCCGTCTCGCGCACATAACGGATGAGGCGCGTCCAGCCCTTGACCATCAGGCGGTCGTCCTCCGGGAAATTCTTCGCGAGATACCACGGCAAATTCGCCTCGCCCGCGGTGCACCAGAGCACCGGCCACGCGGCGTAGCGCGCGATCAGGTACCGCCAGTGCGCCTTGAGCTGGTCCTCCGTCATCCACGCGATGAAATAGCCCCACGCGCCGACGATGCAGGGCGTGATCCCTTCGGCGACGAGGTGTGCGAGCCTTTTGTCGGCGGCGTCGAAATATTCGGGACGGATATGAGCGTAGCCTTCCTCCCACGGAAATCCCGCCTCGTTCGCGCCGCGCGGGTCGAAGGGATGCATGTCGGGATACAACCCCGCGATGATCTGCACGACGTTGAATCCCTTCCGGGTCCGGTTGGCCGTGAGCTGCCGGAAGCCGCGGGGCCAGCTCAACCGGTGACACAGTCCCATCCACCAGGTGTCGCCGAGCCAGAAAAACGGCGTGCCGTCGGCATGCTCGAAATGGCGCCGGTCCGACGCCACCTGCACCGGCCCGTGCGCGTAGAGCGGATTTTTTCCCCGGTAGGGCGCGATCTCGATTTTGCCCGTCAAGGCGTGCAGTCCGCCGTCGGCGGGGATCGAGCACTCCGTCCGGTAAGCGTGCGAGCCCGTCAGCGACGACGCATACCGGACCTTCCAGCGGTTCGATCCGGCCCAGAAGGCGGGCACGCGAAAAATTCCGCCCGCCGGGTCGGTGAACACGGCGTCGAGAACCACCTGGTTGAAGGGATCCACGTAAAGGCCCTCGGCGGTGAAGGTCAGTTCGACCGGCGCGTTCGCGGGTGTGGCGCGGACGATTTTCTTCGGGGCTGGTTTTTTTTTGGTCTTCATCACCGGAAAAAGGAGATCACGAACGGAACACGAAGGGAGACGCATTCAGGAATATCCTGTGGCCATTCGCGGTTCGACGGCCGCGCGCTCGGCTCGCGCTCAAACCGCCGCGCCGATTCCGGCGAGCGACGTGAGACTCGAGCTGCGCAGAAAAATCGCGGCGAGCGTTTCGAGGCCGGCGGCGTCGTCGTTGTCGAAGCGCGCGAGCGAGGGGCTGTCGACGTCGAGGACGCCGTAGAGTTTTCCCGCCTGCAGCAGGGGAACGACGATCTCCGAGCGCGACGCGGAGTCGCAGGCGATGTGTCCGGGAAATTTGGCCACGTCGGGCACGACCATCGTCTCGCGCCGCTGCGCCGCCGTCCCGCAGACGCCGCGGCCGATCGCGATCCGCACGCACGCGACCTTGCCTTGGAACGGACCGAGCACGAGCTCGCGGCCGTGCAGAAAATAAAATCCCGCCCAGTTGAGACCGGGCAGTCCGTGATGGATCAGCGCGGCGGTGTTCGCCGAGTTCGCCAGCGCGTTGGTCTCCTCGGCGAGGAGCGCCGCCAGCTGCGAAGCCAGCTCGCGGTAGGTGTCGGCCTTGGAGGCGCCGGCGGTGGACGTGACGGCAAACATGGGAGGGACGCGCGGAGCGCGCGACAGGCGGAGCAGGGTGCGACCCTGTATTTCGTTCGGTCGGTCACGCGAGAAAATTCCCCGCCCGGAAGGTGGTCCGCGTTGCCGTGGACGCCGAGCTTGTTTGTCGAACGGCCCCGAACGCAGTGGCGGCTTCGTTGCACCTTAACGTCTGCGCAACTCCGCCAGCACGCCGACGCCCGGTTAACAGGCTCGGGGTCTGCGACAGCGCGCGGCCATCACCAAGCGGTGTTTTCCGAGGGAAACCCGTTCATAAGTTGTGAACAAATTCTTCAATTTTTGACACGTCTTGGCTTGACGATTGTGGGGTAAAATGGGTTGAAATGGGGCGTTGTGGGGCACTGCGCCTTTCACGACGACATGGCGAACCCCGGCAAAGCATTTTACACCGGCCTTTTCAGGCACTCTCTCGACGACAAAAATCGGCTCACGATTCCGTCAGCGTGGCGTTATGCGCACGAGGAGGCCGACACGTTTCTCGCGACGCCGCATCCCGACGGTTACGTGGCGGTGCTGCCGCCGGCCGAGGTGGAAAAACTGCACGCGAAAATCGCGACGATGGCCCTGAGCGACGGGGCGGGGCAGGATTTCGTCGCACGATTTTTCGCGCAGACGCAGTCGTTCTCCTTCGACAAGGCCGGGCGCATCGGCCTCGACGACGCGCTGATCGCGCACGCCGGGCTCAAGCATGATGCCGTGCTCGTGGGCTCGCTAACCAAGTTCAACATCTATTCGCCCGCGCGGTGGGGCAAGGTGGAGGACCGCACGTCGGGCGAAAACTTCGGCGACCTCATGCGCCGCATCGGAATCTAACCATGAACCATTCGCCCAAAACCAAAGTCTCGCGGGTGCAGGCGTCGCTGCGTCGCGCCGCCGCCGTGCTCGCCCTTCGGCCCTCCTATCCGGCGTGGATCGACGCCGAGCAGGGCCTCGCCTTTTCCGCCACCGTGGCCACGCCCCGCGTGCGGGACTGCCTCGTGCTCCGGCTGGTCGAGCGCCCGAGCTCTCATCCGCTGGGGAACGCCTCCTATGCGCACGGCGGCCGCTGACTTCCCGTCCGCGATCATGACCCCCGGCCACCAGCCCGTCCTGCTGCGCGAGGTGGTCGACTTTCTGGCCCCGCAACCCGGCGGGCGGTTTCTCGACGCCACCTTCGGCGCGGGCGGACACGCGCGCGCGCTGCTCGAGGCGGCGCCGGATGTCAGCGTCGTGGCCTTTGATCGCGACCCGGCGGCGGAGCCGCGCGCGGCCGCGCTCGCGGCGGAATTTCCCGGGCGCGTCGAACTGGTGAGCCAGGATTTCGGGCGCCTCGCGGATCTGCCGGCGTCCGGGTTTGACGGCATGCTCTTCGATCTCGGCGTTTCCTCGTTTCAGCTCGACGACGCCGGGCGCGGATTTTCGTTTCGCCAGGATGCCCCGGCCGACATGCGGATGGACCCGCGCGCCGGCGTGCCGGCGTCGCGCTGGCTCGAGACCGCCACCGAGGAAATGCTCGTGCGCGCGATCCGCGATCTTGGGGAGGAACAGCACTGGCGTCGCGTGGTGCGCGCGCTCGTCGCCGCCCGCGGCACCGGCGCACTGGCGCGCACGGCGTCGCTGGCCGACGTGATTGCCGCCGCCATTCCGGCCCGCGACCGCCACGCCTCGAGGATTCATCCGGCGACGCGCTCGTTCCAGGGCATTCGCATCGCGGTCAACGACGAGATCGGCGCGATCGAACGCGCGCTGCCGGCGGCGTTCGCGAAGCTCCGCGCCGGCGGCGTGCTGGCGGTCATCAGCTTTCATTCCCTCGAGGACCGGCCGGTGAAGCAGTTTTTCCGCCGGCAGTGCGGCCAGCCCGAGAGCGCCGACGACGCCACGCCGCAGGACTTCCGCGTGAAACTCGCCGAGCCGCTGACCCGCAAGCCCGTGACGCCCGGCGACGCCGAGCTCGCCGCCAATCCCCGCAGCCGTTCCGCCAGGCTTCGCGCCCTCCGCAAACTCTGACCCCTCCGCATGAACCGGACCTCCAACCACGCCTTCGTGAATCATCTGCTCGTCTACACGCTGGTGATGATCTGCTTCACCGGGTCCATCGGCCTCGGCACCGTCTGGATGCGCCACCAGATCTCCCTCACGGCGAATGCGACCAAGGTGCTCGACGCGCGCATCGCCGAGATGGAGCGGCGCGTGAACGAGACGACCGCGGTGATGGAGGCGGAGCAGGATCCCGCCGTTTTGAAGCGGCGCAATTCCGAGTGGCGCCTCGGCCTCGTCCAGCCCGCGCCGGAGCAGGTCGTGCGCGTCGCCGGCGATCCCGTCATGCGCCTCGCGGCGAAACGCGACCGCGCGCTCTACACCGACCTCGCCCGCCCCGCCACCGTTTCCCTCCGTCTCGCCGGTCTGACTCCCTGATTCCATGTCCAAGGGCTTTGCCTCGACCTACCGCATCGTCCTTCTCGCCGCCTGCACGCTCGCCTGCTTCGTCGCCCTCGGGGCGCGCCTCGTTTTCCTCCACGTCATCGACCGCGAGGAGCTCGTGCGGTTTGTCGACAAGGCCCGCCGGCAGATCATCGTCGAGAGCGCGCGGCGCGGCGACATCCTCGACGCGCGCGGCAGCATCCTCGCCACGAGCCGCTCGCTGATCGTCCTCGGCGTCGACCCGCAGTCGCTCCGCCCGGAGGACGAGAAAAAGTGGCCGCAGCTCGCCGAGCTGATCGGCCTGCCGCTGCCCGAGCTCAATCGGATCCTCTTCACCAGGTCCCGCCCGGCCGCGCCGGCGAACGCGCCGTCATCCGCCTCTCCGTCCGCGTCACCGGCGGGCCTGGTGATCAACTTTTCCCTCGATCGCGCGGCGGCGGTGACGGCCTCGGCGGCCACCGCGAAAATTTCGCCGGTCGCGGAGGCCGAGTCCGACGACACGGTGCTCGACGAGAACGCGGACGAGCACGGCGAGCGGCTGATCCGCTGGGCGAAGCTGAGCGAGACCGTGGAGGAGTCCGTCTACGGCCGCATCCAGGCCCTCGACATCAAGGGGGTCTACGGCCAGCGCGTCTATCGCCGCGCCTATCCGCACAATTCGCTCGCGGCGCACGTGGTGGGCTATGTCAACCGCGCGGGCGACCCCGCTGCCGGCGTCGAGCGTTACGCGGATTTTTATCTCCACGGCCGCGACGGCTGGCGCGAGGGCGAGCGCGACGGCCTGCGCCGCGAGCTGGCGCAGTTCCGCACGCGCGAAGTCCAGGCCGCGGACGGCTATTCGGTGAAGCTCTCGATCGACAGCACGATCCAGCACATGGCGGAGGAGGAGATCGAGGCGATCGCTGAGAAATATTCGCCGGAAAAAGCCACCATCATCGTGAGCGACCCGAGGACCGGGTTCATCCTCGCGATGGCCAACTACCCGACCTTCAATCTGAACGAGTACAACAAGGTGTCGAAGGAGGCGCTCGGCTCGATGCGCAACGTCGCGGTCTCGGACATGTACGAGCCGGGATCGGTCTTCAAGATCGTCGCCGCCTCCGCCGCGCTGAACGAGGGCCTCGTCACGCCGGCGTCGCGCTTCGACTGCTCGGCGGACAAGATCGACTACCTCGGCCGCACGCGGAGCCTCCCCGGGGAGGATCATCATTTCGACGAGCCGCTCTCGGTCGCGGAGATCATCTCGCACTCCAGCAACCGGGGCGCCGCCCAGCTCGCGATGAAGCTCGGCGACCAGAAGTTCTACGACTATGCGCGGGCGTTTGGCTTCGGCCAGCTGACGGGGTTTCCGTTCGGCGGCGAGATCCCGGGATCGATGGCCGCGCCGGCGAAGTGGGACGGGCTCACCATCACGCGCATGCCGATGGGGCAGTCCGTCGCCGCGACCCCGCTGCAGATGCACATGGCGATGAGCGTCGTCGCCAGCGGCGGCTACCTGCTCCGCCCCCAGATCATCAGCGAGATCACCGACGCCTCGGGCGAGGTCGTGTACCGTTATGGCGCGGTGACCAAGCAGCGCGTCATCACGGCCGAGACCGCCCGCACGATGGCCCGCCTGCTGATGGGCGTCGTGTCCGACCGGCCGACCCGCTACGGCGCGGAGGGCACCGCTCCCGCCGCCGCGATTCCCCACTACGAGGTCGCCGGCAAGACCGGGACGTCGCAGAAATACCTGCCCGAGATCATGGCGAACGGCACGACGCGCCTCCTGCCCTCGAAGAAGCACCACGTGGCGTCGTTCGTCGGTTTCCTCCCCGCGAGCCGTCCGCAGATTGCGATTTCCGTGATTGTGGACGATGCTGACGCCCGCGCGCCGGGTGGCGTCGCCTATGGCGCCAAGGTCGCGGCGCCGTCGTTCAAGCATCTCGCCGAGCAGCTCATCGCCTACCGCAACATCGAACCCGTCTTCAACTCCGCCGGCCGGACCGTCGCCCTCCTGGAAGGAGCGCGGCGGTGATCGGCTACCTCACCTCCAACGCCGCGCTGATCCACGCCTTCTCGCCGCGACCCGCCACCCGCACCCGCCGCGAAACCCTTGCCCGCAACCGCGTCTTTAAAATGGCCCCCAAACTCTCCGACTACTTTGCCGACGGCGAAATCCTCGCCTCCAAGGGCGGATTGGACCGCCCCATTTCCGGCCTCGCGATCGACAGCCGCCGCGTCGTGCCGGGCAACCTTTTCTTCGCGATCCCCGGGCTGCGCGCCGACGGCGCCACGTTCATCGACGAGGCGATCAGCCGCGGCGCCGTCGCGGTCGTCACCCTCCGGCTGCCCTCGCACGCCCCGGCCAAGGTCACGTTCATCGAGGTGGCCGACGTCCGCACGGCGCTCGCCCGCGCCGCGCAGCGCTACTACAAGTTTCCCGACCGCGACCTGACGGTGATCGGCGTGACCGGCACCAACGGCAAGACCACCGTCACGCACCTGATCAAGCACTTCCTCAACGGCGACCAGCGCGTCGGCCTCATCGGCACGATCAACTACGATCTCGGCGCGCGGACCGTGCCCTCGTTCCGCACGACGCCCGAGTCGCTCGACATCTACGGGATGATGGCGCAGATGCGCGACAACGGCTGCCGGCAGGCGGTGATGGAGGTGAGCTCGCACGGCATCGACCAGCAGCGCGTGCTCGGCCTGCAGTTTGGCGCCGCCGTGTTCACCAACCTGACGCGCGATCACCTCGATTATCACAAGACCCTGGCTGCGTACTTCGACGTGAAGACGCGCCTGTTCACCGGCCAGGCGGGCGCGCCGCCGAAGGTCGCCGTGATCAACCTCGACGATGCCTACGGCGCGCAGCTTGCCGGCCGGATTCCCGCGGAAGTGAAGACGGTCACGTTCGGCGAAAATCCGCAGGCGACCGTCCGCGCCGAGGAGGTCCGCCTCAATTTCAAGAACACGACGTTCCGCCTTGTGTGGCCGGGGGCGACGCTCGAGGTCGATTCGCCGCTGATCGGGCGGTACAACGTCAGCAACCTGCTCGCGGCGGTCGCGACGGCCTACGGGCTCGGCCGCGATCCGCGGGTGTTCCTCGCGCGGCTCCGGGCCTTTGCCGGCGTGGCGGGGCGCATGGAGCGGATCGAGGAGGGCCAGCCCTTCAACGTGCTCGTCGATTACGCGCACACCGACGACGCGCTGCGCAACGCCCTCGGGATGCTGCGCGCGATCACGCCCGGCCGGCTCCTCGTGGTCTTCGGCTGCGGCGGCAACCGCGACCGGACGAAGCGTCCGCTGATGGTAAAGGCCGTGCAGGAGTTCGCCGATTTCGCCTTCGCCACCGCGGACAACCCGCGCAGCGAGCCGATCGCGCAGATCTTTGCGGACATGAAGGCGGGCGTGACCGCGCCCGGAAAAATCTCCTGGACCGAGGATCGCCGGCGCGCGATCAGCCTGGCGCTCGACGCGGCGCAGGAGGGGGACTGCCTGCTCATCGCGGGGAAGGGGCACGAGAGCTACCAAGAGTTCGCCGACACCGTGATTCCGTTCGACGACCGGCAGGTGGTGCGGGAGCTGATCGGCATCAAGACCCTGAAAGCTTGATGCCGACGTTCCCTCCATCGCAGCTTGCAGCCTGGACCGGCGGCCGGTGGACGGCGCAGCCGGCGGCGGCGCTGACGGGTTTCACGATGGACACGCGCCGGCTGAAGGCCGGCGAGGTCTTTGTCGCGCTCCGGACCGGGCAGCGCGACGGCCACGATTTTCTCGCGGCGGCGCAGGCGGCGGGGGCCGCGGCGGCGCTCGTGGCGGCGCCGAACCCGAGGCTGCCCCTTGCGCAACTGGTGGTGAAGGATCCGCTCGCCGCCTTCCAGGCGATCGCGCGCGAGCATCGGCGCCTGTTTCGCGGGCCGGTGATCGGGATTTCCGGCAGCGCCGGCAAGACCTCGACGAAAAACCTGCTCGCCCTCCTGCTCGGCGGCGAACCCGGCGGCGTGCTCGCGACGGAGGGAAACCTGAACAACCACCTTGGCGTCCCGCTGACCCTGACGCGGCTGGATCCGTCGACCCATTCGTTCGCCGTGGTCGAGGCGGGGATCAGTTCGCCCGGGGAAATGAAGCTTCTGGCCGCGATGATCGAGCCGGACGTCGCGCTCATCACGACGGTGGCCGCCGCGCATACCGAGGAACTGGGCGGACTCGACGGCGTGGCGCGCGAGAAGGCCGTGCTCGCGGCGTCGGTGCGGCCGGCCGGCGTGGCGATTTTTCCGAAGGCCTGCACGCAGTTCGCGGCGTTCCGCGACATGTTCGTGAACCAGCTCGTGCTCGAGCCGTCGGCGGCGCTGCGGCCGGCCACGTCGGCGCAGCACACGATCCATTTCAACGTCCTCCAGCAGCTGGCCGAGACAGTGATTGTCATCGCGCACGGTCCGCCGCCGCCGGCGCTCTTCCGCCTCGCGCGGGTTTCGGACGGGATGGCGCAGAACGCCGCGCTCGCGCTGGCGACGGCGCTGCGGCTCGGCGTCGCGCCCGAGCTCCTGCAGAAGCGCCTCGCGGCGTGGACCCCGGCGCCGCTGCGCGGCGAGATCCGGCGCGAGGACGGGCGGCTGCTTTACCTGGACTGCTACAACGCGAATCCGGCGTCGATGGCGGACGCGCTCGCGATGTTCCAGGCGGTGGCGCCCGCGGCGGAGCCGAGGCTTTACGTGCTGGGCGGCATGGAGGAACTCGGCGAGGCGGCGCCCGCGCTGCATCGCGCGCTCGGGCGCTCGCTCAACCTGCGGGAAGGCGACCGGCTGCTGGCGATCGGGCCGCACGCGAGCGAGGTCTGTGCCGGCGTGCTGGAACAGGGGGATTTTTCCCGGCAGATCCAGATCGTGTCCACGATCGAGACCATTGCCGGCCTCGTGGCCGAGTGGCGCGGCGCGGTTTTCGTGAAGGGCAGCCGGCGGTATCAGCTCGAACGCGCCGTCGCCGGCGCCGCGCAGGAGGCCGCCCATGCTTAGCTTTCTCGCCGATTACGAGCAGCAGTTCGGGCCGCTCCGGGTGTTTCATTCGCTCACTTTCCGGACGATCGGGTCGGCGGTGTTCGCGGCGCTCATCGGTTTCTTCATCGGGCCGCGCCTGATCGCGCGGCTGCGCCGGCTGAAATTCGGGCAGCACTACGACGACGACCGTACCGGCGACCTCGCGCATCGGTTCGACAAGAAAAACACGCCGACGATGGGCGGGCTGCTGATCTTCGGCGCGGTGTTCTTCAGCGCGTTTCTCTGGGCCGCCCCCAACATCTGGGTGTGCGTCGCGCTGTTCGTCTATGCCGCGCTGACGGCGGTCGGCTTTCGCGACGATTACCTGAAGGTCGTGCACAAGAGCCGCGCCGGGATCTCCTCCCGGGAGAAGATCATCTGGCAGACGCTCATCACGATCGTCGCGCTGGCCGCGCTGCTCTCCCATCCGGCGAGCACGCTAAAGATCCGCGAGCTCTGGATTCCCTTTGTGAAGCATCCGATCGTCGCGAGCCTTCCGATCGGGGCGCTGTTTGTCTTCGTCTACCTCTGGCTCGTCGGCTTCAGCAACGCCATCAACCTCACCGACGGCCTCGACGGCCTGGCGATCGGCTGCACCATTTCCGTCGCGCTGGTCTACGGCATCCTCGCCTACGCCGCGGGCAACGTGATCATCTCGGATTACCTCCTCATCAGCTACGTCCCCGGCACCGGCGAGCTGACGGTCGTCTGCGGCGCCCTGGTCGGCGCCGGTCTCGCCTTCCTCTGGTACAACTCCCACCCGGCCGAGGTTTTCATGGGCGACACCGGCTCGCTCGCGCTCGGCGGGCTCATCGGGATGATCGCCTTCATGGTGCAGCAGCCGCTGACCCTCCTCATCGTCGGCGGCGTGTTTGTCTGGGAGGCGGCGTCGGTCGTCATCCAGGTCGGCTATTTCAAGTACACGAAACGCCGGAGCGCGCGGGGCGAGGGGAAGCGCTTCTTCCTGATGGCCCCGATCCATCATCATTTCCAGAAACAGGGCTGGCCGGAAACGAAAGTTGTGCTCCGTTTCTGGGTGCTCTCCCTGATCTGCGCGCTGGCCGGGCTCGGCACGCTGAAACTCCGCTGACATGCCGCTGACTCCCTCCTCTTTCCTGAAACCGCGGCTGGCGCGTCCTGTCGCGATCTTCGGCGGCGGCGTCAGCGGCGAGGGCGTGTGGGCGCTCGCCACCGCGCTCGGGGCGGCCGCCAAGGTCTACGACGCCAAGGGCGTGGAATTCACGGCGCGGGCCGCCGTCGGCCACGCGCTCGTGGTCGTCTCGCCCGGCTTTGCGCCCGAGCATCCCTGGATCGCGCGCGCGCGCGTCGCGGGCCTCGAGGTGCTGGCCGAACTCGATTTCGCGGCGCTGTGCTGGACGGGGAAAATCATCGCCGTCACCGGCACCAACGGAAAAACCACGCTGACGGAATTTCTGACCCACGCGCTCCGGACGATCGGGCGGACGGCGACCGCGACGGGCAACATCGGGCATTCGTTCTCGCAGCTGGCGGCCGAAACGGCCGGCGGGACGCCGGGGCACTTCGCGATCTGCGAGGTGAGTTCGTTCCAGGCCGAGACCGTCCGCCACCTTCGCGCGGATGCGACCCTCTGGATCAACTTTGCCGAGGACCATCTCGAGCGCCACCCGGGGCTGGAGTCGTATTTTTCGGCGAAGTGGAATCTCGTGGCGCACACGGTTCCTGGCTCGGTGTTCGCCGGCTCGTCGGTGCAGCGCTACGCGGAGAAATACGACCGGCCGCTGGCTCCGTCGTCGGCCGTCGCCAGCGAAGGCCAGCCCGCCGACCCGCGCCTCGCGGGCACCGTGTTCGCCGATTATCCGCAGCGGGAGAATTTCCTCCTGGCCGCCGCCTGGTGGAAAGCCGCGGGATGCGACGAGCGCGCGCTGGTCGCGGCGGCGAGGACGTTCGCGCTCGCACGCCACCGCCTCGCCAAGATCGCCGAGCACGAGGGCGTGTCCTTCTGGAACGATTCGAAGGCCACGAATTTCCATGCGGTCGAGGCGGCGCTCGCGAGATTCCCCGAGCCCGTCGTCCTGATCGCGGGCGGAAAAGGCAAGGGCGGGGACCTCGCGGGATTTGTCCACCGCATCGCGCCGCGCGTGAAGCACGCGGTGCTGATCGGCGAGACCAGCGCCGAGCTGGGATTTCACTGCTCGACGTTCCGCGTCGCCCACACGTCGTGCGCCACGCTTGACGAGGCGGTGCGCCGTGCCGCCGAGCTCGCCGCCGGCGGGGGCAATGTCCTGCTGAGCCCCGGCTTTGCGAGCTTCGACCAGTTCCGCAACTACGAGGATCGCGGCGACCAGTTCGAGCGGCTCGTGCGCGAACTCGGGGCCGCCGCCAATTTTAGATAGCACTCAATCCGCCAAACCAGCAACACTTCCCCCTATGAAACTGCTCAAAGTCTTCGGCATCGTGGTGAGCGTCCACGTCTTTGCCCTGATCCTGATTTTCGCCAATCCCGGCTGCAGTTCCGCGTCGAAGTCGCTGGCCGCGCCCTCCGACCCGGCGGCGAGGACCGAAGCGCCGCCGCCGACCATCACGGTGCCGAGCACCGCGCCGGCGGATTCGCCAATGATCACCGCGTCGGGCGGCTTCGATCCGAACGCCCCGGCGATTTCCAGCCCCGCCGGCGTCCGCTACAGCCCGACCCGTCCCGGCACCGCGGCCGCGGGCGCGCTCGAGGCCCAGCCGGTGGCGGACGTCACTCCGGCGTCGACCTACACGGTGGGCAAGGGCGACAGCCTGTGGACCATCGCGAAGAAAAACCATCTCACCGTTTCCGAGCTGGCCGCGGCCAACAATCTCAAGGCAGGCGCCTCGGTTCGTGTCGGCCAGAAGCTCATCGTCCCGGGCCGGGCCGGATCGCCGGTTTCCGCTGCCGCCAGAACCGCCGAGGGCACCTCAGCCCGGCCCGCCGCTCCGGCGGTCACCGCCGCCCGCGCCTCGGGCGACTCCGTGAAGCACACGGTGAAAGCCGGCGAGACGCTCGGTGCGATCGCGCGCAAATACGGCGTGAAGATGGGCGATCTTGCCACCGCGAACAACATCGCCGATCCCGCGAAGATCCATCCGGGCATGGAACTTGTGGTCCCGGGCTGGCAGGCCCCCGCGTTGAAGTCCGCGAACCGGGGGACGAAGGCCTCCTCCGCGTCGGCGCCGGTGATTCCCACGATCTCCGTCTCCGGCGACGAACCCCCGCCGCCGTCGAAGGCCACGGATGCGCCGCCGACCATTTCGGTGGAGGATCTCCCGCCCGCGCCGAAGAAGAATTGAGCTGATCCGACCATGGCCCGCGACTCCTCCGCCGACGCCCCCCGCGCGCGCTTCATTCTGAATCCCGTGGCCGTCATCGTCGTCTGCGCGACCGGCCTCGCGATCCTCGGGTTGACGATTCTCTTCAGCGCCAGCGCGTCGTACCGGCAGGGCCCTTATTTTTATCTCAACAAGCAGCTCGGCGGCGTCGCGGCCGCGGCGGTGCTGTGCTGGGTGGTGAGCCGGGTGAACCTCGATTATCTGCGCCGCTACGCGTGGTGGATCGCGGGCATCACGCTGTTCCTCCTCGCGCTGGTCCTCGTGCCCCAGCTCGGGATCGCGGTGAAGGGCAGCCGCCGCTGGCTGGGCCTGGGCTCGGCGCGCCTGCAGATTTCCGAATTCGCAAAACTCTCGATGGTCTTCTGCGTCGCGCATTATCTCGCGATCAACCAGACCCGGCTGGGCGAATTCAAGCACGGCTACGTCATCCCGCTCGCGATCATCGGCGCGTTCGCCGGGTGCATCCTCCTCGAGCCGGACTTCGGCACGACGGCCCTCGTCGTCGCGGTCGGGCTCATCCTCCTTTTCCTCGCGGGCGCGAAATGGCGCTACATTCTCCCGACGATCGGCCTCGTGGCGCTGGCCTTCGCGGTGCTCGTGATCCACAATCCCAACCGGATGCGCCGCCTCACGGCATTCATGGACGTCGAGGGCAACAAGAACGCGGGCACCTACCAGCTGTATCAGTCGCTCGCCGCCTTCGCGGCCGGCGGCGTCGACGGCGCCGGGCTCGGCCAGGGGCGCCAGCAGCTGAACTTCCTGCCGGAGGCGCACACGGACATGATTTTCGCGGTGGTGGGCGAGGAGCTGGGCCTGTGGTTCACGCTCGGGACGGTTGCGGTCTTCACGACGATGTTCATCGCCGGCCTGATTCACCTGCGCCGCGCGCCCAATCTGTTCCAGTTCCTGCTCGTGACCGGTTGCCTGCTGCTGATCTGCCTGCAGGCGATCATCAACCTGGGAGTGGTCACGGGCGTGTTTCCGACGAAGGGGATGTCGCTCCCCTTCATCAGCGCAGGGCTCTCGAATCTGCTGCTGATGGGACTCCTGCTGGGCGTGCTGCTGAACACGCAGCGCACCTGGGGCCGCGCCACGCTCGGCGGATTGAACCGTTCGATGCAGGAAGTTTTCGCATGAGGCGAGAAATTCCACAACCCGGCTCCCTGGCTCCGGGATTTTCCCCGAAGGGAAAATCGTGAGCCGCTTCCTCATTTCCTGCGGCGGCACCGGCGGGCACCTCTCGCCGGGGATCTCGCTCGCCGAAGGCCTGGTGGCGCGCGGGCACGACGTCACGCTCCTCATCAGCCTGAAGAAAGTCGACGCCCGGCTGATCGAGAAATACCCGCACTTCGAATTCCTGCGCGTTCCCGGGACGGGATTCTCCTGGTCGCCGATCCAGCTGGTGCGCTGTCTCGTGACGCAGCTGCGCGGATTCTTCTTCTGCCTGCGCCTCGTCCGGGAGCGCCGGCCGGACGGCATCGTGGGTTTCGGCGGCTTCACCTCCACCGGCATCGCGCTGGCGGGAAAATTCTATGGCGTCCCGGTGGCGCTGCACGAGTCGAACCGCGTTCCGGGCCTGGCCATCCGTCTGCTCGGGCGGGTCGCGACACGCGTCTATCTTCCGGCGGGAATCCGCCTTGCCGGCGTTCATCCCGGCGCGACGCGCCACGGGGGCATGCCGGTGCGCCGGGAGATCAAGCGCCTGCCGCAGGCGCGCGCGCGCGCGGCGCTGGGCCTCGACCCGAATCACAAGGTGCTGGTCGTCTTCGGCGGCAGCCAGGGGGCGGGCCCGCTCAACGACTGGGTGCGGGCGAAGCTGTCGCTCCTCGCCGCCGAGGGCGTGCAGGTTTATTGTGTGACCGGCCTGGACAAAGGCGTGGCGGCGGAGTCGCGGGAGCTGAAGTCGAAGACCGGGGCGCCGATCCGCGCGATCTTCACGCCCTTCTGCGACCAGGTCGCCGAGTTGCTCTCCGCCGCCGACCTCGTGGTCTCACGTGCGGGTGCCGGGACGATCGCCGAGCTGATCCGGTGCGTGACGCCGGCGATCCTGGTGCCTTACCCGTTTGCCGCCGACGACCACCAGCGCGCGAACGCGGCGTTTTTCGAGCGGCAGGGCGGCGGCATCGTCGTCGAGCAGACGTTCCTGGCCGCGCTGCATGCCGAGGTCCTCGAAACCCTTTTCAACGACTGGCTCCTCCGGAAATTCCGCGGCAACCTCGAGCGGATGGATCGCGAAAACTCGCTCGAGATCATGCTCCAGGACCTGGAGGAGATCGTGTCACCGCCGCCGGCGGCGCCCAGCGCGCCGGTGCCCTCCGCCGCATGAGACCGCCGGCCCGGCCCACGCTTTTTTCCCACGACGTCACCCATCTCCATTGCGTCGGCATCGGCGGCATGGGCGTCGCCCCGCTGGCGATCTACCTCGCGCAGTCCGGGTTTCGCGTGAGCGGGGAGGATGACGGGCTGACCGAGGAGGTGCGCGGCTGGCTCGTCCGCGAGCGGATCGCGATCGGTCCGATGCCCGCCGAAACCGAGCTCGTCGTTTATTCGTCCGCGATCGCCGCGACGCATCCCGCCCGCGCCGCGGCGGCCGCGCGCCATCTTCCGCTGGTCCGGCGGGGCGCGCTGCTCGCCGAGGTCCTGCGCGGCAAAAAGCTCGTCGCGGTCTGCGGCGCGCATGGCAAGACGACGACGACGGCGATGCTCGTCGCCGCGCTGCGCCGCGCCGATTTTCCCGCCGGGTGGGTGCTCGGCGGACTTTTTGCGGACGACACGCCCCCGGCACGGATCGGTTCGGGCGAGTGGGTCGTCGCTGAGGTGGACGAGAGCGATGGGACGATCGATGGATTTTCCCCGGAGCTCACCGTCGCCGTGAACCTGGATTGGGATCATCCCGATCATTACCGCCAGCCGGCGGACCTCGAAGCCACGTTCGCCGCGCTGTTCGCGCGCACGCGCGGCACGGTGCTGGTCAATGACACGTGCGGGCTCTCGGCGCGGCTCGCGCCGGGCGCGCGGACATTCGGCCGCAGCGGGGATTTTTCCGCGACGCCGGAAGGCGGCGGCGGCGCGCGGACGACGCTCCGGCTCGGCGGCGACTTTTCGATCGGCGAGGCGTCGGTCAACGCCCAGGGCGATTTCAACGCGGCGAATGCGACGGCGGCGCTGGCGGCCGCCCAGCTGATGGGCGCGACCCTCGCGCGCGACCTGCTGCACGATTACCCGGGCGTGCGGCGCCGGCAATCGGTGCTGCTCTGCACGGCCGACCTGACGGTGATCGAGGACTACGCGCACCATCCCGCCGAGATCCGCGCGCTGCTGGGCAGCCTCGGGCAGCGCGCCGGGGAGGGCCGCCTGATTGTCGTATTTCAGCCGCATCGGTACAGCCGCACCGCGCAGTTCAAGGCCGAGTTCGCCGCCGCGCTGTCGGTGGCGGACCGGGTTCATCTCCTCGACGTTTACGCGGCGGGGGAAACGCCGACGACGGGCGGGACGTCGGCGGATATTTACGCGGAGCTGAAGCGCACCGCGGCCGCCGTGCCGGTCAGCTACCTGCCGGGCGGCGATGCGGAGTTGTTTCGCGCCCTGGCGCGGGAAATCCGGCGGGGAGACCTCGTGGCGTTCGTCGGCGCCGGCGACATCGACCGCAAGGCCCGCGCGTGGCTCGCGGTGCGCGAGGGCGAGGAGGCGCGCCGGGGACGGTGGGAGAATTTTTTCACAGCGGTGCGTCCGCAGCTTTCCGCCGGCACGAAGTTCCGCCGCGAGGAGCCGCTGGCGAACAAGACCACGATGCGGGTCGGCGGCGCCGCGCGACTCTACGCCGAGCCGGCGTCGCGGGAGGATCTTCAAGTCCTGCTGCGGAACGCGGCGGCCGGGAGCCTCGGGGTTTTCGTCCTCGGGCGCGGATCGAACCTCATCGTGCCCGACGAGGGCGTCGACGGCCTGGTGCTCTCGCTCGCGCACGAGGCGTGGGCGTCCTTCGAGCCGGCGCCGGACGGACGCGTGCGCGCCGGCGCGGGCCTGCGGCTGAAGAACCTGTGCGGGCTCGCAACGAAGGCGGGCCTGACGGGCTTCGAATTTCTCGAGGGCATTCCGGGCACGGTCGGCGGCGCGTTGCGGATGAACGCGGGGGCGATGGGCGGCTGGATGTTCGACGTCGTCGAGGAAGTCGAGGTCATGTCGCTCGCCGGCGAGGCGCGGACGTTCGCGAAGGCCGCGATGCACGTCGACTACCGTCATTGCGCGGAGCTCCAGCACGCGATCGCGCTCGGGGCGCTGCTGCGGCCGGCGTCGCAGGCCGATGCCGACTCGGTCGCGCGGCAGGTCGACGTCTACAAGCGCAAGCGCCAGGAATCGCAGCCGCGGGAGCCGAGCGCCGGCTGCATCTTCAAGAATCCGCCGGGAAATTCCGCGGGGCGCCTGATCGACGAGAGCGGGCTGAAGGGAACGAGGGTGGGCGACGCGGAGGTGTCCACCGTCCATGCGAATTTCATCGTGAACCGCGGCGAGGCGACCGGCGCCGACGTGCTCGAGCTCGTCCGCCGCGTCCGGGCGCGGGTGCGGGAGGTGAAGGGCGTCGAGCTCGAGCCGGAAGTGCTGCTTTACGGCCGCGCCTGGAGGGACGTGCTGTGACGCCCCCCGTGATCGCCGTTCTCGCCGGCGGCACCTCCTCGGAGCGGGAGGTTTCGCTGGGCTCGGGGCGCGCCTGCGCGCTGGCCCTCGCGCGCTCGTTTCCCACCTGCCTGTTCGACGTCACGGCCGACGCGCTTCCCGCCGGGCTCGACCCGCGCCGCCACATCGTGTTCTCGGCGCTGCACGGGACCTTCGGCGAGGACGGCGGCATGCAGGGGCTGCTGGATGCGGCGGGCGTCCACTATGCCGGATGCGACGCGGCTTCGAGCGCGCTGACGATGGACAAGACCCGCACCAAGGAAGTGACCTCCGGCCGCGGCGTGCGCGGGGCTCCCGGGATCCTGTTTTCGGGAAAAGCGAAGCCGGCGCCCGAGTCGATGGCCAAGACGCTCGGCGAGGATCTCGTGGTAAAACCCAACGCCGAGGGCAGCAGCGTCGGGCTGAGCCTCGTGAAGGGCGCGGCGGCGCTGGGCGCGGTGCTGGCCGGGATTTCCGAGGGCGACTGGCTCGTGGAGCAGCGGATCGTCGGTCAGGAGCTTTCGGTGGGCGTGCTGGGCGGGAAGCCGCTCGGGGTCGTCGAGATCCGTCCGCACTCCGGCGTGTACGATTACGCGAGCAAGTACACGAAAGGCGCGTCCGACTATCTCGCGCCGGCGCCGCTCGACGGCGCGGCGACCGCGGCGGTGAAGGCCGCGGCGGCGGCGGCGTGCGAGGCGTGCGGCTGCCGCGATTACGCGCGCGTCGATTTCATGCTCTCCGCGCAGGGCGAACTTTATTTGCTGGAAATCAACACGCTGCCCGGCATGAAGGAAACGAGCCTGCTGCCGATGAGCGCGCGGTGCGAGGGATTGGATTTCACGGCCTTGGTCAGGGAGATGGTGACACCCGCATTGCAGCGTTTCCAGGCGGCGGCCGGCTCGCAGTCACGGTGAACCCGCTTCATTCCAATCTCACGCCCGCGCGCCACTGGAAGGACATTCCCCAGGAGGTCAGCCATCGCGCGATGTCGTCGGAGGGACGCCGCCGCGCGGTTTTTGCGATCGCGAAGACCGCGGGCCTCATGGTGACGCTGGCCGCGCTCGGCTGGGGCGGCCTCCAGCTGGTCGCGGTTTTTCGCGACGACCCGAAGGACCTGTCGCGGGCGGTGAGATCGGCGCCGCTGAAGGATCTCGTGCTGACGACGGACGGCACGCTGGACCAGGCGTGGCTGGCCCGCGCGCTCGCGCTGCCGAAGGACGCGCCGCTGATGGCGCTCGACCTGTTCCAGCTGCGGACGCGGCTGCTGGCGTGCGGCCAGGTGCGTTCGGCGACGCTGACGCGCAATTTTCCCTCCACGCTCGCCGTGACGGTCGCCGAGCGGCCGCCGGTCGCGCGGCTGCAGGTGCAGGGTTCGGCCGGAACCCCGCAGGCGTATTTCGTCGGCCGCGATGGCGTCGTGTTCGAGGGAATCAACCCGGACCCGAAAATGGTCGAGACGCTCCCCTGGCTCTCCGGCGTGAAACTCATGCGGCAGGGCGGCGTTTTTCAGCCGCTGGCGGGGATGGACGTGGTGGCCGACCTGCTGGCCAGGGCCAAGCTGGAGGCGGAGCACCTTTATGCCGGCTGGCGCAGCGTCTCGCTCGCGCGCCTTCAATCCGACGGCGAGATCGAGGTGACGACGAAGGACGGCAGCCGGATTGTCTTCGGCACGAACGAGGATTTTTTCCGCCAGCTGGCGAACCTCGATGCGATCGTGGATGCGGCGAAGGAGCATCCGGAGCACGTGGTGCGCGACATCAACCTGACGGTGGGCGGACAGGTGCCGGTCGCGTTCAATCCCGCCGCGGCGGAGCCCGCGCCCGCCGCCGAGCCGGGCCCGGCGCCGTCCAAGACCCCGCTCTTTACCGGTTTCAATCATCCCTAAATCCTCTCCACGACCCGTGAGTTCACGATCCACCTTCATCGGCGCAGTTGAAATCGGCACCTCGAAGACCACGGCGCTGGTCGGCGAGTACAACGGCCGCGAGCTCGCCATCATCGGCCACGGCGAGTGCACCTCGCGCGGCGTGATCAAGGGCGCCGTCGTCGACTACAAGGCGGCGAGCGAGTGCACGCACGGCGCGCTCGAGCAGGCGGAGCGCGATGCCGGGGAGCGGATCGAGCTGGTGTTCCTCGCGCAGACCGGCGCGCACCTCGAAGGATTCTACAACGAGGCCTCGGTGAACGTGAAGGCGGCGGACAACATGATCGACGCCGCCGACATCCGCACGGTCAGCGATCTCGCCAAGGCGAAGGAACTCCCCGCCGGCCGCATGGTGGTCCACCACATCCGCCGGCCGTTCCGCGTCGACGGCCGCCTGGTGCCGGGCACGCCGGAAAATCTCGTCGGCCAGCGCCTCGACGTCGGCTACTGGACCGTTCACGGGCAGGAGCAGCGCCTCGCGGACAACATCCATGTCATCCGCGGTTTCAATCTCGAGGTCCGCGAGCTCGTCCTCGCCAGCCTCGCGTCCGGCCACATGGTGACCACGCCGGAGGACCGGCAGCATGGCGTGCTCGCGATTGACATCGGCGCGGGCACCACGGACTTCGTGCTGTATCGCGACGGCAGCCCGCACACGACGGGCGTCGTTCCGGTCGGCGGCTCGCATCTCACCAACGACCTCAGCATCGGCCTGCGCCTGACGGAGGGGCAGGCGGAGAAATTGAAGCTCCGTTTCGGCCGCGCGTCGGTCCAGGCGCGCGACAAGGCGGACAAGGTCTGGCTCGACGGAAATTTCTCGATCGGCGACCGCCAGTTTCCGCGCCACGCGATCGAGCAGATCACCGCCGCGCGCGCGTGGGAGCTGCTGGACGTGGTTCGGCGGAAGCTGGGGAACGCGTTCAGCGCCGAGACCTGTGCGGCGGGGGTCGTGCTGACCGGCGGCACCGCGAAGCTCGCGGGCCTCGCGGAGACGGCGGCCAAGGTGTTCGGCGTGCCGGCGCACCTCGGCGAAACCCCCTCGTGGGTCGCCGAGAACCTCCGCGACCCGGGCAACAACACCGCCCTCGGCCTGCTGTATTACGGAGTGAGCGCGCACAACGAGCGCGCGGCCTCCACGCGCCGCCGGGGCGGATTCATCTCCAACGTCAAGCGCCTCTTCGCCAGCGCCTGATCCACCGGCGTTCGACGATCACGGATCGAAGGTTGAAAACCGAAAACCCGCTCAACCAAAAGTGCCCGCGCCGCGCCCCGCTGTGATCCTTCCGACGGCCAGAGTTTCAATTTTCAACCTGCAACTTTCAACCGCGCGTCGCGCGCCCCCATGAACCTCAACGAACTTCCGCTCGAACATTCGCTGCTCACCGACCGCAACATCGCGATCAAGCTGGTCGGGGTCGGCGGCGCGGGCTCCAACGCGGTGGACCGGCTGAAGATGGAGAACCTCGAGCGGCTGCAGCTCGCGGTGATCAACACCGATTACCAGGCGCTCGCCAGCTCGCCGGTGCAGGACAAGGTCCTCATCGGGATGGGGGTCACGCGCGGCCTCGGCGCCGGCGGCGATCCGGAGCTCGGGCGCGAGGCGGCGGAGGCGGACCGCGAGAAGATTTCCGCGGTCGTGAAGGACTGCGACCTGGTTTTCCTCATCGCCGGGATGGGCGGCGGCACGGGCAGCGGCGCGCTGCCGGTCGTGGCGGAAATCGCCGCGGAGCAGGGCGCGCTCGTGATCGCGTTCGTCACGCTGCCGTTCAGCTTCGAGGGCGGGCGGCGGCTCAAGCAGGCGGAGGAGGGCCTCCTCGCGCTGCGCAAGGTGTGCGACGCGGTCATCCCGCTGCCGAACGACATCCTGCTCCAGGAGGGCGCCGAGGACACCAGCGTGCTCGATTCCTTCGCGCGCGCCGACGAGTGGATCGGTCGCGGCGTGAAATCGATCTGGGCGATGCTGTTCAAGACCGGGCTGATCAACCTCGATTTCGCCACGCTGCGCCAGGTGTTCCAGCAGCGCGGGGGCAAGACGCTCTTCGGGCTGGGCGAGGGGCACGGCGAGAATGCCGTCGGCGATGCGCTGGCCAGCCTGAAGCTCTGCCCGCTGCTGCACACGCCGGAATTTTCCCGCAAGGCCGACCGCATGCTCGTCAACATCATCGGCGGCACGGACCTGACGCTGCCCAAGGTGAACGAGCTGATGACGGCCATCACCGAGCAGTTCGGCCGCGAGTCGCACATCATCATGGGGGCGGTGATCGACGAGGGCATGCAGAACCGCGTCGAGGTCTGCGTGCTCGGGATGAGCGACATGGGCGGCCGCGCGGTCACCACGCGCCGTCCGGTCCCGCCGGTCCGGACCAAATCGAGCTTCCCTTCGGAAAAAGGCACCCCCGCCGCCGTTCCGGCCGCACCGGCGCCGGCGGGCGGGACGCGGTCGCCGCTCCCGGCGGAATCCAGCCCGGCGGCGGCGCAGGCGAAGACGGCGCAGGAGGAGTTCGGCTTCGGCGAAGTCGAGAGCCGCGGGCACTTCGAGAAGACGGATCGAAATCTTTTCGACGGCCAGGACCTCGACGTGCCCACCTATCTGCGGAAGGGCATCAAGGTCGCGCTCTGACGGGGACCGGGGATTTTTCCCGCCCCATTCGCGGGAAAAAAATCGATCCCCTTGGCAAAGCGGACGGGTTCTGCATCCTTGGCGCATGTTCGTCGACGAGTGCACAGTCAAACTTCAGGCCGGTGATGGCGGGCGCGGATGCGTCAGCTTCCGCCGGGAAAAATACGAGCCGTGGGGCGGCCCCAACGGCGGCGACGGCGGCCGCGGGGGCGACGTCATCCTGATGGGAGACGTGAACACCAACAATCTCGTCGACTACAAATTCCAGCCCCACTGGCGCGCCGAGCGCGGGGAGCACGGGCTCGGGTCCGACCAGCACGGAAAGGACGGCGAACCGTGCATCATGCGGCTTCCGCTCGGGACGGTGATCACGGACATCGGCACGGGCAAGACCGTGGCCGAGATCATCGCGGACGGCGAACAGATCGTCCTCTGCAAGGGAGGCAATGGCGGGTGGGGCAACACGCATTTCAAGTCCTCGACCAACCGGGCCCCGAAGCGCGCAAACGCCGGGCAGGCCGGCGAGGGCGGGTCCTACCGGATGGTGCTGAAGAGCATCGCCGACGTCGGGCTGGTGGGTTTTCCCAACGCGGGAAAGTCCTCGCTGACGAATGCGATCACCAAGGCGCGGCCGAAGACGGCGGCGTATCCCTTCACCACGCTGCACCCGCAGATCGGCGTGATCGAGTTTCCCGACGATGCGAAGGGCCGGCGCCGGCTGCTCCTGGCCGACGTGCCGGGACTGATCGAGGGCGCCAGCGAAAACCGCGGGCTCGGCCACCGCTTCCTGCGGCACATCGAGCGCTGCGCGGTGCTGCTGGTGCTCCTCGACATGGCGGGGACCGACGGGCGCGATCCGCGCGACGACTACCGCCACCTGCTGCACGAGCTCGAATTGTACGACCCGGCGATGCTCGACAAGCCCCGGATCGCCGTGGCGAACAAGATGGACATCCCGGAGGCCGCCGGCTGGCTGGCGAAATTCAAGCGCAGCCATAAGACGGCCGAGGTGATCGAAATTTCGTGCCTGACGGGCGCCGGGTTGGACAAGCTCCGGAAACTGCTGCTGAAACGGGTGACGGCGCTGCGCGGCCGCGAAAAAATATCGCCTCAGCTGGCGCGCTGAACCACGCTCGCCCCGCGATTCATGTCTCCCGAACACCGCCAACTTTTGCTTCGCGCCAACCGCCTCTTGGGCGCCGGCCTGGTCGAGGCAAACCTGGTCAAGCTTGAGGACCTCGAGAAGGCCAACGAACGCCTGCTCGAGATCGTGGCCAACGACCAGCCGCGCCAGAACACCGTGCTGGGAATCCTGGCCTACGAGCTGAAGGCCTTCCGCGAGGAGGACATTCTCCAGCATTGCGTGGATGAGGAAGGCATCGGCCTGGTGGACCTCCGCGGCTACGAGGTGCACGACGACGTGAAGAAGACCATCGACCCGGCGACCTGCTGGGCCACCTGGTCGGTGCCGTTCGACCACGACGAGGATTTCTTTTTCATCGCGACGGCATATTACCTCAGTCCCGCGGTGCGGAGTTTTTGGGAAAAGCAGTTCACGGGTCCGATCCTGTGGTTTGGCACGACGCTCGAGGTGATCGCCGATTACCTCGAGAAACTCGCCGCTGAGCGCGCGGCGCCGCCGCCGCCGGCGCCGACCGGCACCCGTTCGCCCTTCGGCGCGCCGGCCGGCACGCGCTCGCCGTTCGGCGCCTCGAAGAATCCTTTTCCGAAGGGATCCGGGACCTCGTACCTCAAGCCCGCCACGCCGTCGATTTTCCCGCCACGCGTGCCCACGATCAATCCGTTCCCCGGAAGACCGCCGGGCTCGGGGACTTCCAATCCGCTTTCGGGCAAACCGCCGACGGATAGTCCCTTCACCGCCAAAGCTCCGCCGCCGACCACGCCGGCCGCCCACTGACGCCATGCCCCTGGGAAAAGTCCAGACTCAGATCGTCGCGAAGCTGATGGAGATGAACCGGCTCTCGGGCCGGCAGCGCGACGTCATCGCGGCCGTCACCGCCGACCTCAACGGCGACGCCCTCGACCGCCTGCTCCAGGAGGAGTACCGGATCACGCCGCTGCAGATCCTCGTCGCCAAGGGGCGCGCGCTGGGCCTCGCGCCCTACAACATCGTCCGCTACCGCGTGACGCCCGCGACGTTCGAACGCGTGCCGCGCGAATTCTGCGAGGAGAATCTCGTCATTCCGGTCGGCATGGTCGGCGACCTCATCCTCGTCGTCTTCGCGAATCCGTTCGAGGTGACCGTCCCGGCGAAAATCCACGAGATGACCGGCATGCGCGTCGTGCGCATGCTCGGCCGCGAGAAGGACATTCGCGACAAGTTCAACCAGGGGCAGGACAACCGCTCGACGGGTTTCGACGACGTCGTGCAGCAGATCGGCGTCGAGTTCGGCGCGGCGCTGCAGGTGGGCGAGGAGGAAATGGTCAACGAGGAGTCGGGCCCGATCATCCAGCTGGCGAACCGCATCATCGAGGACGCGTATTTCGCGGGGGCGAGCGACATCCACATCGAACCGCAGGAGAACGAAATCATCGTCCGCTACCGCATCGACGGCCTCTGCCAGGAGAAGCTCCGCATGCCCGCCAAGGTGGCGCCGGCGCTGGTGGCGCGCATCAAGATCATGTGCAACCTCGACATCGCCGAACGCCGGCTGCCGCAGGACGGGCGCATCATCTTCAAGCATTTTACCAAGAAGTCGCTCGACCTCGACCTCCGCGTCTCGAGCGCGCCGCTGAACCATGGCGAAGGCATGGTCATGCGTATCCTCGACAAGCAGAAGGCGACGCTGCCCCTGCCGGCCCTCGGATTCTCCGAGGAGGCGCTCGCCCGCTACCGCGAGGTGATCCGCCAGCCGTACGGCATGATCCTCCACTGCGGACCGACCGGGTCCGGCAAGTCGATGACCCTCTACTCGGCGCTGAACGAGATCAATTCGCCCGAGCTCGTGATCCGCACCGCCGAGGATCCGATCGAGTACACGCTTGCCGGCATCAACCAGATGCAGATGCACCGGCAGATCGGGCTGACGTTTGCGACGGCGCTGCGCTCCTTCCTGCGGCAGGACCCCGACATCATCCTCGTGGGAGAGATCCGCGACAAGGAGACCGCCGATGTCGCGGTCGAGGCCGCGCTGACCGGTCACCTGCTGATGAGCACGCTGCACACGAACGACGCGCCGAGCACGATCGCGCGGCTGGCGGACATGGGCATCGAGCCGTTCATGATTTCGTCGTCGCTGCTCTGCGTGTGCTCGCAGCGTCTCATGCGCCGCGTCTGCAAGACCTGCCGCGTCAGTTACCAGCCGCAGGGCCGGGAAAAGGAAATTCTCGAGAAGGCGATCGGCTGGAGCGGCACGATCTACCGCCACAGCCCGCGCGGCTGCTCGAAGTGCGGCGGCAGCGGTTACAAGGGACGCGTCGGCATCCACGAGCTCATGGTCTCGAACGACGAACTCGTCGAGGCGATCAACAACGAGGTGGAGACCGCCGAGCTGAAGAAACTCGCGATGAAGGGCGGCATGAAATCGCTGCACCAGGACAGTT
The DNA here is from genome assembly GCA_028293565.1 of Verrucomicrobiota bacterium. GTDB lineage: Bacteria > Verrucomicrobiota > Verrucomicrobiia > Opitutales > Opitutaceae > Opi-474. Next base: position 1,527 of record JAQGON010000115.1, on the reverse strand, counting down.
TGCTCAAGGTGAAGGAAGGCCTGACGAGCCTGGAAGAGGCGATTGCGACCGTGCCGCCGGACATGTAACGGCGCATCTCCTCCGGGCGAACTCGCACCGCCGGAGGGAGGGGAGAAGCATCGTCGGATCGCGGGCCGGCCCTTTTTCCGGTCAGGAGCACCGCCGCGCCAAATGGCGGTTTGCATCCCGCGCCGGGAAAACTACCGTCGCGCGCCGTGACTTCCGCCGCGAAAAAAAACATGAGACGTTCGATTCTCCTCCTCCTCGGTTTGCTCGCCGGCCTCGCGGCGGGCTGCAAACCCAAGGAAATCACGCCGCTGCAGCGGAAGCAGGGCGCGAATTTTGCCAGCGAGGCGAATTTCGCCGTGACGGTCCGCGACTACGCGCGCGCCGAATCGCTGCTCGCGCAGGCCGTGGCCGTCTGTCCGGACGCGGCGGATTACTGGGTCGCGCTCGCGGCGGCCCGGCGGCGCCTGGACAACCGCGCGGGGTCGCGGGACGCGTACGAGCAGGCGTTGAAGGTGAGCCGCGCGGCGTTCAAGCGCGACCCGCGCGATCCGCAGCCGCTGCTGCAGCAGGTGTACCTTCTCGCGATCCTGGGCCACGCAGACGACGCGCGCCAGACGCTTGAAAAGGCACGGACCGCCTATCCCGAGAGCCGCAACATCCGGACGTTCCATGAATCGAAGGAGCTCGACCGCATGCTGGGCGATCCGAATTTCAAGGAGCTGATGCCGTAGCGTGCCGCGCCGGACCGCTGATGCCTGACCTCTGGCTGGAATTCTCGAAGGTCGCGCTCGCCCATCTTCTGGCCGTCGCGAGCCCCGGGCCGGATTTCGCGATCGTGCTTCGCCAGAGCCTCGCTCACGGACGGCGCGCGGGAATCTGGACGAGCGCGGGGGTGGGCACGGCGATTCTCCTGCACGTCACGTATTCGCTGCTCGGCCTGGGCTGGCTGATCCGCAGCTCGGAGGGGGCGTTCAGCGTGCTGAAATACGCCGGGGCGGCGTACATCGCGTGGCTCGGGCTTCAGTCGCTCCGCTCGAAGCCGCGGGTCGCCGGAGACGCGGCGGCCGGTTCGCCGGCGGAAGGTCCGACCCGGGGGAGCGCCTTTGCGACGGGATTTCTGACCAATGCGCTCAACCCGAAGGTGGCGCTGTTTTTTATTTCGCTGTTCGTGATGCTGGTGGATCCGCGGACGCCGAAACTGGTCCAGGCCGGATACGGGGTGTGGATGTCGCTCGCGACCATCGGCTGGTTCTGCCTCGTGTCGGTGACTTTCACGCAGGAAGACGTCCGCCGGAAATTCCTCCGGCATGGGCACTGGATCGACCGGGTCATGGGAGTCGTCTTCCTCGCCTTCGCCGCAAGCCTGGCGTTCGCGTCGCTGGGGTGAAGAGGGGGGCCTTACGTCGGCTGCTGCCGACCGATCAGGTTGCAGCCGGGGCACGGGCTGAAGACGTAGCAGCCGACGTCAGGAGGCTGAGTCGTGGCGCTGAGTTCATGGCGGTGGCTCAGCCGAACGCG
>JAQGON010000056.1 GCA_028293565.1 Verrucomicrobiota bacterium | reverse complement strand
ATGTGCTATCTCGGCTGGCAGGAATCGCTCGTCCAGCTGGCGATGCTGGCGGAACCCGATATCCCGAACGGCTAGGGTTTTTAACGCAGAGGACGCAGGGGCGCCGAGGCAGCGGGTCTGTTTCCATTTGTTTTGTCATCGCGCGGAGCGCAAAGCGCACCGGGGCGCTCCAGCCAGGGTTGTGTTTGGAAAATGCCTTGTCATCGCGAGGCCCGCAGCAGCGGGCCGTGGCGATCCAGCTAGAGTCAGGAGTGCCTCGTCGCCCCGCCAAGCGGGACTTACTCGCAATGACAAATTTAGGCATTCCATCCGGCGCCCGTGGGAATTTTGATTAGGACGGATCACCTACGTCCGGCGCTTGCGTCCGGACGGGGCCTCGGCCCACTTCCGCGCCCCGCCGGGTAAAATTAAGGTCGGGGCGTGAATGTCCCATCCTCCTGTGCCGTGCCACCGGCGCAACCCAACTGCCTGTGCCTGTCGCAGGGCGGCTTGAAGGCCGTCCTCTTGTTTTGCCTGTCGGTTTGTTTTCTCTCCTCCGCCCGCGCCCAACTCTACACCGAAACCAGCACCCTGTTCGGTGACCCGAGCCAGTCGGAATATTTCGGCTACACGGTGGCGGCCAGCGGCGACACCATCGCCGTGGGCACGTCCGCGAACAAACGCGTCTACGTTTTCGTGCGGACCGGTGCGGGCTGGACCTTGCAGCAGAAGCTCACGGTCAATTATTCCAACTATTCCGCCGGCACGCTGGCGCTGGACGGCGACACCCTCGTGGCGGGCGGAGTAATCTATGCGCGGTCGGGCGGCACCTGGACGCTTGTGGATACCCTGCCGTTCCTCGATCCGAGCGAGGCGGTGCGCGGCGACACCCTGGCGATTGGGAATCCCTACAATCCCGCGGACAATTCCGCGTCGCGCGATGGCGTGGTCGTCGTCTACGTGCGCAACGGATCAAGGTGGACCGCACAGGCGACCTTGAGGACCGACACCACCGGCCAGCAGGAACAGATGGGCACCAACGTCGTCCTCGACGGCGACACGCTCGTCGCCGGCCTGCGCCAGGGCACCGGCGGCGCCTATGTTTTTGTGCGCAATGGCACGACGTGGACCCGCCAGGCGCGGCTGGTGACGCCGACCGGCACCGGGTGGATGCGCGTGGCCCTCGAGGGCGATACGGCGGCGGTGAGCGACCCGCTCAACAATCACATCTATATCTTCAACCGCTCGGGCACGACCTGGACGCTCGCGCAGACGCTCTCGCTGCCGGCCGGCGGCGGAAATTATCTCGGCGATGAACTGGCGATGAACGGCGGCATCCTCGCGGCCGGGGCGGAGAATATGTTTTATCTCTATTCCAAAACCGCCGGCGGCTGGGCCCTCGTGCAATCCATCGCGCGGAGCAATTATTCCTTCGCCGCGCTCGCGCTGGCCAATCGCGGCAAGCTCTTCGTCCTGAGCAATCCCTTCGACAACACGAACGGCTCGGCCAACGGGATCGTTGAAGCCTTTTCCGTCCCCCCGCCGCGGGCGCCGGGGAGTGGCTGGCTGGACGTCGATGTTGGCGCCGTCGGCCGGGCCGGCCGCTCCGTGCTCAACGGGTCGGAGGTCCAAGTGAGCGGCTCGGGGACGGACATCTGGGAAAATTCCGACCAGTTTCATTTCCGCACGGAATCGCTCACCGGCGACGGCGCGATCGTCGCGCGCGTGACTTCCGCCGGGACGACGCATCCGTGGGCGAAGGCCGGCGTGATGTTTCGTGAGGACGTGGCGCCGGGCTCCCGCGCGGTCATGGCCCTGGTCACGCCGGGCAGCCACCTCGGCACGATGGTGCGCGACGCGTCGGCGGCCAACGCCACGTTCCAAGACGCGGGCTGGATCGGCGCGCCCATCTGGCTGATGCTGGCCCGCTCGGGGAATCTGTTCGCCTCCTACCGCTCGGATGACGGCAACAACTGGACGCCGATGGGTTCGACGACGGTCATCATGCCGGCGACTGTTCACCTCGGCCTCGCGGTTTCGAGCCACGACAACGCCGCGCTCAACACCGCCACGTTCTCCGGCGTCGAACTCGTGGGCGTTCCGCCGCCGCCGGGCCAACTGACGCCGCCCTCGAATCTGACGGCCAGCCTCAACAATGGCACGAACGTCCGGCTGCAATGGACGGACAACTCGGCCATCGAGTCCGGATTTAGCATCGAGCGCGCGACTGGTGGGGGACCTGACGGCTTCGTCGTCATCAAGTCGGTGGACGCGAACACCACCGAATTTACCGACGTCATCACGCAGGAGAATACGACCTACACGTATCAAGTGCGGGCCGAACACTTCGACGACCCGCGCTCGGCGCCGTCGAACAGTGTCACGATCACCACGACGACCCGGCCCCCCGCCGCCCTGAGCGGCGCGGATCTGGGCGCCGTCGCGGTGGCGGGTTCCTTCACCCAGTCCAACGACATCCTCAGCATCGACGCCGCCGGAGCGGATATCTGGAACAACGAGGATAGCGGTTATTTTGTGAACCGTGCTATCACCGGCGATTTCGACCTGCAGTTCCGGGTCCTCTCGATTTCGCCCACGCATCCGTGGGCGAAGGCCGGCGTGATGGTCCGCGAATCCCTCGACGCCCGCGCGCGCAATGTGTTCACGCTGGTCACTTCGGACAACGTCGCCGGCATGCAGGTGCGCGACACGTTCGGCGGGACGACGAACTTCTCCGCGGGCCCCTGGGTCCGGGCGCCGTATTGGGCGCGCCTGAAGCGGACGGGAAATAATTTCGAAGCGTTCATCTCGCCCGACCGCGGCGTCTGGCAGTCCGTCGGTTCCGCGAACCTGCCGTTGTCCGCGACCGTGCGCGCCGGCGTGGCCGTCAGCTCGCACGTCAGCAACACCACCACCCACGCCAACGTCCAGATCGGAAACTAGGCTCGGATAAGTTCTCCCCAAAGCAGCCCGGAGGCCGCGACGCGTCCAGGCTGCTTTTTGTGCGCGATTTTTCGAAGCCAGCGACTGACGTCGCCCGCGATCTTGGGAGACGGGTCCTGGAGGCGGCCGTTTCTGATGCTCCAATCCCATTGCGGGTAGGGCAAACTCCCGGCCCGCGCCCACGCGAATTTCCCGCGGCTTCATCCCCCGCGACAACCGATGTTCGGCGGATCATTCCTGCGTTAGAGTTCAACCCTTCAGACACTCCAACCTTCAATCAAAGGATTCATCATGTCCGTTATTTCCATGCTCCTCATCGGTCTCGTGGTCGGGGCCATCGCCAAACTCCTCATGCCGGGTGATGACCCGGGTGGCATCATTGTCACCATGTTGCTTGGCGTCGCGGGCTCGTTCGTCGCCGGCTACCTCGGCAAGGCGCTCGGCTGGTATCACGAAGGCGACGCGGTCGGCTTTGTCGCCGCCGTCGTGGGCGCCATCGTGCTGCTCCTCGTCTATCGCGTGCTGTTCCGCCGGCGCCGGCTGCACTGATCCCGAGTTGGTCGCACCCGCCGGGTCCCCCCAAATAGAGCGCGCTGACTCGACGCGCTCGTTTTGCATTAAGGATCCATGCCGACCTTGTCGTTCGGCTTGCGCCCCAACGCGCGGTTAACTGTAGTGGCGGGATGCCCGCTCCTTCCATCATCCGTGCGTTGGATTTTCAGGCCCTCGACATCCCGTTGCATACGCCGTTCGGGATTTCGGGCGGGGCACAGGCGATGGCGAACAACGTATTGGTGCGCGTTGAGCTTTCCGACGGCGCGGTCGGCCATGGCGAAGGGGCGCCGCTGCCGCCTTATAATGGGGAAACCCAGGCGCAGGTGCTGGCGGCGCTGGAGGCGGCGCGGGGCGCGCTGACCGGGCGGCCGGCGGACAACTGGCGCGGCTTGGCGGGGGAATTCCGCGCGCGAAGCGGCGGGAAGTCGGGCTCGGCGCAGGCGGCGTTCGAGATGGCGCT
>JAQGON010000044.1 GCA_028293565.1 Verrucomicrobiota bacterium | reverse complement strand
GAAGTGCTGCTGGCCCCGAAGCGACGGTAGCACGGGTCTCCGACCCGTGAAGTGAGGCGCTGCTAGCTGAGGACGTCCTCCGGAGATTCACGCCATCGCCGTCGCGATCGAAGGTTGGCGCGGAGTTCCTCGTAGTGCTCGAGTCCGATCGAGTCCAGCATGACGGGTCTCCGACCCGTGAAATGAGGCGCTGCAAACTGCGAACGTCCTCCGGAGATTCACACCATCGCCGTCGCTATCAAAAAGTGGACGCGGAGTTCCTCGTAGTGCTCGAGTCCGCCATCACGGGTCGGAGACCCGTGCTACTCTTCGCCGTCGTAGTAGCTGGCTTGTGCCATCCGGAAATATTTTCCGTAGGGGCGGAGGCCCCATTTTCCGGAATCGGGGTAATGGAAGATGTCGACGGGCGGATTGTCGGCGATGATGTAGAACACCAGATCCTGTTTTCCCGTGTTGATGATCTGGTGCGCTTCCCCCGGCGGGTGGATGAAGGCGTCGCCGGCCTTGATTTTCTGCCGTTTCCGCCCCGCTCGCACCGTTCCGGTGCCGCTAACGATCACGAACATCTCCCACTGTGTGGTGTGAAAGTGAAATGGGCAGGGCGCCTTGCCGGGCGGGACGCGATTCAGCTCGAGGTTGAAAGGATGCCCGCCCTTCGGCCACGCATTGCGGCGGTCGCCGAGTTTCTCGGACGGCTGCTTCCACGATGCGACGTACTTTCCGCCGGGGGACGAATAGTCTTCCCACGGGAGTTTCGGGATATTGACGATTTTCATCGGCGCTCGGTTTTTAACCGCGACTGGACGCGGAGGGACGCGAATCAGAATCTTCGCCGAGAAGATTTTGGCTTCCGGCAGCAACCGAGGCTCGGATTCGCAGTCATTCGCGTCCCGTCGCGGCGCCGCTGGCTTTAGATTTTCTCGTTGATCACCGGATTGGTGAGGGTGCCGATTTTCTCGATCTCGATGCTGACGGTATCGCCGGGCTTGAGGAAGATCGGCGGCTTCCGCGCGAAACCGACCCCGTGGGGCGTGCCGGTGAGGATGACCGTGCCGGGCAGAAGCGTTTTGCTGCCGCTGAGGAACTCGATGAGCGACGCAACGTCGAAGCACATGTCGTTGGTGTTCCAATCCTGGAGCGCGGTGCCGTTCAGGATGGTTTTGATCGAAAGCGCGTTGGGATTGGGAATCTCGTCACGGGTCACCAGCACCGGGCCCAGCGGGCAAAAGGTGTCGAAGCTTTTGCCCTGGCAGAACTGCCCGCCGCCCCAGCGGCTCTGCCAGTCGCGGGCGGAGACATCGTTCGCGCAGGTGTAGCCCAGGACGTAGTCGAGGGCCTGCGCCTTGCTGACGTTCTTGCAGCGGCGGCCAATGACGACGGCGAGCTCGCATTCGTAATCCACCTCGGTGCTGGCGCGTTTCTGCGGGATTTCGATCGGATCGCCCGGGTTCTGCACCGTGTTGAGGCTCTTCATGAAGAGCATCGGCTGCGCCGGGACGCCCTTGCCGCCCTCCTCGGCGTGCCGCTTGTAGTTCAGCCCGATGGCGAGGATGCCGGCAGGCGCAAGCGGCGCGAGCAGCTTGCCGGGTTTTACGACGCGGTCGGTGGCGTGGAAATCGCCGAGGATATCCCCGATGATTTCGCGCGCCGAGCCATCGGGCTGGAGGGCGGCGTAGCTGGGACCGGACGGAGTGAGGTGGCGGATGATTTTCATGCGGAAAGCTGCCTACGAAAGACGGCGGCCAAACCGGCTTTGTCGAGGCGCTTTTCCGCGATCGCGATCATGCGTCGTAGAGTTCGGCGTTTGTCAGACGCGATGTGGAAACGCCGTTGTGTTCGAGAAATGTCAGAGCCGTGGCGATCGCGGTCCGTTTGTTGCCGTCAATGAACGGCTGGTTTTCGGCGAGGTGGTAGGCGTATGCCGCCGCCAGGTCGTACAAATCACCTTGTCCATAGTGATAGACGTTTTGCGGCTGAGCGATTGCCGATTCCAAACCATGTTCATTCCGAATCCCATCCTGGCCTCCCTCCTCCTCCAGCGACCGCCGATGAATCCCCTCCACGCGCCGTCTATCGACGAAGATGGGTGCCCTCACTGGGCAAGTTTCCGAAGGAGTTCCTTGCGTTCAGCGAACACCTTGTCGACGGCTCGTTGAAAAGCCGCCTCGTCGTGGGCGGTCTTGGTCGTTCCCCCTGCGCTTCTCGAAACGCGGGGTTTGGCGGGATGATAGATCGCCGCCGGCTCGTTGATCTTTCCGGCTTTCTTTTTCACGGGAAAACGGTGCGAACGTCCTTCTCCACTGTCAACAGGCCGGAGAATCACACGAAAAATGTCATGGAGCCGCGCAAATTTGCCGCGGTGTTCGTGCCTTTGGGTCGACAGTGCGGCACATGGGTCGGGAGACCCATGCTACTCGGCGTACGCTTCCATTCCGACGCATGAGCAGACGAGGTTCCGGTCGCCATAGACGTTGTCCACTCGGCCCACGGCGGGCCAGAACTTGCTGGCGCGCGTGTGACGGTCCGGGAATGCGGCGGTTTCGCGCGTGTAGGGATGATCCCATTCGGTCGCGCACACCACCGCAGCCGTGTGCGGAGCGTGCTTCAACGGGTTGTTCGCCTGGTCGGATTCCCCGCTCGCCACCGCGGCCATCTCGCCATGGATGGCGATGAGCGCCTCGCAGAAGCGATCCAGCTCCGCCTTCGATTCGCTCTCCGTCGGCTCGACCATCAGCGTGCCGGGCACGGGAAACGACATCGTCGGCGCGTGATAGCCGTAATCGATCAGCCGCTTCGCGACATCCTCGACCTCGATCCCGTGCTTTTTCCAGGGGCGAAATTCGAGAATGCATTCGTGCGCGACCAGCCCGTTCGCTCCCTGATAGAGCACAGGAAAACATTTCTCGAGCCGGCGCGCGATGTAGTTCGCGTTGAGGATCGCCACCTTCGTCGCTTCCGTCAGCCCCTCGGCGCCCATCATGCGGATGTACATCCACGAAATGACCAGGATGCTCGCGCTCCCGTAGGGCGCGGCGGAGACGGCGCCGATCGCCAGTTGGGGATTGCGGGTGGAGGAGGGCGGGTGGATCACGCTGTGGCCGGGCAGATAGGGCGCGAGATGCGCGGCGACGCCGATCGGCCCCATTCCGGGACCGCCCCCCCCGTGGGGAATGCAGAACGTCTTGTGCAGGTTGAGGTGGCAGACGTCGGCGCCGATGAAGCCCGGAGACGTCAGCCCGACCTGCGCGTTCATGTTGGCGCCGTCCATGTAGACCTGCCCGCCGTGCGCGTGGATCGTCGCGCAGATGTCCTTGATGCTGCTCTCGAACACCCCGTGGGTCGACGGATAGGTGATCATCAGCGCGGCCAGATCCTGCGAATGCGCTTCCGCCTTCGCGTTGAGGTCGGAGACGTCGATGTTGCCGTTCGCGTCGCAGGCGACGGCCACGACCTTGAAGCCGCACATCGCGGCGCTGGCGGGATTCGTCCCGTGGGCCGAAGTGGGGATCAGACAGACGTTGCGCTGGCCCTGGCCGCGCGATTCGTGATGCGCGCGGATCACCAGGAGGCCCGCGTATTCGCCCTGCGAGCCGGCGTTGGGCTGGAGGGAGACCGCGGCGAACCCCGTGATCTCGGCGAGCCAGCTCTCGAGGTCACGGAAAAGCTTCGCATAGCCGCGGGTCTGCTCGGACGGCGCGAACGGATGCATGCGCCCGAACTCCGGCCACGACACGGGAAACATCTCGCTCGTCGCGTTGAGCTTCATCGTGCAGGAGCCGAGCGAGATCATCGAATGGCAGAGCGAGAGGTCCTTCGCCTCGAGGCGCCGGATGTACCGCAGCATCTCGTGCTCGGTGTGAAAGCGATTGAACACCGCGGCGGTGAGAAACTCCGACGTGCGCGCATGCGGCGCGGAAAAATCGGCGGCAATCGCGTCGGCGTCGGCGAGGCGCGTCTCGCCGAAGAACGCGAGGATCGCCTGCACGTCCTCGACCCCGGTCGTCTCGTCGAGCGAGAGCCCCACGGTGTAGGCGTCGATCCGGCGAAGGTTGAATTTGCGCGCGGCGGCCGCGGCGTGGACGCGCTCGGCCGCGACATTTCCGATGGTCAGCGTGTCGAAGACGGGTTCCGCGTTCACCCTGGCGCCGAGGGCCTTCAGCCCCTGCGCGAGAAGACCGGTGAGCAGCCGGATGCGGCGCGCAATTTTTCTCAGGCCGGCGGGGCCGTGGTAGACCGCGTACATCGAGGCCATCACGGCGAGCAGGACCTGCGCGGTGCAGATGTTGGACGTGGCCTTGTCGCGGCGGATGTGCTGCTCGCGCGTCCCGAGGGCCAGGCGCATGGCGGGATCGCCCTGTGCGTCCTTCGAGACGCCGACGAGGCGGCCCGGCATCTGGCGCTTGAAGGCATCCTTCGTCGCGAGAAATCCGGCATGCGGCCCGCCGAACCCCATGGGGACGCCGAGACGCTGCGCGGAGCCGACGGCGACATCGGCTCCGAATTCACCGGGCGCGCGCAGGAGCGTCAGCGCGAGCAGGTCGGTCGCCACGATCGCGAATGCCCCCGCGGCATGCGCCGCCGCGAAGAACGCGGCAAAGTCGTGCACGCTGCCGGTCGTGTCCGGGTACTGCACCAGCACGCCGAAGCAGCCCGGCTCGGCCTGGAACGTGCGCCAGTCGGCGACGATCACCTCGAGGCCGAGGGGCTTGGCGCGGGTCCTGACGATGTCGATCGTCTGCGGGTGACAGGCGGCGTCGACGAAGAACGTGCGGTGGCTCGCGGCGTCGCCCTCCTTCAGGCGATGGCACATCATCATCGCTTCCGCGGCGGCCGTGCCCTCGTCGAGCATCGACGCATTGGAGATCTCGAGGCCGGTCAGGTCGCAGACGAGCGTCTGGAAATTGAGCAGCGCCTCGAGGCGGCCTTGGGAGATTTCCGCCTGATAGGGAGTGTACGCGGTGTACCAGCCGGGATTCTCGAGGACGTTGCGCTGGATGACACCCGGAACGAGGGTGTCGTAATAGCCCATGCCGATCAGGCTGCGGAAAATCTGGTTTTGACCGGCGATCGCCCGGATCTCCGTCAGGGCGGTGCTCTCGCTGGCGGCGGAGGGAAGGTTGAGTTTGCCGCGACGGATGTGGGAGGGCACGGCGGCATCGACCAGCGAATCGAGGGAAGGGTGACCCAGGAGCTCGAGCATCGCGGCGGTGTCGGAGGCGTTTTCTCCAGTGTGCCGGCGGGGAAAGGTGTCGAGAGGGGCGAAGAGATCGCGGGACGATGACATGGCGCGCACGGTAGGCCACGGGGAGGGACGCGCAACCGCGTTCTGGATGCGGGAGTCCAATTAAGGATTTGTTTCGTCGGGGAAAGCCGCTCTTTTGCTGGGGTGAGCACTCTTCCCGCGACCGGTCGAATGAAGAAACCGGCGGTTTCCAAAAATCCCGTGGATTTTCGCACGGTCTGTCCTGCTCCCGGTTCCCTTGAATGAAGTCGTCGCCTGACTTCACTTCCCGCCAGGCGCGCGCCGACTACGTCGACCGCCGGCTGGCGGAGTTGTATCCGAAGACGCCCGTGCCGCTGGATCATCGCGATCCGTACACGTTGCTGGTCGCGGTGCTGTTGTCGGCCCAATGCACCGACCGCCGCGTCAACCAGATCACGCCGGATCTTTTTGCCGCGGCGGACACTCCGCAGAAGATGCTCGGGGTTCCGGTGACGGAGATCCAGCGGATCATCCGCCCGTGCGGGTTGTCGCCGCAGAAGGCCAGGGCGATTGCCGGGCTTTCGAAAATCCTGGTGGAGCAGCATGGCGGCCGGGTGCCGGAATCGTTCGAGGGACTCGAGGCGCTGCCGGGAGTCGGGCACAAGACGGCGAGCGTGGTGATGGCGCAGGCGTTCGGGCAGCCGGCGTTTCCGGTCGACACACACATCCACCGTCTGGCCCAGCGCTGGAAACTCAGCAGCGGTCGGAATGTCGTGCAGACGGAGCAGGACCTGAAAAAGGTGTTTCCCCGGGAGCACTGGAACCCGCTCCACCTCCGGATCATTTTTTACGGGCGCGAGCACTGCACGGCGCGCGGCTGCGACGGCACGACCTGCGAAATCTGCCGGACGCTTTTCCCGAAAAGAAAACGCGCGGTGAAGACCCGGAAGTGACCGCCCTCGGGACGTCGCGCGAAAAAAATCCTAGTGTTTCAGGTTGTCGCTCGAGAGCAGAACCTGGCTGCCGACGATATCGGTGGACTTGACGACCCACCGGTAACGCTCGGTCTTGTCGCCGACGTAGCGGAGCGCGCGGGCCGTGACGACGTACGGTTCCTTCAGCGTGTGCTCGAGCTTGAACTCGCCGTCGGGGTCCGTCTCCGTGCGCGGGCCCTTCGGCAGATAAGTCAGGTCCTGGTCGAACAGAGCCTCCATCTGCTCGAGCAGGGCGTTTGCCGCGGTGATTTCATGCGCGGTGCTTTTGCGGTGCACCATTGTCTGGTAATATTCGAAGAGCGGGTTCGCCTGGGCGTAATATTTTTCGTTCAGGTCGTTGAATTCCTTCAGGCCGAACGCATAGATCCGCACCCCGGGCAGGCGCAGGGCCGCGCCGTCGGGTCCGCTGATCTCGACCCGGCCCAAGATTGTTTTTCTTGGCCCTGTCTCGTCGCCGATGCTGCCCCTGACCGGGGCGGGATTCGCCGGCTTCGCCGGTTCGGGCGACGGGTTGGCCGGTTTCGCCGAGCGGCCCCCGCCCCTGGTTCGCGGCGCGTCGGCCTCGAAGGGAAAAACCGAGAGCGGCAGGTTGCCGCGCCCTTCGTCCCAACGGGCCATGACGTAATCGGAGCCGACCGAGACGACCGTCACCTGGTGAAGGACCTGTCCATTCTTGAGCCGGAGCTCCGGAAAGACCTGGCCCTTGGCGAGGCGTTCGGCTCCGGAGGCTGCGGTGGCCAGGAGAACGAGGGAAACCATGCATGCCGGCAGCTTCATTGCTGCCGCTGTTTTCCCACCATGGGGCGGCAGGTCGAACTTAAAAAACACGCGCGCCAGCATGGCATCAGCTGCAATCCTCGGCGTGGCACGGGTCTTCTGACCCGTGTGGACCGCATTCTGTTTTGGTGCTGCGAACAACATCCAGGCGCAGACGGGCCGCTTCACGGGTCAGGACACCCGTGATCCGCAGCCCAACTTCGTAATGATTCCCCGCGGCATTCTTCGCC
>JAQGON010000215.1 GCA_028293565.1 Verrucomicrobiota bacterium | reverse complement strand
TCCCGTGCGTGCTGCCGCGGTATTTGACGACGCGCATCCGGCGCGTCGAAATCTGGCCGTTCACGCGGTGGTCGAGCAGGATGACGCAGTCCGAAACATATTCCTCCAAACCCTGGCGGGTCAGCGTGCCGTCGCCACGCTCGGCGGTGATGACCGTCGTCATGCCGCGTTCCTTGAGCCAGCCGAACAGCCGGCGCAACTCGGAGCGAAGGACGGCCTGGTTCTGCAAGCCGGAGAACAACGCCTCGATCGTGTCGAGCACCACGCGTTTCGCGCCAATCGAGTCGATGGCATGACCGAGCCGGATGAACAGGCCCTCGAGGTCGTATTCGCCGTTCTCCTCGATCTCGCTGCGTTCGAGGCGGACGTGGTCGATGATGAGTTTTTTCCGCCTCACGAGCGCCGGCACATCGAAGCCGAGCGACGCCACGTTTTTTTCGATGTCGGGGATGGTTTCCTCAAAGGACATCAGCACGCCGGGCTCGCCGTATTCGAGGGCGCCGCGCACGAGAAATTCCGCGCCGAACAGGGATTTGCCGCAGCCGGCGCCGCCGCAGACCAGCGTGGGCCGGCCCGCGGGCAGGCCGCCGGCCGTGACGGTATCGAAGCCGTCGATGCCGCTCGGGACTTTTTTCAGCCGTCCGTCGCGCTTGATTGATTTGGGTTGAGCCATGGGGAGAGGGCGAAAATCAGGCGGGGGTTTGCGCGAGGTTGGCGAAGGCTTTCTCGAGCGCGGAGATGCTGACCGGCTTCACCAGGTGCGCGGCGAAACCCGCGGCGCGCGACCGCTGCAGGTCGTCCTCCATGCCGTAGCCGCTGACCGCGATGCCGCGGAGCTTCGGTTGGATTTTTTTCAGCTCGGCCATCAGCTGGTAGCCATCGCCGTCGGGCAGCCCGACATCGGAGAGCAGGAAATCGAAGGGGCGCGACACCGCGAGCCGGCGCGCCTCGGTCGCGGTCCCGGCGGGCACGACCTCATAATTGCGGCGGCTGAGCAATTTTTGCAGCGTGGCCCGGGTCGAGGCATGGTCCTCGACGAGCAGGATGCTGCCGGCGACCGGGGCGACCGGCGCGAGCGAACCGCTGGCGCCGTCGGCAGCGGGCGCGCTGGACGCGGGCCGGGTGGGGGACTGCAGCGGAAGTTCGATGACAAAGGTGGAACCATGTCCGCGGCCGGGACTGCGCGCGTAGATCCGGCCGCCGTGAAGCTCGACGAGCTTGCGGGCGATCGCCAGGCCGAGGCCGAGGCCGCCGAAGCGGTGGGGGGCCGGGGCGCGCGCGTGCTCCCCCTGGGCGAAGGCCTCGAACACGCCGCCGAGTTCGCCGGCGGACATGCCGATGCCGTTGTCCGCAATTTCCACGAGGAGGGTTTCATTTGCCACCCGCGTGCCGACGCGGATGCGCCCGCCGTCGGAGGTGAACTTCACGGCGTTCTTCAAAATATTCCACAGCACCTGCTGCAAACGCACGGGATCACCCGTGACGGTGAACTGCTCCGCCGCCAGCGACAGCTCCAGCACCATGGCCTTTTCGTCGATCTCGGCGCGGATGTTGGCGACGGCGTCGTGCAGCACGGCGTGGACGTCCACGGAATGCTTCTCGAGCGACATCTTGCCCCGCGTGATGCGCGTGAGGTCGAGCAGGTCGTCGATCAGCCGCGCCTCGAGGCTGACGTTGCCCCGGATCATGTCGAAGGTCTCGCGGATTTCGCGCGGCAGCGCGGGGTTGTTGGCGGCGTCGCTTGCGACCAGCAGCACCGGGCTGAGGGGCGTGCGCAGCTCGTGCGAGAGGGCGGCGAGAAAATCATCCTTGGCGCGCGAGGCGGCGAGCGCGGCGTCGCGCGCCTTCTCGAGCTCCAGCTCCACCTGCTTGCGGGCGGTGATGTCGACGACCACCGCGACGAGGCCGGTGACCTCGCTGCCCGGGCTGGAGCGCTCGGGTTCATAGATGACATGGACCCAGCGGCGGCCGAGGGAGGAGTAGGGAATCTCCTGTTCGAATTCCGAGCGCCGGCCCGCCAGGGTGGCGTCCATGTGGAGCCGGAAGGTTTCGTAGGCCTCGACGCCGGTGATCTCCGAGACATGCCGCCCGATGATGTCCTCGCGCTGCAGGCGATAGCGCTCGGCGTAGGTGCGGTTGACGAACTTGAAGCGGTGATGGCGGTCGAGGTGCGCCAGATAGATCGGCGCGTGGTCGGTGACGAGGCGGAGCTGGTGTTCGCTCTCGCGGATGGCGCGCTCGATGCGGCGGAAATCCTCGATGTCGGTGTTGGTGCCATACCACTTGACGATGCGGCCGTCCGCGTCGCGGATCGGCACGGCCCGGGTCTTGAACCAGCGGTATTTCCCGTCGGTGCGCCGGATGCGGAACTCGGTGTCGAACAACCCGCCGGTGCTGACCGCGTCCGCCCAGCGCTTCGTCAGCATATCGTGGTCGTCGGGATGCACGCATTCGAGCCAGCCATGGCCGAGCTGGTCGACCTCGGGCGCGCCGGTGTAGGCGACCCATTGCGGGCTGAGATAGTCGCAAAAACCGTCGGGCCGGCACGTCCACACCAGGTGCGGCATCGCCTCGGCCAACTGCCGCCAGCGGTTTTCGCTGTCGCGCAACATCGCCTCGGTGCGGCGCTGTTCCTCGAGTTCCCGTTGCAGCGCGGTGTAGAGCTTGGCGTTGTCGATCGCGATCGCGGCCTGCGCGGCGAGCGCGACAAGGACCTTCTCGGCCTCCTCGGTGAACCTCCCGGGCTGCGCGTGGCCGTAGAACAAGCCGCCGAGCACCTCGCCCGAGCGCGACACGACCGGCACCGCGAGATAGCTGCGCACCGGCAGGTGGCCGGCGGGCATGCCGTAGCGCGGATCCTGGAGCACGTCGGCGACGCGCACCACGCCCTCGCCACGGAAGGTCGGGCCGAACAGCGCGGTGGCGCGCGGCATCGGGAATTTCGCGAACGCCTCGCGCGGCACGCCGGACAGCGTGTAGAGCGTGTAGGAATCGCCGGCGGCATCGGCCACGTTGTAGAAAAATGCGCCGAAGTCCGCGCCGCTGATCTCGCGCCCGGCATCCGTGACGGCTTGCACGATTTTTTCGAGCTCGTGCTCGGCGACCAGGGCGTTGCCGGCCCGGTTGAGGATTTCCAGGGTGTGGGAACGCTGCTGGAGGAGCAGCTCACTGACCTGCAACGCATGCGCGCTGCGGGTTTGTTCGAGCACCGGGCGGACGCGGGCGAGCGCCTTTTCGATCAGGTCGAGTTCGTGCACCTGCCACGCGCGCGGCTGGTCGCAGCCCGCGACCAGGGTGATCGGCCATCGGTCCTCCCGCACGAAGGCGGCCAGGATGAACGACCGCAGGCCGATCCGGCGGAAGCTTTCCCGGCGCTCGCGCGTCAGGGGATGGGTGTCGGCATCCCCGACGGCGAGCGTGCCGTCGACCTGGGTGCGCCAGACCACGGAGTTGGCAAATTCGGAAATCGGATAGGTGCCCGCCAGCCGCGGGCGGTGATCGCGCGCCCAGTCTTCCGTGACGGTGATGGTGTCGCCGGTTTCGGCGCGCTCGGCGAAGCCGCAGCGATCCACTTCGAGCTGCCGGCCAATCTCGCCCGAGGCGACGTGCAGAATGTCGACCGGGTCGGTCAGCAAGGCGAGCCGCTGGCTGAGCCGGCCGAGGAACAGGTCCGTGTCCTGCGCGCGCTCGCGCTCGGCGAGGTCGAGGTTGATGCCGACCCAGCGGGTAATGCGGCCCGCTTCGTCGCGGATCGGCACGCCGCGCGCGAGGATGGGATGCCAGTGGCCGCCGGCGCCTTTGAAATGATATTCGCGCTCCCACAATTTTCCCGTGCGCACGCACTCGAGCCAGGCCGCGGTGGTGTCCCCGGCCTCGTCGGGATGCAGCAGGTCGGCCCAGCCGAGGCCGGCACATTGCGCCGGCGTGACGCCGAGCAGCTTCAGGAAGGAATCGCTGGTGTAGGTGTTGCGGCCCTGCGCGTCGCAGACCCAGATGCCGTAGTTGATCGATTCGCCGATGGCGCGGTAAAGCTGCTCGCTTTCCTGCAGCGCCTGCGTGGCGCGGGCGCGCTCGATGGCGGGCCACACCCGCGCCGTGACATTTTCGATCAGGTCCAATTCGCAGGTCAGCCATTCCCGGGGCTGGCACGTGGCGGCCGCCAGCGAAAGCATCCGGCGGCCATCCTGAAGGAAGGTGGACGTGGCCAGCCCCCGCATGCCGAGGGCGACGTAGCCCGCCGTGCGGTCGCGGGTCACCGGATGGGTCATCACGTCGGTGATCCCGGCGCGCGGCTTGGCGAGCCAGGCCAGGAATTCCGGGGAGCCATACTGATCGAGCGGATGATTGCCGGCGGTGGGCGGAAGCCCGGGCCGGTGCCAGTCGTGGCGGATGACAGCGAGATTCTCGCTCTGGATCATTTCAAAGAAATAACAGCGATCGGCCTCGAGGTGCTCGCCGAGGGCGGCTTGCGCCACGTCTGTGATCTGGTCGGGGTCCGTCAGCCCGGCAAGCTGGTCGCTGAGCCGGTGCAGGAAGGCGGCCTGCAACTCCGCCTGCTTGCGCGCCGTGATGTCGATGCAACTGCCGAGGTAACTCTGCGCGCCGTTATCGTCGTTGATCCGGACCGCATTCCCCTGCAGCCACACGACCCGGCCGTCGCGCTGCCGGAATCGGAACTCGGAGGAGGAGGGCGCGCCGGCGGCCACCGCTTCGCGCCAGCCCGCCAGCACGCGCTCGCGATCCGCCGGATGCAAGGCGTCCGCCCAGCCATCGCCCCACGCCTGGGCCAGCGTGAGGCCCGTCATTTCGCGCCAGCGATCGTTGACGAAGACGCAGCGGCCGGAGGAATCGGAAAGGAAGATGCCGACCGGGGCATGGCTGGCGAGGAGACGGAAGCGTTCCTCGCTGAGGCGCAGCGCCTCCTGGTTTTTTTTGCGCTCGGTGATGTCCCGGGCGATCTTCGATGCGCCGACGATGCGCCCCGCGGCGTCCTTGAGCGGGGAAACGGTCAGGGACACATCGATCAGCGTGCCGTCCTTGTGCTGGCGCACGGTCTCGTAGTGCTCAATGCGTTTGCCATCGTGGATGCGGGCAAGGATTTCCGCCTCCTCGTCCTCGCGGTCCGCCGGGATGAGAATCGTCACCGGCCGGCCAATCATTTCATCCGCGGTGTAGCCGAACAGCCGTTGGGCGCCGGCGTTCCAGCTCGTGATGATGCTGTTGAGATCCTTGCTGAGGATGGCGTCGTCGGACGACGCGACGATGGCGGCAAGCCAGCGATTCGCGTCCGTCGCGTCGAAAGCCGGCGCGGGGTTCGCGGCGGACGGAAAAATGGGACGGGGAGGAGGAGGCATTTTCCGTGACGCTTATTGACAGGTCCCGACGGGTTGACCGGGCGGCACAATCTTCCGATGGAGGCCGGCGGCGATCCGCCCCAGCGGCAGGTTCACCCGGCCAAATACTTCGCACAGCAACCCCCGTTCCGCCGCCACGCGCGTCTGCGGGTCCGAAGAGTCGTAGGATGGGGATCCGGCGCCCGGGGCTGGGCGGTAGGGACGAGCGGGAGGGAGGGCCTTCGCCTGGGTGGCGGCCCAAGGCAGCGGGGCCGTCAGAGAGGAGGCGGCGGGGAGGAGTGACACGTCGGACTGCAGCATACGGTCTATAACCCGGAGCATATGGGTTCGAGCACCCCGGGTCAAAAAATGGCTTTGGTGTTTAAACACCACGAAAGCTTGCGCTTGCTGGGACCGAAAGGACGGGCAATGGTCTGTAAGGAATGAAAATCGCGGTGATCGAAGACCACGCGCTGATGCGCGACCTGCTGTTGCGGGCCTGCCGCGAGGTCGTAAAAGGCGCCACCGCCGTCGGGGCAGCCGACGCCGCGTCGGGCCTGAAACTCTGCCGGAAGGAAAAACCCGACGTCATCATCCTCGATCTGGCGCTGCCCGACCGCGATGGCCTCGACCTGCTCGACGAGCTCATCGCGGCGTGTCCCAAGAGCAAGGTGATCGGCCTGTCGGGCTACATGGACGAATATACCGTCTATCGCGCGCTCGGCTCGCAGCTGCACGGCTTCGTCGACAAGAACGACCATACCACCGCGCAACTCGGCACGGCGATCCGGACCGTGCTGGAAGGCGAGCGTTATTTCTCCGTCACGGCGCGCAATGCGTGGATGTCGCTGCGCAGCGACCCGGCGGCGTTCGACAAGATTCTCTCGGCGCGCGAGCAGGATTTGCTCCGGCTGTTCGGACAGGGGCTCGGCAACGACGACATCGCGACCGCGGTGAACCTGAGCGAACTCACGGTGCGCAATCACCGGTGCCGCATCATGGCGAAGCTCGGGCTGCGCACGAGCGCCGAGCTGATCAGCTACGCCTTCGAGAAGGGTTTCGTGCGCGCGCGCACGAAACGCGCGGCGGTCAGCAGCAAGTGAGGGGTAGGGCGCGTTATCCTTAACGCGCCGCGGCGGGGATAATCCGCCCGGCCCGGGCGCATTTCCCCGGGGGGGCATCGGGTGGCCGCCTGATGGGTGGTTTAGGTCAATCCTCTCCGGCCTCCTACTGGTTGCTCCGTAGGTCCGGGAGGCGGGACCTTTTGGGCCCTCACCCACTACGGGCCCGCGGCAGCCGTGGTAATGTTACGTGCAGGTTAATTCACCACCGCACTGCAATGAAACTTCTCTTTGTTCACGATCGTTTTGGGGCTTGGGCCGGGGCCGAATCGAATTTATTCGAAGTCGCCTCCGCGCTCCGCCGCCGCGGTCACGAGCTGGCCCTCCTCCACGGCGCCTCCACCGGCAAGTCCGAGGGCGACTGGCTCGACCTTTTTCCGGTTCGCTTTCCCGCCTACAACGCGGCGGCGGCCCAGTCCGCCGTCCGCCAGTTCCGGCCGTCCGCGGTCTTCATGCACAATTCACCGGGCCTCGAAACCACCGCCGGGCTCGCCGCCGCCGCGGCCCCCGTCGTCCGCATGGTGCATGACCACCACCTGTTCTGCCTGCGCGGCTGCCGCTACTCCACCTGGAGCCGCAAGGCCTGCACCCGCCCGCTGTCGGGCCACTGCCTGTTTCCCTGCGGCGGCGCCGTGCAGCGCGATGGCGCGGGCGGCTGGACGCTGGCGTTCGGCGCGTATCTCGACAAGCGGCGCGAACTCGAGCTGCACCGCAACTTCGCCCGGCTGATCGTCGCCAGCGATTATATGCGCGAGGAATTGCTGCGGAATAATTTTCCGTCCGCCCAGATTGAAATCCATGCGCCGGTGCCGGCGCGCGACGTCGAGGCCACCCCGGAGACCATGGCCGTGGCGCCGCGGACGCGCGACCGCATCATCTTCGCCGGCCAGATCGTGCGCGGCAAGGGCGTCGACGTCCTGCTCGAGTCCCTCGCCCTCGTGCGCTCGCCGTTCGAGTGCGTCGTGCTGGGCGACGGCAATCACCGCGCGCATTGCGAGGCGCTGAGCCGCGACCTTGGCCTGCAGGACAGCGTGCGCTTCGAAGGCTACGTGCCCGCGGCGGAAGTCGCCGCTTATTACCGCAGCTCGTCGCTCGCGGTCTTCAGCTCCGTGTGGCCGGAACCGTTCGGCCTGTCCGGCCTCGAGGCGCTGCGGCACGGCCTGCCGGTCGTCGCGTTCGACGTCGGCGGCGTGCGCGAATGGCTCGAGGATGGCGTCAACGGCCTGCTCGCGCCCTGGATGGACCGCCGCGAATTCGCGCTGCGCGTCGACACGCTGCTCAAGACGCCCGACCTCGCCAAGGCGCTCGGCCGCCAGGGCAAGGCGCTCGCCGCGGAGAAGTTCAATTTTTCCTCCTACATCGACGGCCTCGAGGACCTGCTCGGGCGCGTCGCCTCGCCCACTTCGATCCATGAGGTGAACACATGAACAACCTTGGACTTCATTCCCTGACGCTGGGCCCGCGCCTGCCCTTCGTGCGCCGCCGTTCCTCCCGCTGGGTGCTCGCCCTGCGCCTCGCGGTCGAGCGCCGGCTCTGGCAGTGGCGCCTGTCGGCGGACGACGCCGTCAAGCGCGCCTTCGACGTCCTGTTCAGCGGCCTCGTGCTGGTGCTGATCGCGCCGCTGCTCGGCACCATCGCGCTCCTCATCAAACTTGAGGACGGCGGCCCGGTGTTTTTCCGCCAGGTGCGGGTCGGCCGCTACGGCCGCGAGTTCATCATGCTCAAGTTCCGCTCGATGCGGCCCGACGCCGAGGCCCGGCTGCGCGAGCTGCTCGCGAAGAACCAGCACAAGACCGGCGTGACCTTCAAGATCAAGAACGACCCGCGCGTCACGCGCATCGGCTACTGGCTGCGCAAGTTCTCGCTGGATGAGCTGCCGCAGTTCTGGAACGTGTTTCGCGGCGACATGTCCGTCGTCGGCCCGCGCCCGCCGGTGCCGCGCGAAGTCGCGCTTTATACGCTCGCCGACCGTCGCCGGCTCGCGGTGCAGCCCGGCATCACCTGCCTCTGGCAGATCGGCGGCCGCGCCCAGATTGATTTTCACGGCCAGGTTGAACTCGACGTTCGCTACATCGAAACGCGCGGGTTCTGGAGCGACCTCGGCATCATCGCCAAGACTCTGCCGGCGGTTCTGTCCGGCACGGGCGCCTACTAACACATTATGAAAGCAATCCTGATTTGTCCGGGTTATCGTCCTGCGGTCTCGCAACTCGCGGATTCCGGGCCGCTCGCCGCGGTGCCGCTCCTCGGGGAAACGCTGCT
>JAQGON010000209.1 GCA_028293565.1 Verrucomicrobiota bacterium | reverse complement strand
GCGAGGAGTTATTGGGAAAACCGTTCGGACGGCTCGTGCGCAACGGCAAGAAGTGCACCGCCTTGCTGGATCGAGTTTACAAGACCGGCGAATTCGAAACTCATGTCGATGCGGACCATTCGGCCGCGAACCCCAGCTATTGGCTCTACGCGATGTGGCCTGCGCTCGGAGCAGACGCCAAGCCGGAACGGGTGGTCATCCAGCTCACGAAGTCCGGCCACTTCCATTTGGACATCGCGGCGATGAACGAGGCCCTTTTGATCTCGGGCCTCCGGCAGCACGAACTTCGGGAAGAGGCGGAAAAATCCAGCGCCCGCTCCCTCGGTGCGATCGCCGCCCAGAGGGTCACGGAAGGCGCGCTCCGGGACGTGAACGACCAGCTCAGGAGCGCGACCCTCCTCGTGGAACGAGCCAGCAAGGCGAAGGACGATTTCCTGGCCGCGCTGTCGCATGAGTTGCGCACCCCGCTCATGCCGGTGCTGGTGATCGCCGCCTCCCTCCGCGAAGACAAGCGGCTCCCTCCCGAGGTCCGGGAACAGCTCGGCGTGATCGAGCGGAACGTCGCCCTTGAAGCGCGATTGATCGACGACCTGCTCGACCTCACCAAGATTTCTCACGGGAAACTTCATCTGCGCTCCGAGCCCTGCGATGCGCATGCTCTCATCGGACTCGCGATCGAGATCGTGCGCGACGACGCGCGCGAAAAGGAAATCACGATCGAAAAGATCTTCACGGCGAAGCACAGCGGGCTGATGGCCGATCCCGCGCGCTTCCAGCAGGTCGTCTGGAACCTCCTGCGCAATGCCGTGAAATTCACCCCCCGCGGCGGCAAGGTCTCCGTTCGGACAACGGTTGAAAACCTGGGCGAAACCGGGAGATGGCTTCGAATCGAAGTGAAAGATACCGGGATCGGCATCGACCCGGCTCACCTCGAACACATTTTCCTTCCCTTCGATCAAGGCGACCTGGTCGGCAACCACCGTTTCGGCGGCGTCGGCCTTGGCCTCGCGATTGCCCGCGCCGTGGTGCTGTTGCACGGCGGCCGGATCACGGCGGAAAGTCCCGGAGCCAATCAGGGAGCCACCTTTGTCGTCGAGCTGCCAGGGGTCGTTGATGTTTCGCAATGGGCCACCGAAACCACTCCGCCGTTCATTGCCGGCGCGATTCCGGCAGGCGCCAAGGCTCTCCCCCTGCGCCTCCTCCTGGTGGAAGATCACACGCCCACGCTGAAGGCGCTGACCCACCTCCTGCAACGGGACGGGCACCACGTGGTCGCCTGCTTCGACCTGACCGGCGCTCTGGCGGCGGCCGCGGCGGACACGTTCGACCTCGTCATCTCCGATCTCGGGCTCCCGGATGGCAGCGGCACCGAATTGATGGAAAAGCTGCGCGCCAACTACGGGCTTCGTGGCGTGGCGCTGAGCGGCTATGGCATGGAAGACGACCTCAGCCGCTCCCACGCCGCGGGCTTTGTGACGCATTTGATCAAGCC
This sequence comes from Verrucomicrobiota bacterium, assembly GCA_028293565.1. Lineage (GTDB taxonomy): Bacteria > Verrucomicrobiota > Verrucomicrobiia > Opitutales > Opitutaceae > Opi-474. Next base: position 26,832 of record JAQGON010000209.1, on the reverse strand, counting down.
CGTGGCCATCGCCGACCTGCGCCGGGCCCTTGGTTCGCTGGGACCGGCGAAAAGGTAACGGCGCCGTCGCGCCGTCTCGCGACCAACCCGAAGGCACATTATGGGAGACGATCCGACCCCGGACGCGGAACGAGACCCACCCGATTCGCGGCACCGGGCGGCGCCGATCATCGAACGCGCGCCGTTGCCCATCATCGAGGTGCAGGGGAGCGCGCATATCGTCTCGTATGTGAATCCCGCTTTCTGTCTGCTGCTCGGCAAATCACGGGAGGAACTGGTCGGAAAGCCCTTTTCCGAAATCGTGCCGGGAGGCAGCGAATGCCTGCCCATCCTCGACCACGTTTACCAATCCGGAGAGGCCGTCACCCATGCGTGCAAGGTCGACGCCGAAACCAACCCGGCCCACTGGCTGTATGCGATATGGCCCGCGCTGGATACCAACGAGCGCCCCGTCGGGGTCATCATCCAATTGACAAGGGCCGTCAATTTCCGCCGCGACGCCGCGGCGATCAACGAAGCGCTGCTCATTTCCGGATTGCACCAGCATGAACTCACCGCGATGGCGGAAAAGGAAATCAGCGAGCGAAAACGGATCGAGGCCGCGCTGCAGACCGCCAACCACCGGCTCGCCGATCAAGCCGGCGAACTGGAGCGGCTCGTGGCGGAACGCACCGAAAAGCTGCGCGAAACCGTCGCCGATCTCGAAGGCTTTTCCTACAGCGTGGCGCATGACATGCGTGCGCCGCTCAGCGGAATGCAGGGGTTTGCCCGCATCCTTTTGGACGACCATGCCGACAAACTGGACGCCGTCGCCCACAGTTACCTGGAGCGGATTGCGAGTTCCGCAGCACGGATGGACATGCTTATCCAGGACGTGCTCAACTATACCCATGTGATGCGCAGCGAGGCAGCCTTGGCGCCCGTCGATCTGAACAAGCTGGTGGAAGACATCGTCGCCACTTACCCGAACTGGCAGCCCCCGGCGGCGCGCATCGATCTGGAAGACACGTTGCCCCGCGTGTTGGGGCACGAGGGATTTCTGACCCAGTGCATCTCGAACCTGGTGAGCAACGCCATCAAGTTTGTCGCACCCGGGGTGACGCCCCGCGTGAGGATTTGGGCGGAAGATCGTCCGCACTTTGCCGCGCAGGCTTCCGAAAACGGGAAAATGGCCGCGGGCCCGGCCAGCGACGGGCCCGTCGTTCGAGTCTGGTTCGAGGACAATGGCATTGGAATCCCCCCGGGTGCCCGGAGCCGTGTTTTTCGCATGTTCGAACGCATTAATCCCGCGGACCAGTTTGAAGGCACCGGCATGGGCTTGACGATTGTTCGCAAGGCGGTCCAGCGGATGGGCGGCCGAGTCGATTTCGAGTCGGAGGCAGGAAAAGGAAGCAAATTCTGGATCGAGTTGAAGAAGGCAGCCCGCTCGTCCGAGGCGGCATGACGAGGCCATGAGATTGTTTGTGACGAAAACGCGCGAACGCGGTGACCACGATCCTCATTCTGCTCGTGGAAGATGAGCCCAACAGCGTTTTCTTTTTCGAGCATGCCGCAACCAAGGTCGGGATCACGAATCCGCTGCGCGTCGCCAAGGATGGCCGGGAAGCCTTGGATTACCTGGAAGGCGTGGGCGAATTCGCCGACCGCCGGAAGCATCCGCTGCCGGGCCTGGTGATTCTCGATTTGAAACTGCCGCGTGTCGCCGGTTTCGAAGTGCTCAAGCAGCTTCGCCAGCAGCCGGAAACCCGAGCGCTCCCGGTGCTGATGCTGACCTCTTCGGCCAGTGACGAGGATGTCGCAAGGGCGTACGCCTTGGGAGCAAACGGCTATTTGGTGAAACCGTCACAGCTGGAGGAATTGGTGAAGGTCGTCCAGGGAATCAAGGATTTCTGGCTCACCCTCAACCGTCCGCCGCCTCCCGGCGGCGCATCGTGAAAAGGACAATTGTCCGGGAGCGGCTAAACCTTCGCGCTGTTGTCGCACTTGAAATGGGTGCGCGAGCGCCGCAGGCCGTGGGTGCGCAGCGCCGAGGTCTGGGCCGGGTCGCGCGTCTGGATCAGGAAGCGCTGGCGCTGCTCCGCCTCCTCCGCCGACGCGAGCGCGCCGATGCACAGGAGAACCTCGGCCTTGGCCGGCAGGCGGTTTCCCGGAAAACCGGCGTTCGCCGCCAGCCAGCGGGAGATTTCGCGAAAAGGATCCGAAGCGTTCATGGGTTCAACAGTGCCACACTCCATGCCTTCTCGTCAAAGCCCACGAGCGCGACTCCCGGCCCGATCAGGAACGGCCGCTTTACCATGTTGCCGTTGCCGGCCAGCGTGCCGAACGCGGCGGACACACTCATCGCCGGAAGCTTCTCGCCGATCTTCTGCTCGCGGTAATCCTTTCCGGAGGTGTTGAACAGCCGCCGCATTTCGCCGCCCTGCGCCGCGAGCATCATCCGCAGCTCGGCCGACGACGGCGGAAAATCCCGGATCGGACGTTCGTCGAACGCGAGCCCGTTCGCGCGCAGCCATTTCACCGCGCGACGGCAGGTGTCGCAGCCCGAATAGGTGTAAACCTTGAGGGTCGTGAGGCTCATCTCACCCAGTTTTCATCGCGAATCACGAATTGCCAGTGTCCTTTGTACTGGCCGAGTTCCCCGTAAAAACGGATCGGGTCGCCTTCGCGGTAAGTCTCCCGCAGCCGCGTCCGCAGCCGGGCGTCGAAGGACCACACGTCATAGGTCCCGCCCAGGAACTCCACCGTCAGCCTCTGGCCCCTGCCCACGCGGCCGTCGACCCGCACCACCCTTCCCAGATACGCCGGCGAACGCAGGCTCGCCCCCGCGGGAAGCTGGTCGGCGGTGAGCGCGTGCGAGACGTCCAGCGCCGCCGGCGCGGCTTGGCTGGGCTCCGCCTCCTTCTCCACGATCCGCGGCCGCGGCGGCAAATATCGATCCGGATCGTTGTCCTTCACCGTCGTGAAACGCGCATAGATCGGAAAATGATCGGAGAAACCCGCGCCGCCCGGGCCCTCGAATGACCACCGGAGCGGCAGGCCCGCCGCGTCCATGTTGAGACCGGGAAATTTCGCCACCGCGAGGGAGCCCTCCACATACTGGACGCCGTGGAAATCGAGCAGCCCGCGCGAAACGATCAGCTGCACCAGCGTGCCCCATTCGCCGCGGAAGGTGTCGCTGGCCCGCTGGCTCGCCGGCAGGTCGAACCACAGGTTGTAAAGGCCATGTTCCGACCCGCGCACCGCGGTTTCGTCCCCCTGCGAGCCGAGGATCCCGTTGAGGCCCGTGTGGGTCATCGTCTTCGCGTAGCGGTCGGCCTGGTTGTACTGCGAGTTGAAATCTCCGCCGAGGATGATGTCGGCGTGCGGATCCGCCCGCAGGATCTCGTCGATCCGATCGCGGAGCGTGCGCGCGTTCCTGATCCGCACGCGCTCCATCGCCGGATCGCTCGCGCCCGACTTCCAGTGGTTGTCGAACAGGTAAAGCGTGGCGCCCTCGACCTCGACCTCCGCCTCGAGAATGGGCCGCGCGACCGGCGTCGGCAGCAGCCGCACGGCTTTCACCGGAAAGCGCGAAAAGATCACGCACTTCTGCGCCTGCGGTCTTCCGCCCGGCTCGGTCGCGGCCTCGCGGGCGACGACGTGATAGCCGGTCAATCCCTGGTCGGCACAGGCCTTGAGCAGCAAGGCCTCCGCGGGCAGATCGGCGATCTCCGGATTGAATCCCGCGCCCAGCATTTCGCCGATCGTCTCGCCGGCGTGGCGGCGCAGCAGGGCATCGTAGTCGAAGGGCGCCGCGCTCGGCGTGAGGTCAGCCTCGATCTCGGCGAACAGGATGATGTCCGGGCCCTTCCCGGCATCGATCCGGGCGAGCACGCGCGCGACATTCCGCACCTTCGTCAGAACGTGCGCCCGGGTGTAATGCGCCGGCTGGTAATCCTCGAACACCGCCTTGCCGTCGGCGTCGACCAGGTTCTCGACGTTGTACGCCATGACGGTGAAGGGGCGGGCGCGCAGCACGGCGGCCGCCGTCATCAGGACGAGCCACGCCAGGAGGCCGGCGCGGGCCGGACGGAGAAATTTCATCGCCCCATCGTGCGCCGGCCGCCCGCCGCGCGGCGAGACGCATTTGTCCGCCGCCGCAGTCCGCCCTTGCGGCATACTTGGAAAGCTGCGAAATCCGCGCGCGATCCCGCAGCGACCTTCATGGCCCGACCCCTCTCCCCCGCGTCCTCCCGAAATTCCCGCCCCGTTCTGGACGTCAGCGGCGTGCGCGTCGTCCGCGGGCGCACCACCATCCTCCGCGACATCGCGTGGCGGGTCGAAGCGGGCCAGCACTGGGTGATCCTCGGGGCCAACGGCTCGGGCAAGACCTCGCTGCTGAAGGTGCTGAACGGACACCTCCCGCCGACCGCTGGCGAGATTGCGGTCCTCGGAGAGCGTTACGGCGCGAGCGACTGGCGCGACCTTCGGCTCAAGATCGGCGTCGTCATGAGCGCCTTCGTCGCCGCCATTCCCCCCGCCGAGATCGCGCGGGACACGGTCATGAGCGGGAAATTCGCCCAGCTCGACCTGTGGGCGCCGGTCACGCGCGCCGACCGGGCCGCGGCCGAAAAACTGCTCCGCCTCGTCGGGGCGGGCGCCATCGTGCAGCGCGAATGGGCCTATCTCTCCCAAGGCGAGCGCCAGCGCGTCCTGATCGCGCGCGCCCTCATGGCGCGGCCGCGCCTTTTGATCCTCGACGAACCCTGCGCCGGGCTCGATCCGGTCGCGCGCGAAAACTTTCTCGGCTTCGTCAACCGCCTGCCCCGGCGCCGCGGCGCGCCGGCGCTCGTCCTCGTCACCCACCACGTCGAGGAAATCCTGCCCGCCTTCACCCACGTGCTGCTCCTGCGCGCCGGCAGCGTCATCGCGGCCGGGCCGCGCGCGTCGGTGCTGACGTCCCGGAATCTTTCGCGCGCCTTCGGTTCGCCCCTGCGGCTCCAGCGCTCCCGCGAACGCTATGCGCTCGCCTTTCCGCGCCCGTGAATCCGCTCTCCGAGGCCATCGACCAGCTGGGTTTCACGAGTGTCTGGACGTATCTCGCGCTCTTTCTCGCCGCATCGCTGGTGATGATCTGGCGGCTGGAAGCGCTGCTCCACCACGGACTGGAAGGCACCGCGCTCGGGACGCTCGTGATGCCCTACTGCTCGGGGCTCGGGAATCTGATCTTCGTCGCGATCATCGCGGCCCGGCGCGGGCCGGCGCAGGAGGTCCTGACGAACTGCCTCGTCAACAACGTCACCAACCTCACCTTCGTCCTCGGCCTGCCCGCGCTCTTCTGGGGCCTCAGCCTGCGCGGCGAGGCGAAAACCCGCAGGGGCTCCGGGAAAAACAAGGGCGCCGCCAACGCCGAGACCGAGCGCAAGATCAACCGGCTCTCGCTGCTGCTGACCCTCGCCGCCGTGATTTTCTTCAGCGCCGTGACGTGGTCGCTCGGCGCCGACGGCCGGCTCGACCGCAGCGACGGCCTGGTGCTGGTGGCGCTGTTTCTCTTCTGGCAGTGCTTCCAGGTCTTCGACGTGCTCAAGCACAACGTCCGCCAGCGGCACACGTTCGAACCGCTCTTCTACCTCGACGTGTTCATCATCATGCTCGCCGCCTGCGGGATCTACGGGAGCATCGACTGGCTCGTCACGTGGCTGTCGGCGGAAAAAAGCGGATTCATCAGTTCGTCCAACCTCGGCTGGCTGAGCGGCTGGCTCATGGTCGTTCCCAACGCGCTGATGGCCTTTTATTATGCCTGGCGGCGGCGCGCCGATATCGCGTACGCCTCGCAGGTCGGAGACGGGCACATCTGCATCCCGCTCTGCATCGGGCTGAGCGCATTGGTCCAGCCGCTGCCGGTGCCGAAATTCTTCGAGACCGGCCTGATCATCCTGATCGGGGCCGGAATCGTGCACGCCGTCTGCGTCCTTCTCGCGGGCGGACTTCCGCGCTGGATGGGCTGGCCTCTCCTGGCCGCCTACGCCTGGTTCGTCGGCACCAGCCTGCTGGGATAGACCGGAGTCGGTCCGCGGTCGAGCGACGGCTCAGGCCTCAAGCGGGTCCGAACGGAATCGTTCGCTGAGATCGACGAACGCCGCCTGGGCCTTGAGCCACCGCGGATCCGAACGGATCTCGGCCATCGACTTGGCGAGGTTGTTGCAGACGAGGTAGCTCGTCGCGCCGAGCCGGATCAGCGCGTCGTGGCGCGTGCCGTCGCCCTCGTGCGTGAACTCGAAATCGCCGATCGGCAGGTTTCGGCCCGCGAGCTGCGCCGCCAGCGGCTCGACGTCGGACGGGAGTTTTTCGCGGAATTCGTCGAGGCGCGGACCCGAATACGCGAGCACGCCCGCATGCCTGGCGCCAGGGGTGAGCACGACCCACTCGTCGAACACGGGCTTGAGATAAAGCGCGCGCATGCGGTCGAAGCTGGACTGGATGAGTTGCCGGGCAGCGGAAAGGTCCATGAGCGGAGGAAGAACAAACGGCGGCGCGAGGCAAGCTACGGTGAACGGACGCGGCAGGATCAGCCGTTTTTTACGCCAGCGGATTCTTTCATCGCGGAAGCACGAAAGCGCGCAAAGCACGGCCGGAGCCGACTTCCGCGCCTCCGCGATCCCGGTTCAGGGCGCCTGACGATCAAAAAGCTCCCTAAAAAAGACCTGCATGTGCTCCCAGGACCGGTGATCCGCCGCGGCGTTATACGCGATGCCCCTGAGTCCCGTCGCCGCCGAGACCTTGTCCGAATTCGGATTCGTGAAGGCATGGATCGCGCCGGCGTAGGCGATGAACTGATAGTCGAATTTGCCCTCGTTCATCGATTTCAGGAAGGCATCGACGTCTTTTGGCGGCACGAAGGGATCGATTCCGCCGTGGCAGATCAGGATCTTCGCCTTGATCTTCGCCGATGCGTCGACGGGAACGGGGAGCAATCCGCCATGGAAGCTGACGATCCCCGCGACGGGCGCCCCGCTGTAGGCGAGCGCCTGCACGGTCGACCCGCCAAAGCAGTAGCCGATGGCCGCAATCCGCGCGGGATCGACCAAGCTCGTCCGCAGCAATTCATCCAGGCCCGCCCGTGCACGCTCCGCCATCAGCGGCTTGCCGTGAAACTGTCCCGACAATTCCCCCGCCTTCTTCGGATCCATCGTCGCCATGCCGCGCCCGTACATGTCCAGCGCGAAGGCGACATAGCCGAGCTTCGCCAGCTGCTCGGCGCGGCCGCGGACGTAGTCGTTCAGCCCCCACCATTCATGCACCACCAGCACGCCGGGGAGCTTGCCGCCTGCCGCCAGGCTGTCGTCGTAGGCCAGGAATCCCTCGAGTTTCACCCCGGCGTGTTCGTAGCCGACGTTGCGTGTGACGATTTTCGCCGAAGCCGGCAGTGCCGCCGCGAGTCCCAAGACCAAGACAGGAAAGATGGGTTTCATGTCCGCGATTGTCCGCCGATTTTCAAACACGTCAAATGCGTCCGGTCGAACCCGATGCCACTTGCGAGGTCCATTGAAGTCGGCAAAACTCCGCCCTCATGAGCCTTGGCAAAATACTTCTCGTCCTGGTCGGCGTCCTCGTCGTCATCGGCGTGATCGTCGGCCTTTCGGTCAGCGGCATCTATAACCGCCTCGTGACGCTCCAGCAGGGAACGGACGCCGCCTGGGCGCAGGTGCAGAATGTCTACCAGCGCCGCGCCGATCTCGTGCCCAACCTGGTCAACACCGTGGCGGGCGCGGCCAACTTCGAGAAATCGACCCTCGCCGAGGTCACCGAGGCCCGCGCCTCGGTCGGACGCGTGCAGCTGCCCGCCGCCGGCGCGCCGACCGATCCGGCGAAGTTCGCGGAATTCGAGCGCGCCCAGGGCCAGCTGAGCGGCGCGCTCTCGCGGCTGCTGGTCGTTTCCGAGCGCTATCCGGACCTCAAAGCCACCGCGGCCTTCCGCGACCTGCAGGCCCAGCTCGAGGGAACGGAGAACCGCATCTCGGTCGAGCGCGGCCGCTTCAACGAGGCGGTGCAGGCCTACAACACGGCGCTGAAAAGTTTTCCCGCCGTGATTCTCGCCGGCATGTTCGGCCACACGCCGCGGCCCTACTTCACCGCCGCACCCGGGTCCGAGAAGGCCCCGACGGTCCAGTTCGATTTCAGCAAACCCGTCCCGGCCAAACCGTAGCCGCGGCCCGGCTGCCTTTCACCGATGCGCTGGCGCCTTCTTCTCTGGCTGGTCGCCGCGCTGGGCTGGACCGGGGCACTGCGCGCCGCGGAGGTCATTCCGCCCGCGCCGCGGAATCATTTCAACGACTACGCTGGAATCGTGCGGACCGACACGGCCGCGCAGCTCGAGGCCGAGCTGACGCAGTTCGAGCGCGACACCTCGAACCAGATCCTCGTCGCGATCTACCCGCACCTGCAGTCCGACTCGTCGATCGAGGATTACACCGTCCGCGTCGCGCAGGCGTGGAAAGCCGGACGCCAGGACCGGAAAAACGGCGCGGTGCTCTTTGTTTTTTCGCAGGACCGGAAGCTGTTCATCCAGGTGGGCTATGGACTTGAAGGCGTGCTGCCGGACGCCCGCTGCAAGCAGATCGTCGAGAACGAAATCACGCCGCGCTTCCGCGCCGGCGATTTCACCGGCGGGGTCGCCGCCGGCGTGCATGCGATGCTCGCCTCCGTGCGCGGCGAATATCAAGGCACCGGGAAAACCGTGGCCGACACCGCGCGCACCCGCTCGGGCGGACTCCCGCCCGGGCTCATCTTCGCCGCGATCGTCGTCGTGATCATCGCCTCCAGCCTGCGCCGGCGGCGTTCGTTCGGCTATTCCCGCGGCGGGCGCTTCTTCCCGGTGTACACGGGAGGAAACTGGGGTGGCGGCGGACGCTCGGGCGGGGGTGGCGGCGGAAGTTTTTCCGGCGGCGGCGGGGGCTTCGGCGGCGGCGGCGCGGGAGGGAGCTGGTGAACGTCATGAGCCTTTTTTCCACCCTTCCGAAGGTTGACCACGCCCAGGTCGTCGCCGCGATCACCGCGGCCGAGCTCCGAACCTCCGGGGAAATCCGCGTGCTGGTGGCCCGCGAGAAAGCGCCGGACCCGGTGGCGTCGGCCAAATGGCATTTCGAGCGGCTCGGCATGACGAAGACCAGGCACCGCAACGGCGTGCTGATCTTTCTGTCGCCCGCCTCGCGCACCTTTGCCGTGATCGGCGACACGGCGGTGCACGAAAAATGCGGCGACGCCTTCTGGCGGCTGCTGGCGGCGGCGATGGAGAGCCATTTCAAGAAGGGCGATTTCACCGCGGGACTGGTCCATGGCATCGAACGCGCCGGCGCGTTGCTCGCGGAGCATTTTCCCCGGTCGCCCGAGGACCGGAACGAGCTCCCGAACCGCGTCGAGGAGACATAGCGCGCCACGGGTAGCACGGGTCTCCGACCCGTGAAGGTGGACTCGAGCTAAACGGGTGTGCGCTCAACGTTCTCCGTTGGCAGAGTCCGCCCACACGGGTCGGAGACCCGTGCCACACGCTCCGAGGCGCCGGACGGCGGCCCGATCTGCCCTATCCGCGCGGGAAAAGTTTATCCAGCGCGCCGAGATTTTTCAGCGGCGCCGCCTTTTTTTCCGTCACCGGCGCCGCGACGATCGGCTTCGCCGCCGCGAGGCGCTCCCTGACGGGCGCGCCGGATCCCGCCTTCGCGGCCTCGAACGCCCGATCCAGTTTCACCTTCGACACCGCCGTCGCCGTCCCGAGCTCCTGCGCGAAGAGACTCACGCGAAATTCCTCGACGAGCCAGCGGAGCGCCCCGCCTCCGCCCAATTCCGCCAGGGCAGCCAGATAGGGTTTCAATTGCGCCGCGCGTTCCGCGTCCTTCGGGGGATTTTGCCGCCAGCGGTCGGCGCGCATTTTTTTCGCCCGCAGATAGCGCGGGAAATGCGCGAGCTGCCCGTAAGGGGCGGTCCGCAGGAAATCCGGGGGAAGCAACGCCGCCACTTCCTCCTCCAGGCCCGGCGGCGGGTTGGGATGAACGAGCAATTCCTGGCGCAGCGTCAGGATCTCGCGCAGCAGATCGAGCAGCCGTGGAACGATGCCGCGCAGGTCCGCCTGCGCCCGGGCCACCGCCGCCGCGAACGCCGCCGCGGTCAGGGGATCGGTCGCGATGCGCGCGACGCGGTCCGGCTCGCAGACCCAGCGACGGATCGAGTCGAGCGCCTGCACCTGAAGCTCCGCCGTCGGCGCGACCGTCGCCGCCAGCGCGCCAAGCTCGCGCAGCGATCGCAGGTCCCGTTCGGTCCAGCCCAGGTCGTGCCCAAGCTGGCGCTCGAGCAGCGCCGCGAGCCCGGAGCGGGTGGACGCCGTCGCCTCCTCCGGTGTCTTGTGGAGCCGCAGCTCGACTCCTCCCTCGCTTTTCCGCAGCCCGGGATAAGCGAACACCGGCACGCCCGACTGTTCGGCGACCAGCACCTGCCGCGGGATGTCGCCGAAAGTCCACGTTTCCTGCGCCGGTCTCTCCCACTTCACGCGCACGGCCTTCCATGCCGCCGGATCTTCCAGCGCCACCTTCGCGCTGGCCGTGCGCCGATGCAGCTGGAGCGCGGCGCGGATTTCGTCCAGCTCGCGGCTCGAGGCCAGTTCGCGGCCGGCATCGTCGACGGCCCGGATCCGCACGCGAAGATGATCCGGCAAGGGCCGGTCGGCCCACTGCGCCGGATCCACGGCGATCCGATAGCGTTCCGCGATCTGCGCCGCGAGCGCCTGGGCCAGCGTCTCCCGGCGCCCCGTGAGACGGTCGCGGGCGGCGAGCTGCGCCGCCAGGCCCGCGGCCGTTTCGCCCAAGGGCACGAACACCCTCCGCAACTCCTTCGGCAGCGCGCGAAGGTAATGCTCCACCTTCGCCTCGAGATGCCCGGGCACGGCCCAGTCCAGGTCGACGGGAGTCAATTTTTCCGCGTCCTGCACCTTCACGTCGAGCGTGACGCCATCGTCGGGCTGCCCCGGTTTGTAGGCATAGGCGAGCGGCAGCGCGGCGTTCTGCAGGGGGAGGACTTCCGGGAAGGACGCCGCGTCATGCGCCGCCGCGTCGGACTCCCGCAGGTCCGCCGGCTCCATCATCAGGAAGCGCGGGTCCGCCCCCCGCTTCTCCCGCACCAGGTCGACCAGTTCCGCCACCGACGAAACGCCGGCCGCCGATTCCGCGGGCATCAGCCTCGCGGCATAAAACCGGTACATCGCCTCGTCCAGGTTGAGGTATCCGGTGTCGCGGGTGCGCGTGAGGATCACGTCGAGCCGTTCGCGGATGCCCCGGTTGTGCGTCAGAAAATCGAGCGGAAACACGACCGTGTCGTTGACCAGCGCCTCGCGGATGAAGAGCTCCGTCGCGTGCGCGGGGTTGATGGGCCCGTAACTGACGGCGCGGTTTTCCAGCTCCAGCCCGTAAAGCCGGGTCCGCTGCTTCACCATGACGCGGCCGTCCGCCTCGTTCCAGAAGGGTTCGCCGTGCGCCACGCGCACGAGGTGAGCTCCGAGGTCGAGCGCCCACGCCGGATCGAGCCGGGCGCAGGTGCGCGCATAGAGCTTCGTCGTCTCCATGATTTCCGCCGCCATGATCCAGCGCGCCGGGCGTCCGCGCCCGCCGGCGCGGGATCCGTCGGTGGGCGCCGCGCCCTTCCTCCGTTTCTCGTCGCGGACAAACAGCACGGAGCCGGGAAAGAGCGCGACGCGGCGATCGTGGGTCGCCTTGTGCAATCCCGATTCCTCGTCGCGCAGCGCGATGTTGCCCAGCAGGCCGGAGAGGATGCTGCGGTGAATCGCGCGGTACGGCGCGGTCCCGAACGCCGTCGCCGGGACGTCGATTTCCTTCAGCCCCGCGAACGCCGAGCTCATCCTGAAACCGTCGCGCTCCTTCAGGACATCGAGCAGCTGCGCGTGGATGTCCCGCCACTCGCGCATCCGCGTGTAGCTCAAAAAATGGTCGCGGCAAAACCGCCGCAGTTTCGAGGGCGACATCGTCTCGAACTGGTCGTGGTAGGTTTCCCAGATGTTCAGCAGCGTCAGGAAATCGGAGTCCGGATGCGCGAACCGGCGGTGCGCCGCATCCGCCTGCGCCGCCTTGTCCATCGGCCGCTCGCGCGGATCCTGGATGGAAAGCCCGGACGCGATCACCAGCACCTCCCGCAGGGCCTTTTCCGCGCGGGCCTGGCCGATCATCCTTCCGACCGTCGGATCCACGGGCAGCCGCGCAAGCTCGCGGCCGAGGGAAGTCAGCTGCCGCGACGAACCCGGCGCGGCCTCGGCGTCGTCGATCGCCCCCAGTTCCTCGAGCAGGGCGTAGCCGGCGCGAATCGATTTCGCCGCCGGCATGTTGATGAACGGAAACCGCTCGATGTCGCCGAGGCCGAAGGCCTTCATCCGGAGAATGACATCCGCGAGGTTGGCCCGCTGGATTTCCGGCTGGGTGAATCGGGGACGGTCCTCGTAGTCCGCCGCGGAGAACAACCGCACGCACACGCCGTCCGCCACCCGGCCGCACCGGCCCTTGCGCTGGTCCGCGCTCGACTGCGCGATCGGCTCGATCGGCAGCCGGCGGGTCCGGGCCTGCGGCGCGTAGCGGCTGACCCGCGCCAGGCCGGTGTCGACGACGAAACGGATCCCGGGGATCGTCAGCGAAGTCTCCGCGATGTTCGTCGCGATCACGACCTTCCGGCGCTGCGTCGGCGAAAAGACGCGCTGCTGCTCGGCATTCGAGAGGCGTCCGAACAGCGGGACCAGCTCGCAGTCCCGCAGCCTCCGGCCGGTCAGCAGGTCGCTGGCTTCGCGGATGTCCCGCTCGCTCGGCATGAAGACGAGGATGTCGCCGGCCGCGCTGTCGCGGACAATCCGCTCCACCGCCTCGACCGCGCCATCGATGTAGTGCAGCGCCTCGGCCTTCGCTTCGCGCTCGTCCCCCTCCGCGGCGTCGGAACCGAGCGAGTCGAGCGGAGCGTAGATGACTTCGACGGGATAGGTCCGCCCCTCCACCTTCAGCACGGGCGCGCCGTCGAACGCCTGGCTAAACATCTCGGTGTCGATCGTCGCCGACGTGATGATGATCTTCAGCTCCGGCCGCTTGTACCGGAGCGTGCGGAGATGCCCGAGCAGGAAGTCGATGTTGAGCGAGCGTTCGTGAGCCTCGTCGATGATCAGCGTGTCGTATTCGCGGAGCAGCGGATCGCCCTGCACTTCCGCGAGGAGCATTCCGTCGGTCAGGAACTTGATGACCGTCGCGCCCGTGGTCTGGTCGCTGAAGCGGATCTTGCACCCGACCTCGCGACCCCAGGTCACGCCCAGCTCCTCCGCCACCCGCCGTGAAATCGACAGCGCGGCGACGCGGCGCGGCTGCGTGCAGGCGATGCGCCCGGCCACGCCCCGTCCCGCGGCGAGGCACATCTTCGGGATCTGCGTCGTCTTGCCGGAGCCGGTTTCGCCGGCGAGAATCAGGACCGCGTTCGCCTGGATGGCCGCGACAATTTCCTCCGCCCGCGAGCTGATCGGAAGCTCGGGCGGAAATTCGAGGCGGAATCGGAAGGGCGTAGGGCCGGAAGGCATCGCGGGAGGCGACAATGTTGGCGGTCGGGCCGCGATGTCTAGGCTTTCGGGCTGGGGCGCCCAAGCGCCCAAGCGCCCGAGCGAACATCGAACGTCCAACTTTCAACTTCCAACGTCGAATTCCGAAGCGTAGCCGCGAGCGTCAGCTCGTGGGCCTTGGACATCGCGCTCCCACTCGCTCAAGTGCAGTCGCTGGTTCAATCGAGCGATTCAACGAATATACTGTCTTGGTCCGTCCGGTGCTATCCGGACATCCTATCCGCTTTAGTGTAAGGACGGTTCAGTTCGGGCATTCAATGTTGGAAGTTGAAAGTTGGACGTTCGATGTTCCTCCGCCCGTCACTTGACAACCCGTTTTCCAAGCCGCTCCGTCTTCTCAACCAACCGATGAGTTCTTCGCCGCCGCTCCTTTCCGATGAAACGCTCGTTCGCGTGCTCCGGCACGCGCGCGCCAACGGCACGGGCGTCCTGATGGTGGCGAGCATGTTTGCGCTGCTGAACGCGGTGGGCGGGGAAATCATCGCGGTGCTCGCGTGGCTCCTCGTCGCGGGCACGGGCGCGATGTCGCTCCATGGGGCAAGCCTGCTCGACCACGGCCAGCCGCGCGGCATCAACTGGCTGGTGGGCAGCCAGCTGTTCTGCATGGGCCTCATCCTTTCGCTCTGTGCCTGGCAGTTGGTTCACGTCGATCTCGAGCCGCTGCGCGCCGCGCTGACCTCCGACCTGAAAACGTCCGTCCAGCAGACCGGCCTGACCGAGAACGAATTCCTGCAGCTGTCGTACCGGCTCACCTATGCCTTCATTTCCTGCGCAACGCTGCTCTATCAGGGAAGCATGGCCCTTTACTACCTGAAGCGCCGCGCCGCTGTCGCCGCGGCGTTCCCGGCAGAATAAAATCTTCTTCGGCGAATAACGTGGTTGAACGTGGAGCGGAAATCCGGGTCGCGCCGCCGCGGAAGTACGTTTTCAAGTCACGGGCTCGTTCCAGTTGACGAAGAGTCCTGCTTCTTCGGGGGAAATTTCCCGCACGGTCATGAGTCCCTGCGCGACGCTCTTCGAGATCAGTTTCTGGAGCGAGAGCTCGCGCGCCTCCACGGCGGCGTGCGCCAGCGGGAGCAGGTCGCGGGGATAAATGGCCGCGAGGGGCTCGAAGAAATTTCCGCGCCGTCCCACGCGTCCGCCAGCCGGCGCGCATTCGGCCTGCAGCGACTGGAACCACGCCGCCGTCACCTGCGGCAGGTCCACCGCCAGCACGGCGAGCTGCGGATGACGGCAACGGTCCAGGCCGGCGACGATCCCCCCGAGCGGACCTGTGTCCGGGCCGGCATCGCGCACGACCGCCGCGAATCCCTCCGCCGACTCCGCCCACCCCTGGTTGCTCCGGGCCGAGAGGAAAATCTCCTCCGCTCCGGCCGACGCAAGCACGTCACGCTGCCGCTGCCACATGAGCCGCCCCTCGTGCTCCAGCAGCGCCTTGTCGCGCCGCATGCGGATCGAATGCCCCGCCGCGAGCAGGACGGCGCTAAACGGCGGGTTCATGGCGCGCGGATTTCCCGAAGTTCGCCTCGGCCTTCGCGTCGTCGAACTCGCCCTCCCACCGTGCGACCACGACGCTCGCGAGGCAGTTGCCGAGGACGTTCACCGAGGTCCGCGCCATGTCGAGCAGGGCGTCGACTCCCAGGATCATCGCCGCGCCCTCGAGCGGAAGCCCGAACGACTGCAGCGCCGCGATCAGCACGACGAGCGACGCGCGCGGCACCGCAGCCACGCCTTTGGAGGTGAGCATGAGGGTCAGCATCATCGTGACCTGCTGCCCGATCCCGAAATGAATCCCCGTCGTGCTCTCCGCGGCCTGCGCCACGAAGACCGACGCCACCGCGAGATGGAGGGTCGAGCCGTCGAGATTGAACGTGTATCCCGCCGGCAGCACGAACCCGACGATCCCGCGGGGCACGCCCAGCTTCTCCATCCGCGCGAACGCATCGGGCAGCGCCGCCTCGCTGTTCGCCGTGGCGAACGCGAGGGTGAACGGCTCGCGGACCGCGCGCACGAACGCCCGGAGCGGGACCTTCGCGATCCAGATCACGAGGCCGAAGACGACGACGACAAAAATCACCAGCGCGAGATAGAGCGTGAGGACGAGCTTGCCGAGGTTCAGCAGCACGCCGAGGCCCTGGTGCCCGACCGTGACGGCGATGGCTGCCCCGACCCCGATGGGCGCGAATTTCATGATGATGCCCGCGAACTTGAACATCGCCTGGGTCAGGCTCTCGCAGAACGCCAGCACGGGGCGCCCCGCCTCGCCCGCCGCAATCACAGCGGCCGCGAAGATCACCGAGAACGCCACAATCTGCAGCACGTCGTTGCGTGCCATCGCATCGATGAAACTGGACGGGAAGACGTGCAGGATCGTCTCGGACAGCGTCAGCGGTTTTATCTGGGCCGCGGAACCGAGCGCCGCCGCGTTGCCGGCCAGCTTCACGCCGACCCCGGGCCCGATGAAATTCACCACCGACAATCCGACGACGAGCGCCGCAGTGGTGACGACCTCGAAATAAAGCAGTGCCTTCGCGCCGATCCGTCCGACTTTCTTGATGTCGCCGGTCCCCGCGATGCCCTGCACGATGCTGGCGAAGACCAGCGGCGCGATCATCGCCTTGATCAGGTGAAGAAAGATGTCGCGCAACAGCGTCAGCCAGTCGTCCCACCGCGCCTGGCTTCCCGTGGGCAGCCGGTTCATCCACCACCCGACGAGGCAGCCGACCGCCAGGCCGATCAGGATTTGTCCGGTGAGCGACGGCCGGTACCAGGGGCGTCGCGTGGCGGAGGCGGAGGAGAAAGCCATCGCGCGATCTTTCACCATGCGCGGCTGCCGCCAAGCCCGAAGGCGAATCTCGCGGGTCGCCGGCGGCGGTCAGCGACCCTGCGCGGCGCGGACCTGAGCCAGGAGCGTCGCGGCTGCGGCATCATCCGGCCGGAGGGCCAGCGCGGTTTCCAAATGACGCGCCGCGTCGGCGAGCTGTCCGAGGTTGGCGAGGACCCGCGCGAGATTCACGTGCGCGTCCGGCAGGTTCGGGTTGAGCCGGAGGACGGTTTCGAAATGGGCGGCCGCGTCCGGGAGCCGTCCCGGAAGCGTCGCGAGCTTGTTGGCGTAATTGTAGTGGGCCTCGAGAAAGTCGGGGCGCAGCCGCAGCGCTTCCTCGTAATGCGCGAGGGCCTCCGGCATCCGCCCCGGCAGGCGGGCGAGCTTGTTCGCGAGATTGCAGTGCGCCTCCGGGTAATCGGGCTTGAGCCGCAGCGCCTCCTCGTAATGCGCGATCGCCTCGGGCAGTCGTCCGGGGACCTTCGCCAGTTCGTTCGCCAGGTTGTTGTGCACCTCCACCCAGTTCGGTTTCAGGCGGAGCGCGTGCGCATACTCTTCGATCGCGTCACCGGTGCGCCCCGGCGTCTTCGCGAGGTCGTTGGCGAGGTAGAAACGACCTTCCGCGAAATCCGGATTCAAAGCGACCGCCTGCCGCCAATGCTCCGCCGCCTCCGGGAGCCTCGCGGGAATGCGGTCGAGCATCCTCGCGGCGTTGGCGTGCGCCTCGGCGAGATCGGGCCGCAGGCGCAGCGCTTCCTCGTAGTGCGCGAGCGCCTCATCGATCAGGGCGGGGTCCTTCGCCAGCTCGTTCGCCAGGTTATGATGCGCCTCCATCAGGTCGGGTTTGAGCCGCAGCGCCTGCTCATAGTGCGCCAGCGCTTCGGCCGAGCGGCCGGGGGTCCTGGCCAGCTCGTTCGCGAAATTGTACTGGGCACGCGAGTTGTCCGGATGTTTGCGGATCGTGTCCTCCCACAGGACCAATGCCG
Organism: Verrucomicrobiota bacterium; assembly: GCA_028293565.1. Lineage (GTDB taxonomy): Bacteria > Verrucomicrobiota > Verrucomicrobiia > Opitutales > Opitutaceae > Opi-474. The sequence goes on along the minus strand of JAQGON010000209.1, from coordinate 9,401 downwards.
ATTGGAAATCCTGATTCCGCAGCAGCGTCAGCGCACCCAGGATCAGCGCCAGCCCGCCGCAGACATACCACGCGCCGTTTCGGAGAAGTCGGTGAAGTCCGAGGACGACGAGCGCCACCACCGGAATCAGCGGCAGGTACAGGCGGCTCTCTGCCATGGGCTGTCCGACGACGGGAATGAAACTCGAGGTCGGCGAGAGCAGGATGAAAAAAGTGGCGCACGCAAAACCCAGCGCGAGCCGTCCGCGCACACAGAGCCAGACCGCCGCCGCCAAACCGGCCAGCACCGCGATCGCATACGGCAGCGAGGAGCCGAAGTCGCGGACGAGGATTTCCTGCCCGTAATCGAACACGAGCGGAGAGGGCCAGAGCGCGAGCTTCACGTATGCCACCACCACCTTGAACTCCGTCAGTGCATAAAGCCACCAGTCCGCTCCCGCGCGCAGGCCGACGCTGCGATCCCCGAGATGCGTGCTGACGGCGAGATAAGCCAGCAGCGCCCAGGACGCCGCGAGCACGACATAATAACCGGGCCGCGCCCGCAACGCCGCGGCGAAGGAGCGCGAGCAGAACACGCGGTCGTAGAACCACACGACCACCGGCGCCGTCACCATGACTTCCTTCGTCATCATTCCCGCCCAGCAGCACGCCACCGAAAGCGAGGCCCACATCGCCTGTCGGCTCCCCTCCTTCGAACGGATGAAGGCGTAAAGCGTCGCGAGATAAAACAATCCCATCAGCGATTCGGCGCGCTGGCTAAGATACGTGACCGCACTCGTCAGCACCGGATGCACCGCCCACAGCAGCGCCCCAAAAAAGCCGGCCAGAAGCGCGGAGCGGTCGCCGGCGTCCGCGGGCGATGGCCGCAGGGTCCGGCGCAGCACGCCGAACAGCACCAGCGCGCCCGCGAGATGGATCGCCAGATTCACCGCATGATAACCGGCGACTGCCTGTCCGCCCGCGGCGTGGTTCAGGGCAAACGAAAGATTCAGCAGCGGCCGCCCGCTCGTCGTGATTTTGGTCGGCGCCAGGACGGTGCCGAGATCCCCGAGATTGCCGAGGGTCGGGTTTTCCGTGATCGCCGACCGGTCATCGAGGAGGAACGGAACCTGGAAGGTGTTCGCGTAAGCGACGACGATCAACGCCGCGAGGACGGCGGCGGCGGCAAAAACCGATGGGCGAAGGGAGGCGGACGGCGGCGGGTTCGTCTGCGCCGGGGCGTGGGGCATCAAGGGCAATCCTCTGACCTGCCGGTGGCGGGTAAAACAAATTCGCCGTGGCTCAGCCGCGAAAACAATGCGGTGTTCGGGCAACGTCGTTTCGCCGGCGGAGACGCGGCGCTATTTCAAACCGGCCCGGATTTCCCTCACGATCCGCGAGACCGATTCGTTTTCGTCGAACCGGTTTCGGGTGATTCCGATTGCCAGGTCCCGTTCGCGGTCCGCCACGCCGGTCGAGCCGCCATATCCCCCGTGCCCAAAGGCGGCGGGTGACGCCGGGTAAAATGCCGCCGTGCCACCAAGCTGATAACCCAGCCCCCACGCGGGCGCCGAGGGCGAATGGATTTCCGCCGCCGCCGCGACGGTCTCCTCGCGGAGGAGGCGGACTCCCTCGCAACCTCCCGGCAGCAGCGCGGCATAATGCGCGGCGATCGCGCGCGCATTCATGATGCCGTTTGAGGAAGGCAGACACGCCCGCCTGACATCCGGGCGGTTCATCATCTCGTCGAGCCGACCGATCCACGCCGGCACCGGTTGCGATCCGGAGTCGTCCGCGGCCGGCGAATTTTTTCGGGTTTCCTCCACGGTCGCCACCCGGCCGATTTCGGCGTCGGGCAAGCCGACGAAGAGCGATTTCAATTTCAGCGGCCGGCAGATCTCGTCCTGCACGAACCGGCCAAACGCGCGGCCGTCGATCCGCCGCACGATCTCCCCGACAATCCAGCCGAACGTCATCGCATGATAGTCCGTGCGCGCGCCGGCCGGCGACACCGGCGCGAGTCCGGCGATCGCCGCGCACATTTTCTCCCAGTCGCAGAGTTCCTCGAAGCCAAGGCCGGCCGGCATCAGCGGAATTCCCGCAGTATGGCTCAGGGCATGACGCAGCGTGATCGCTCCTTTTCCATTGGCGGCAAATTCCGGCCAGACTTTCGCGATCGTCGCGTCGCAGGATATTTCCCGTCGTTCGACCAGGAGATGGGCCGCCGTGGCGGCGATGCCCTTGCTCGTCGAAAATACGGGGAAGAGCGTTTCTGCCGTGACTTTGTCGCCCGCGCCGCCGCTGGCGAGGCCCGCCCAGGCGTCGACCACCAAATGGCCGCGATGGTAGGCGGCGACCTGGAGGCCGCGTTCGGCTCCGCTCGCAACCAGTTGGTCCAACGTTTTCTGAACAGGCTCTTGGAGAGGAAATGACATCGGGCGCGCAGCGGCGAGCGTCTGGCCGGGCGCGGAGCGGCGCCAGCGAGAAATGCCGTTTTACATGGTATCGGGGAATTTCCCGATAACGAAAAACCGCATCCCCCCGATGGTCTCGCGCGGAGTTGGTTGTTAGAGTGCGGCCATGCCTTCCCCTGTTACCTCCAGCAGTCAAAATTACGACAGTCGCGTCAGCCGCGCCCCCGGTCACGACGCCGCCCGTGAAACCTCGCGTGGCAAACTTCAGCCGGTGTTTTCCTCGATCTCGGCTCCGGCCCGCAGCAGCGTCCAGCATCAGGATCGACTTTTCTTTTCGGACTTCTCGACCTGGGATCGCTGGCATCCCGCGCTGACGCATTATCGCGACTAGGCCCGCCGCTTTGAGTCGCGCAGCGAGTCCTCGGGCGCGGATCTATCGCGGCGAAGCCGCTGCTCCGGCCGGATCGGGCCAGATCGATTTCACTTCCGTGACCTCGAACCATTCGGCGACGGCTGAGCCGCGAGGCGCCGTCAGACGGATGGTTTCGTCCTCCGGAGGAAACGAAACGCTCAGCGGCAGGTAGACGAAGCCGTCGTCCGCGAAAATCTCGAGCGAGGTCTCGTCGACCAGGATCCGGAAATCGAGCACTCCGCCTTTTGCCGTCACCGGCAGCCGATATCCCCGGACCTCGAGTTCCCGGGCGGCCGCGTGATAGACAATCGGGACGCCACGCACGCTCAGCTCGACTTCGCCGGCTTCCCCCACGCGAATCCGGCCGCGCAGCTGCAGGTGTCGTCCGTGCGCTTGAATTCCGGGCGAATCGGCTGGGGAAATCGCGGTCTCCCGCCAGACCTGCACCGGGCCTTCGAGACGCGAGAGTTCCGCCGCGGGGCGCCACTTGAGCCGAGGACCGTTGGCCGTGGTGACGAGCGAAAGCTCGCAGGGAAACGTCATCATCTGCCGGGCGCCAGGAGCCTCGTGGTACAGCCACGCCATCTGCACCGTCCGTCCGTCGTCCAGGTTGCGAAAAACCTGGGGCGCGTAGGCCGATTCCCCGACTTTTCCGACATGCGCGTCGATGAGCCCGGTTTCGGCCGTGAACTTCTTCCCGTCAAACCGCCCGACCTCGTATTTCATGTTCGCGCAATGCATCACCCACCGCGGCTCGGCGGCATTTCCATCCAGCGGAAGCTCGAAGAGCATCGGGCAGTCGAAGAAGCCGTCGATGACGCTCTCCGAGGTCCACTCCTTCAGGTTTTCGGAATTGAGGACGCGGGCCGTGTAATGGTTTCCGGGGTTGGACCGCGGTGAGCCGACGTAGAGCACCATCACCCACCGATGCGAGGGCGCATGCCAGAAGACGAGCGGGTCGCGGTTGAGCGGCGTGAGGTTTCCGAGGATCGGATTCCCGGCGTAATTCGTCCAGGTGCGCCCGCGGTCGGTGCTGTAGGCGAGATCCTGCACGAAATCGTCCTCGCGGACCGCTTTCGGGTTCATCGCCGAACGTCCCGTCGCCGTATAGAACGCGATCATCGCCGGCTCGGTCCCGCGCTGGAATCCGAGCACGTTTTCATGATCGACCAGCGTCGACCCGGACCACACGCCGCCGTACTCGCCCGGATAAAGTGCAACCGGCAGTTCCTCCCAGTGCACCAGATCGCGGCTGACCGCGTGGCCCCACGCCTTGTCGCTGTTGAGCGACTTCGCGCTGAAGGCCTGCAGCTGGTAAAACAGGTGATACTCGCCGGCGTGGTGAAGCAGCCCATTCGGATCGTTGAGCCATCCGCGGCGGGTGGTGAAATGAAACTGGGGCCGGAGCGGCTCGTGGTAGAGATCGCCGGCGTCGACCAGCGCGTCGTCCACCCGGATCGCGTCCAGCGCGTGCGGCGACGGCGGATGCTCCGCGGAAACCCGCTGCGCCTCCGGCAATCCGATGCGTCCGATCGGATCGAGGCGAAGCGTGGCCGTCTGCCCGCGCCACGGCGTCACCTCGGTGAACGCCCAGAAATCAGCGGGACCCTCGGCAAGTTCGACCTCGAAGGCGCGCACGACCCGGCCGTCGATCACGACGCTGAGGGTCCGGCGCGGTTCGCCCGCCTTCACGGGAAGGTTGAGATAACGTCCGTCCAGCCGGAGTTCCCGCTCGAGGAATTTCGGCGGGCTTTCGGCGCGAGCGCACGCCGGGATCAGCGCTGCCAGCAGGAGAAATTGAGTCGTCAGTTTCATGGGGCGCGGCGTCCGGAGGCTTCGCCCGATGGCGGCCGCCCGAAAATGAGAACTTTACCCGGGAAAGCGAGGGGACAGTCTGCCGTGGCCTTGATCCTTTCGCTGCGCTTCACTCCGCGGTCCCATGACCACAGAATTTTTCGGCCCGCTTCCGTCGGGTGAAGGCATCGACGCCTGGACGCTGGGCAACGCCGCGGGGTCGTCGGTGAAAATCCTGACGCTCGGCGGCATCGTTGCTTCGCTCCGCGTGCCGGACCGCCGCGGGGAACTCGCGGACGTCGTGCTGGGTTTCAACACGCTGCGCGAGTATCTTTCGGGCCACATGTACTTCGGCGCCCTTTGCGGACGGATCGCGGGGCGCGTGCCGGAGGGAGAGCTGCGGGTCGAAGGACGCCGCTATTCGCTCCCGCTCAACAACGGGCGCAATCATCTTCACGGCGGTTTCGTCGGGCTCGATCGCCGCGTCTGGCGCGCGACCGCCGCGCCGAGCGTCGAGGGGGCCGAATCGCTCCGGCTCACCTATCACAGCCCGGATGGCGAAGAGGGATATCCGGGCAGTCTGGATATTGCCGTCACGTACACGTTCACGGCCGACAACTGTCTCACCCTCGAAACCGAGGCCACGTCCGACCAGGTCACGCCGCTCAGCCTCACCCAGCACTCCTATTTCAATCTCGGCGGCGAAGGATCCGGCTCGATCGCGGATCATGAGCTCCAGATCCACTCGGATGTTTTTGTGCCGTTGAACGCGGCGATGACGCTGGGAGGCGTCGCCGAGTCGGTCGCGGGCAAAGGCAACGATTTCCGGAATTCCCGCCGCATCGGCGACGCGCTGCCGGGCCTGTTCAGATCCCACGGCGACCTCTATCTGCTCGGCACGGCCGGATTCCGCAAGGTGGCCCGCGTGATCGACCGCGGATCGGGGCGGACGCTCGAGGTCTCGACCGACGAGTCGTGCCTGCAGTTTTATTCCGCCGTGGATCTGGACCGCACGCTCGTCGGGAAATCGGGCCGCGCGTACGGGCCTCACGCCGGCTTCTGCCTCGAATGCGAGGGTTATGCCGGCGGGGGCAACCGTCCCGAGTTCGGCGACATCCTGGTCCGGCCGGGCCGTCCGCAACGCCGGAAGACGACGTACGCTTTCGGCCGATGATCACGACCCCCATCAATGCCGCCGAGGCGGTCTTCGAAGCCTTTTTCGACGAGACGCTGAGCGGACTTCCCCACTGGAAGGTGGACGGCGCCGCCGAGGGGCTCGTCGTGGCCCAGCGGTGGGCGTGGGTCCAGTACGACTGGGAGCGTCCGCCAGCCGAGGCCGATGCTCCGGCGCTCCGGATGCGGCGGGAGTTTTCCGTCGACTGCGCCGATTACGATTCGCTGATCCTCTCGATGATCGCTCCTCCCGGCGCGCGGGTGGCGCTAATCGCCGAGACCGACGCCGGCGAGCGGCGCAACCTCAGCGCGCCGTTCGAGGCGCACAAGCGCGAGCTCGCGCTTCCGCTCGACGGCGCGCGGCGGCTGCTGGGGCTGGCGATCGAGATTCACGTCGACGCCGGCAGGGCGTCGTCGAACGCCTGCGGCTGGTTCAACTGGATCGGACTGCAGCACGGCCCGACGCTCGAACGTTACCTCAGGCAGTTCGCGCGGTTTGACGACGGGTGGAAGGATTATCTCCAGCCCGAGTCGTTCGAGCCGACGTTCGAGCCGGCCTACGGCCTCCATCTCACGAGCGCCGAGCTCGCCGAGGCGCGGACGGCGATGGCCCAGGCCGGCGGGCCGCGGTCGTCGCCGCTGTGGGAGCTGGTCGAGGACGCGCAAAAACGCGCGCCGGAGAAAATGACCTCCGAGTATGTCAATTTCTGGAACGACACGCGCTTCAACCGCGTGCGCGACACCGGCAAGCTGCTCCTGACGCATGGCGCGAATGCGGCGCAGGGTTCGGTGCTGTTCCGGGACAAGCAGCTGGGCCGCCTCGCGGCCCGCTATGCCATCTGCCTCGCGCATGCCACGCGGTGGGATCCGTCGTTCCTCAGCTGGATGACGGGGTGCAAGTGGGAGCACCGCGCGTTCGTGCCCAGCCTGGTGATGTACGACTGCGCGCTGATCCTCGACCTGTGCGGCGAGTGGTTCACCGATTATGGCCGGAAGCTGATCCTGCGCCGGCTGGCGGAGGAGGGCCAGGGCACGAACAACTTCAACGCGTGGTGGTACGTCTACATTTTCTGGTGCAACCAGACCGCGTGGTTCATGCCCGGCCGGATGTACGCGTACCTCGTGCTGGAGCGCACGATGCCGGCGCAATGGGAGCCTTATCCGAAGCCCGCCGGGTCGCGGGTGGCGCCCTACACCGATCTCGCGCTCGCGGACCTGCTGGATAACTTGTCGAAGATCCTGCTGCCCGACGGCGGCTACACCGAAGGGCCGACCTATTTCACGTTCACGGCGCGCCAGGCGCTGCTGACCTTCTACTATTACGCGAGAGCCCGAAAGCGGAATGTGCGCGAGCTGGTGCCGGCGGCGCTCCATGCGACGTCGGTCATGGCGGAAACCCTCGCGAGCACGGCCGACGATGCGCCGATGATCCTGATCTGCGACGCACAATACATTCCGCAGGAGGGAGCGGCGTTCCTCGCGTGGCTGATGCCGGAGTCGCACTGGGTCACGATTTTCCGGAAATCCGTCGCCAGGACCGGACAGCCGATGACGCTGCTCGCCCAGAATCTCGCGCGCGAGATTCCCGCGACGGGGCCGGAGTTTCGTCCGCTCGTCGAGATGCCGAAAATCGGGCAGATGGCCTCGCATCGGAAGCTCGGCGGCGAATGGGTGAAGCTCTTCCTGATGGGCAACCAGTCGGGCGCCTCGCACACGCACGAGGACAAGGGATCGTTCGTGCTCGAGTTTGCCGGCGACAGTTTCGCGAAGGATTTCGGGATCTGCGACTACAGCAACCCGCTCGCCGACCTGATGAAGCACGCCCAGCGCCACAACATGCTCGCTCCGCTCTGCCCTGCCGGCGCGAGACCGCGGCCGAAGAATCCGATCTTCGCCGACATCACGCCGCACGGCCGAGGGGATGCGGAGGCATTTCACGCCACGATGGATCTCGCCGCGGGATGGGAAGGCTGGTTCGCACAATGGACGCGGACCTGGGACTCGTCCTCGCCGGACACGCTGACGATCACGGACAACTGGGCGATCGATCAGGGCGAAGGCGCGGTGTTTCACTGGACGACGCCCCTGCCAATCTCGCTCGATGAAAAAAAACGCCGGGCCGTGATCGAAGGCCGGCGCGGGCGGGCGACGCTGACGTGGGACGAAGGCGTCGAGGCCGTGGTGGACGACTTGCCACTGGAGGAGCCGATCTGGAAAGACGTCCTGCGCGAGCGCAAGGAAGCCTACCTCGTGACGACCTTGCTCCCCGAAAAACAGCCGCGGCTCACTCTTACCCAGCGTGGAAAACGCGGCCGTCTCGTCGTGCGGGTGAGACTCCAGGCGCGGTGATCCCTTTTTTTTCGAGCGCTGATCGCCGCTGATTTTCGGCGACGAGTCGGAACCGGCTTCTCGATCGGCGGGAAATCTGCGATCGGAGCCCACTCGCGAACGCACCCGAGGTGTTTCCCCCCGCCATGGGAAACATCGCGGTGACGAGGCCTCCCGTGCGTCGTGAGCATTGCCGCGGATTCCGCCTCTTTCCATAAGCCGCTACCTACCAGGATTAAAACAGCGGCCATTTCGGAAAAGAGTGAGGCGGATTTTTTCGCCGTCCTGACCGAAAATTACCGGGAAATCGTCGGTGCTGCCGAAATTGGCATGCCCAACCCAATGCTGTTAGATATCTTACAAGTCTCCTGAGTCGAGTAAGTGTTTATGCGAATGTCTTTCATCAGTATTTAGCACTTGAAACCTCGCATTGAAAAATGTGCGCCATGTACTCGGATAATACATGAGCACAAGTACTTACCAATTTTTTTACAAACATGCCGTTAACCGCATCGTTTCGACTTTTCTTGCCGTCTTGGTTGCCGCCCTCGGCACCACGGCCGGGACTGCCCGCGCCGATCAGAGCGTGGTGACGACCCTCGGGGGAGCCGTTTCCCTCTATGGCGGGGCCGATGGAACCGAGCCCTTCACCTATCAATGGCGCAAGGACGGCGTCGCCATCTCCGGCGCGACTTCCTCCAGCTTCCTGATCACGAGCGCCCAAGTCGCCTCTGCAGGCATCTACACGGTCTTGATCAGCAATGCGTTGGGCTCGACCCTTTCGGACATCGCCACGGTGTCCATCGGAGCTTCCGCCGGCACCACCACGACGTCTTCGACGACGCCAGCACCGACGCCGACGAATCCCGCCCCAGTCTCTTCAACCGCGGTTGCTCCCACCGTGAGCGATCCGGCGAGCGTCACGGTGGTTGCGGGTAACTCGGCCACCTTTTCCGTGACTGCCGGGGGAAGCCCGACGCCCGCCGTGCATTGGGAACTCTCCACCAACGGGGGAATCACCTACAACTTCCTGAACGATGACGCCGTGTTCAGCGGAACCCAAACATCGACGCTCACGATCCAAAAATCCGATAGTTCGCAGAACGGCTGGCTGTTTCTGTGCAAGGCCATCAACAGCGCGAATTCAGTCACGTCCGGTTCCGCGACTCTGACTGTGACTGCGATCGCGGCCCCGACCACCACGACCACCCCAGGTTCCACGGGCAAGTCGACCGCCACGAATTCTCCTCCCACCGTGACCGATCCCAGCGACGCAGCCACCACGGCCGGTGCTTCGGCGAC
>JAQGON010000184.1 GCA_028293565.1 Verrucomicrobiota bacterium | reverse complement strand
TGCGGATGCCGGCCGCAGTAGCCCACCCGCAGGAATGAAGGAAGACGCCGAATGAACGACCTGCCGATCAAGACGAGCGTTGGCCGGGAGATCGCGTCGCGACCTTGGCTCCCGGTGCCGCAGTCTTTTTCCTGCGCCTGGCGGTTGATGATTTGGGCGGAGGAACGGCGGTCTCCTGCAGTCGCTGCTCGACCGCCGCGGCTTCCGTGGCGACGATCTCGAGGAAGCGCTCGACTAGATCGGAGTGGAAATGTGGGTTGGTGATGGCGAGCAGTTCAAGGCACAGATTCTTTTCCGCGATGGGCAACTCGGCGCATCCCGGCGTGGGACCGCGCTGGACGAGCTTCGGGATGAGGGCGACCCCTTCGCCGGCGGCGACCATGCTGGTGAGGTTATCCAGGTTCAAGGCGGCGGCGCCGAAACGCGGCGTGAACCCGGCCGTCCGGCAGATTTCCTGGGTCCAGATGCGATGCGCGTCGGCGTCGTGAATCTGGATCTGGAGGAAGATCTCGTTCGCGAGGTCGCTGAGACGCACCACGGGACCGCGGGCGAGCGGGTGTTCGGGAGCCATCATGACGAGCAGCGGGCTGCGGAGGACTTTTACGGCCTTGAGCTGCCTGGCACCGGGGACCCTGGGTAGGGAGCGCCGATGAAGCCGGCATGGATCTCGCCGCGGGCGATCCGGCCCAGTTGCTCGGGCGTGTCCAAATCCATGACGGTGACGCGCGCTCCGGGGTTGGCAGCCCGGAAGCGGGCCAGGCAGGCGGGGAAGAAACTGAAGGTCGCCGGTCCCCACGCGGCCACGCGCAATTCGCCGGTCTGCCCGGCAGCAGCTTCCCGAGCGCGCTTCACGGCCGTCTCGGCGCCGGCCAACACCTTCCGGGATTCGCGGAGAAAGATCGCCCCGGCGTCGGTGAGCGCCACGTGGTTGTGGTCGCGATCCAGCAGGCGGCAGCCGAGTTCGTTCTCGAGGTCGCGGATTTGTGTGCTCAAGGAAGGCTGCGCGAGGTGCAAATGCACCGCCGCGCGGCTGAAGCTGAGCTGTTCAGCGACGGCGACGAAGTAGCGCAGGTGACGCAGTTCCACGGGCGGAGAGCGTATAGCTTTCGTCTATCACGCGCAAAGCAACAAAGTCTTATCCGGCGCGCGGTCGCGGGCGCAGTGTGGGCGCAGAAAGCAGGACCAGAAAACCATGAACGACCACGCCGCCACCATCGATGACTCTGCGATATTCCCGTCCGCCAACGGCTCACCGTGCCCGCGATTGCTGATCGTGGAGGACGATGCAGACATGCGTGAACTTCACGCGCGTGTCTTGAATCTGGAAGGCTACCAGGTCGAAACCGCGTGCGACGGCGCCGCCGGGCTGGAACGGCTCGCGGTGGAAGAGTTCGACCTCGTCGTCACGGACCGCGCCATGCCGAACCTCGACGGGGTGAGCATGGTGCTCGCGCTCCGTTCGGCTGGGAGCCAGGTCCCGATCGTCATGGTCTCCGGTTCGCTCGCGCTGGCACCGCTCCCGCCACAGGTGGCCTGCGAATTCTCCGCCATGCTGCCGAAGCCGGCGCGCACCGCCGAAATTCTGTCGGCGATCACTCACGCCTTGCGCCGCATCCCGCGGCCCGAATGCCGCCAGGCGCGCTCCACCCGGCCCCTTCCACCGATTGTGCGCATCGTCCTGATGCAAGCGGCGCGGCACCGGATGCGAGGCCAGATCCCGCCGGTAAAGTTCAAAGCTCAAGTCGACCGCCTCGCGAGGGAGGAACTTGAGCCACGTGGCCTGTCCGTGTTGGTGCGTGAGCTGCGCTGTGGGAGCACGCGCTTCATCATCAAGACGACAGCCACGGGACAGGTGCGGGACATGATCGAGATCGGGCCGGACGGTGGCCCGTCCGAGGAGATCGGCGCGGAAGGTTGACTGGGCTGTGAACGTTCATCTCCAGACCCCAAGCGTGCGCGCGTTTCCGTCTCGCGGACTTGACAGGATCGCAAAATTTCATACGTTTGTTTCATGCATACGTATGAGCACCTCTCTTCTTAGCCCTGTTTCGCGGGATCCCCATCTCGCCACCCGCGTCGCGCTGCTCGACGCGGCGGAGCGGCTTTTTTCTCAAAACGGCATTGAGGGGACTTCCGTGCGCGAGATCATCAAGGCCGCCGACGCCAATCTCGGCGCGATCAACTATCATTTCGGGACGAAGGATCGCCTGGCGCTCGAGGTGTTCGCGCGGCGGATCGCGCCCGTGAATCGCGAACGCGTCGCGCGGCTCGATGCGCTCGAGGCGGAAGTTGGCCGGCGGAAGTTGAAGCTCGAGCAAATCCTCGACGCCCTCGTCCGCCCGGCGCTGGAAGCCGAGGGGCGGGGCGCGAAGAATTGCGACGACCTCATGCGGCTGATCAGCCGCTCGTTTCAGGAGCAGAACACGGAGGTCAAAAAGTTCGTCGAGCAGCAGTTCGCCGAGGTCGCCCACCGGTTCGACGCGGCGATATTGCGCGCGGTGCCGGGCTTGCCGCCGGATGATCTCTTCTGGCGGATGTGCTTCCTGCACGGAGCGCTCCACCACGGGTTGCAGACCTGGCTGCAGTTCGACCAGACGCCGCATGCGATGCTTCATCCGGATGCGATCAAACCGGACCGCGAGGGGCTGATCCAGCGCCTTATTTCCTTCATGGCCGCCGGGCTGTCCGCGCCGGTATCGAAAGCTCGCTAGCCAACCCGGATCGCGCGGCTTTTCGCGCCTCCAAATCCTAATCCAATCATGATCACGACCTGTTTTTCCATAGAGCCGGCGCCCGCCACGTTCCGCATTCTTCGCGCGGTGTGTTTCGGGGTGATCTGGGCCGCGCTGATCGCGGGGTGCAGGAAGAAAGAAGCCGGCCAGGCGGGCGGACCGGGCGGTCCCGGCGGGCCGATGGAAGTGAGCGTGCTCACGATCGCGCCGACCGCGGTGACGCTGACGCAGGATCTGCCGGGCCGCATCTCGGCGCTTCGCGTGGCGGAGGTGCGGGCGCGCGTCAACGGGATCGTCTTGAAGCGGCTCTTCACCGAAGGGACGGACGTCGCCGAGGGCGAGGTGCTGTACGAGATCGACCCCGCGCCCTACCAGGCGGCGCTCGACAGCGCGCTCGGCACCCTCGCCCGCGCCGAGGCGAACGCGACGACCGCGCGGCTCAAAGAAGAGCGCTACAAGCAACTGATCGCGACCAAGGTCATCAGCAAACAGGACTACGACGACGCCCTCGCCAACCAACGAACCTTCGACGCGGACGTGCTCTCCGGAAAGGCCGCGGTGCAGTCGGCCCGGATCAATCTCGACTACACGAAAGTGACTTCGCCGGTCGCGGGCCGCATCGGCATTTCGCAAGTGACCGAGGGCGCTTACGTGCAGTCGAGCACCGCGACCCTGCTCGTCACCGTGCAGCAACTCGACCGTGTTTACGTCGACGTGACTCAGGGGAGCAGCGAGCTCCTGCGGCTGAAACGCGAGCTCGCCAGCGGCCGTCTCAAGGCGGACAAAACGGGAAGAGCCCAAGTGAAGCTCATCTACGAGAGCGGCGAGATTTATCCGGAGGAAGGGACGCTTGCGGTGTCCGACGTGACGGTGAATGCCACGACGAATTCCGTCACGGTGCGCGCGATTTTTCCGAATCCGCGCGGCGAGCTGCTGCCCGGTTTGTTTGTGCGGGCGCGGCTGGAGGAGGGGAGCTCGCCGGAGGCCATCCTCGTGCCACAGCTCGCCGTGAGCCGCAACTCCAAGGGCGAGCCGACGACGATGGTGGTCGGCGCGAATAGTACGGTCGAACTGCGCATTCTTCAGACGCCGCGCGCCGTCGGGAATCAATGGCTGGTCACCGCCGGCTTGAAGCCGGGCGACCAGGTCATCGTGGATAATCTCCAGCGCATCCGTCCGGGCGCGCCGGTCAAGGCCGCGCCCGCTTCACCGCCGCCGCCGCCGCCCGCGACCGCCTCCATCGCGCAGTAAACCCAGCCACTCGAAAGGAAATCCCGGATGTCCAGATTCTTCATCGACCGGCCCGTCTTCGCGTGGGTCATCGCCATCCTCATCATGCTCGCGGGCGCGCTCTCGATCACGAGCCTGCCGATCGCGCAGTTCCCGAGCCTCGCGCCGCCCGCCATCAGCGTCGTCACGACCTATCCTGGCGCTTCGGCCAAGACGCTCGAGGACACCGTCACGCAGGTCATCGAGCAAAAGCTCAACGGCATCGACAACCTCCGCTACATCGAGGCGGAGAGCACCTCGGCCGGCACGCTGACGCTGACGGTCACTTTCGAGGGCGGCACCAATCCCGACATCGCGCAGGTGCAG
>JAQGON010000181.1 GCA_028293565.1 Verrucomicrobiota bacterium | reverse complement strand
TCCAAGGCGGCGCGCAGCTGGCGCGCGAATGCCGCGGTGTCGCGGATGAACGCATCGGCCGGCAGCAGCGCCAGCACCGCCTTTGGGTCGCGCGCCCGCACGAGGGCCGTGGCCAGCGCCGCCGCCGCCGCCGTGTCGCGCTTCGCGGGCTCCGCGACGATCTGGGACGACGGCAAGACGCCCGCCAGCGCGGCCCGGGTCGCCTCGAGCTGGGCGACGTTCGTCAGGACGAAAACATGGGCCGCCGAAACCACGCCCTCGACGCGGCGCACCGCCTCTTCCACCAAGGTCCGCTCCGACACCAGCTTGAGCAGGTGCTTCGGCTGGCGCTGCCGGCTCATCGGCCAGAACCGCTCGCCGCTGCCCCCGGCCATGATGAAAACGTACGCGTGGGAAATTTCGCTCACGCCGCCGACAGTGGCGTCGAACGCCCCCCGGAGAAAGGGAAAACGCCGTACCACCGGTCGGGCATTCAATGTTGAAAGTTCGACGTTCGCCCGGCGCCCGTTGTTCGTCCGGAAGCCACTTCCCAAAGTCCGCCTCCGCCCATCCCTGAATGTTCGCCGCTCCCCCCACCGCATCCTTGCTTCGAGCCCGCCATATCGCTTTTTCTCGCATCTTCTTTCCCATGCCCTCGCCCACCCTTCCCGGACACCTGCGCGTCAACCATCTCGACCTTCCGCTCGGCGTCCATGATCCCGCACCGCGGCTGAGCTGGCGGCTGGCGACCGATGGACGCCGGGGCGCGCGGCAGACCGCTTACCGGATCACCGTCTCCACCCAGCGCAACGGCCCGGCCAATCTCTGGGACAGCGGCCGCGTCCGTTCGGATGCGACCGCCGGGGTCGTTTACCGCGGCCGGGCGCTTGCGTCGCGTCAGCGCGCCTGGTGGCGCGTGGAAATCTGGGACGAGAAAAACCGCCGGGGCGAAAGTTCGCCGGCGTTCTGGGAGGCGGGCCTGCTCGCCCGCGCCGAGTGGCGCGGCCGCTGGATCGGAGCCGCGCTCAAGGGCGGCCCGGAAACGGGCGCGCCGAGTCCTTATCTCCGCACGATTTTCAACCTCGGGAAAAAACTCGCCTCGGCGCGCCTCTACGCGACCGCCCTCGGCCTCTACGAATTTCACCTCAACGGCCAGCGCGTCGGCCGGGACGTGTTCACGCCCGGATGGACGGACTACCGGAAACGCGTCCAATACCAGGTCTACGACGTGACGTCGCTCCTCCGTCCCGGCGCGAACGCCGCCGGCGCGATCCTCGGCGACGGCTGGTACTGCGGGCACCTCGGCTGGCGCGAGCGCAATTATTACGGCGAACAGCCGCAGCTTCTCGCCCAGCTCGTCCTGACGTTCGCCGACGGCACAAGCCAGGTGATCGCCACGGACGAGACGTGGAAAACCGCGTTCGGACCGGTCGTCGAATCCGACATGATCCACGGCGAAGCCTACGACGCGCGCCGCGAACTGCGCGGCTGGGACGAGCCCGGTTACGACGACAGCGCCTGGCTGCCGGTGGTCCCGTTCGCGGATCCCGGAATCGCGATCTCGCCCATGATCGGGCCGCCGGTGCGCGCAACGCAGGAGCTGAAGCCGATCGCACCGCCAGTGAAACACGAAAGCTGGCCGTCGCCGGTCTGGATCTTCGACCTGGGACAAAACATGGTTGGACGCGCCCGCCTGCACGTTCGCGGCAAGCCCGGACAGGTCATCCGCCTCCGGTTCGCCGAGGTCCTGAACAAGGACGGCACGCTCTACACCGAAAACCTGCGCGCGGCGCGGCAGACCGATCACTACGTCCTGCGCGGCGATCCCCGCGGCGAAACCTGGGAGCCGCGCTTCACGTTTCACGGGTTCCGCTACGTCGAGGTCTACGGGCATCCCGACACGCTCCTGCCCGACGCCATCACGGGAATCGTGCTGCACAGCGACACCCCGCGCACCGGCACGTTCTCCTGCAGCGATTCGCTGGTCAACCAGCTCCAGAGCAACATCGACTGGGGCCAGCGCGGAAATTTTCTCGAGGTGCCCACCGATTGCCCGCAACGCAACGAACGCCTCGGATGGATGGGCGACGCGCAGGTTTTCAGCCGGACGGCGGCGTGGAACCGCGAGGTCGCCGCCTTCTTCAACAAATGGCAGCGCGACATCGCCGACGCCCAGGGCGCCGAGGGCGAAATGCCCTCCGTCGCTCCACACATTGAAGGCGTCGGTCCCGATGGCGGCCCTGCGTGGGCGGACGCCGCCGTGATCTGTCCCTGGACGATGTACCTGTGCTATGGCGACCGCGCTCTCCTCGCGGAGCATTTCGAGTCGCTGGTCCGGTTCATCGGTTACATGGAGGCGAAGGCAAAGGATCTCGTGCGCTCCCACCCCGACACGAAAGTCTGGCATGGCTACGGCGACTGGCTGGCCCTCGACGGCAGCGGCAACGTGTTCGGCAATACGCCGAAGGACCTGATCGGGACCGCGATGTTCGCCTACAGCACGACACTTGTCGCGAAGATGGCGCGCGTCCTCGGCCGCCCGAAGGAAGCAGCGCGCCACGAGCGGCTGGCCGAGCGGATCCGCCGCGCGTACCGGAAGCGCTTTCTCACCGACGACGGCGTGGCCACCGGCCTCACCCAAACCAGCTACGTGCTGACGCTCCAGTTCGACCTCGCGCCCGAGGCGTTGCGCCCGAAGCTGCTGGCCGAGCTCGTCCGCGACATCGAGCAGCGCGGCAACAAGCTGACGACGGGATTTGTCGGCGCCTCCTACCTGCCGCACGTCCTCTCGCGTTTCGGCCGCACGGACATCGCCTACAAACTCCTCCACCAGAAGGCGTGGCCTTCGTGGCTCTATGCGGTCACGCAGGGCGCGACGACGATCTGGGAGCGGTGGGACGGATGGACGAAGGAAAACGGTTTCCAGGACAAGGGAATGAACTCCTTCAACCATTACGCATACGGCGCGATCGGCTCATGGCTGTACGCGGTCGTGGCGGGCATCGACCTCGATCCGGCCCGCCCCGCCTACAAGCACATCCTCCTCAACCCGCGTCCCGGCGGGGAGCTCACGTCCGCGCGCGGCACGCTGCAGAGTCTCCACGGCGAAATTCTCAGCTCGTGGAAACTGCGCGACGGGCGCTTCGAGTGGGAGGTCATCGTGCCGCCGAACACGACGGCGACGGCGCGTTTCCCGGTTTCGAAAGGAACACGGATCAGGGAAGGCGCCAAGCCGCTCGCGAAAGCCGCCGGGGTGTCATCCGTGAAGACGTCCGCCAGCAGCACCACGTGCGAGCTCGCCGCCGGCCACTACCGTTTCACGGCGGAATAGGGCGGCTGACTCTTCATCCTCCGCGAGGAGTTCCGAGCGGAGGTTGACCGCGAAAAGGCGCAAGGGCTCCGGGACTCCGAATCGAATCTCCCGTGCGCCCATCGGCGCGATGGCAGCTCCTTCGCAAGTCCGGGGCCCTTGCGCATTTTTGCGGCGACTCCTTCCGGACCGGCGCGCGCCTGGAGCCGGTTTTCCGGCAAGGACGCGGCGCTACGATAGCTTCACGACAATCTTCCCGAACTGTCCGCCGCGCTCCATCAGGTCGAACGCCTCGGCCGCCCGCTCGAACGGAATGACGTCGCTGACCACCGGCTTCAGCCGGTGCATCGACACGTACTGCGTCATCGAAGCGAATTCCGTCGGATCTCCCATCGTCGATCCGAGGACCGAAATCTGGCGCCAGAAGATTTTCCGCAGCGCGATCCCCGACGGATTCCCGCGAGTCGCCCCGTAGGAGACGATCCGGCCGCCCGGCCGCGCGAGGTCGATCAGGTCGCCGAATCCGTCCCCGCCCGCGCCGTCGATGATCACATCGAATCCGCCCGATTTATTTCCCAGCGCCGGGGCCCAGCCCGGTTCCGTGTAATTCGCCCCGTCCTTCGCCCCGAGCGCCACCGCGCGCGCAATTTTCCCGGCGCTGCTCGACGTCACCCACACTTCGGCGCCGTGCCCGACGGCAAACAGGAGCGCCTGCAGCGCCACGCCGCCGCCGATCCCCGTCACGAGCACCCGCTCGTCCGGCAACACGCCCGCCCGGCTCACCACCGCGCGCCAAGCGGTCAGCCCCCCGAGGGGCAGCGCGGCCGATTCCTCCCACGAGAGGTGCCCCGGCCGCGGAAAGAGCTGGGTCGCCGGCACCGCCACTTTTTCCGCCAGCGTTCCGTCGCGCGGCAGGCCGAGGATGGAAAAATCCGGGCCCTGGACATCGGGATTGTCGCCCCAGTCGAGGCTGGGATTGATGATCACCTCGCGGCCGATCCACGCGCGATCGACT
Organism: Verrucomicrobiota bacterium; assembly: GCA_028293565.1. Classification (GTDB taxonomy): domain Bacteria; phylum Verrucomicrobiota; class Verrucomicrobiia; order Opitutales; family Opitutaceae; genus Opi-474. The sequence continues at coordinate 142 of JAQGON010000181.1, read as the reverse complement.
CCGGTCCCGACCGCCGTCACGACGCCGGCGCCATCCGATCCCGGGATGCACGGCCATTTGAGCCCGGCGTACTGCCCGAGCTTGATCCACAAATCGCGGTGATTGAGCGCCGCCGCCCGGATCGCCACCACAGCCTCGCCGG
>JAQGON010000179.1 GCA_028293565.1 Verrucomicrobiota bacterium | reverse complement strand
ACACCGGACACGCGCCGGTCACGGATGCGTTCTACACCACGCATCACATCACCGAGACGTACCTTTCGCTTCTCGCCGCCGCCAACATCCCCGTCGTCTCCCGCGAAGTGCGCCTCGTCCCGCGCCCCCAGGACCAAGCCGCTATCTCCGCCCTCACCGGCGCTCCGGCCAGTCCGCAATCCACGACCAGCCCTCCGCAATTTCCGAAGGTGCTGCTCCACCCCGGCAGCCGCAGTCCGTTCCGGCTCTGGCCGGCGGAGCGTTTCGCCGCGGTGTGCGACCGGCTGCAGGACGAACTGGGCGCACAGGTCTTCGTGGTTTCCGGCCCGGGAGAACAGGCGCTCGTGAAACAGATCCGGGAGCAGGCGAAGACGCACCTCGTGTCGCTGGAACAGCGGCTCACCGCCGGCCAGTTCGCCGCGCTGCTCACCGGGTTCGATGTGCTCCTTTGCCACGACAGCGGGCCGATGCACATCGCGGCCGCCGTCGGAACGCCCGTGGTCGCGTTGTTCGGTTCGCAGAACGCCGCGATCTGGCACCCGCTGGGCGAACACCACGCCGTGCTGCAGACATCCCTGCCCTGCGCGTGCATCGGGTCCGCCGCGCCGGTCCCGTGCGTGCGCGGCGATTCCTACCGCAGCTACTGCGTCCGCATGCTCGACGCCGACCGGGTGTTCCATACGCTCAAGGCCAAACTCGAAGTCGCCTCCTGACCGCGAGGGACGCGAAGCCGCGACCGCCGGGACGGCCTTCGCGACCCTGGCGCTCTTCGCGGCAAAATCATCCAGCCGTTCCGCGTGAATCCAGCCGCACCCCACCTGACCGTCACCGTCGCCATCCCCACCTATCGGCGCGCGGACCTGCTGCGGCAGACGCTGGAGGGAGTCGTGCGGCAGGATTATCCGCCGCATCTCCTCGAAATCCTCATCGTCGACAACAACTCCCCCGACAACACGCGGGCCATGGTGGAAAGTTTTTCCGCCGGACCCTTGATTCCGCGTCACGTGCTTGAGACCCGGCAGGGCGCGAACCACGCGCGCAACCGCGCGATCCGCGAGGCGCGGGGCGAGATCATACTTTTTGGCGACGACGACATTCTCGTCGGACCCGACTGGGTCCGCGAAATCGCGCGGCCCTTCCAGGAAAATCCGGGCGTCCGCATCGGCGCCGTCGCCGGCGAAGTCATTCCGGTGTTTCCCGACGGCTGTCCCGACTGGGTTGCGGGTTTTCACGGACCGCAGGCGTTCCGCGCCGACTCCGGCCCGCTGCGCGCCGGCCAGATCCCGATGAGTGCGAACCTCGCCTTCCGGCGCGCGACGTTTCCCGAGCTCGGATTTTTCGACACCGAGCTCGGGCGGAAGGGCGGCGTCGTGTTTGGCGGCGACGAGAATCTCGCGATCAAGCGCCTCCTCCGCGGCGGCTACCAGGTGTGGTTTGCGCCCGCCGCGGTTGCGCGGCACCAGATGCCGCGCGGCCGCACGACCTTCGCCTACGTGCGCAGGCATGGCTTCGATTCGGCGCGCTCGCGCGTCGTCGGTCGCGTGCGCGATGATCGCGACGACGGCCGGGCTTCGACCGGTTATCTGCTGAGCCGGCTGGGGGGAAACATCCTGAAGGCGCCGGCATTCATGGTGCTGGGAGCGCTGTCATTGATCCTCCTTCAGCGCGGCGCGGCCAAGAAGAACCTGGTGCGTGCGTGGCGTTCCTGTGGATACATTTACCAGATCACGCGCTCTCTCCGCGGAAAAATCTAGGCGCCTGCCCACGACCTTGTCCGGAATTTGAACAGAAGGTAACCAAGGAAACGAAGCGTCGCCGGTGCAGGACGCCAGGGTTGCAAGCCTTCTCCAAGGATGGGTTGGGTTCCGGACCCTTCTTTGGATCGGCTCCCGCTCCGCGCACGGACGGCGCTTCGTTGCCTTCGCGAGCTTCTGTTCAAAATGATTGGATTGAGCGCGGTTCCAAATCATTAGTCTCTGGCCGTGGCTTCCCCGCTTCCGCTCTCCGTCGTCATCGTCGCCAGGAACGAGGCGCAGAATCTTCCGCGCTGCCTCGCGAGCGTGCAGGGCTGGACCGCGGAAACGGTCGTCGCGTTGAACGACACGACCGACGACAGCGAGACGGCCGCCCGGAAATTCGGCGCCGTCGTCCGGCGGATCCCGTGGCAGGGCTACCGCGACACCAAGAACGCCGCGCTCGCGCTGGCGTCGCACCCGTGGGTGCTGTCGCTCGACGCCGACGAGGAGGTCTCGTCCCGGCTGCGCAAGTCGATCACCGCCTTCCTGGCGCGGCCGGACCGCGATGCCTTTGCCGGCGCGCGTTTTCCCCGCAAGGTCTGGTTCATCGACCGATGGATCACGCATGGCGACTGGTATCCGGATTTGAGCCTGCGGCTGCTCCAGCGCCGGCGCTCCCGCTGGGGCGGCGATGCGTTTGTGCACGAAAAGGTGGAATGCGACGGCCCGGTCGCAACGCTCGCGGGCGACCTTCACCACTATTCGTTTCCGACGCTCTCGAGCCACGTCGCCAAGATCAATCCCTTCGCCGACCTGTTCATGCAGCAGCAGCAGGCGAGGGCGAAAAAATTCTCCCTGCCCGCCGCGGTCTTTCGCCCGGGCTGGCGGTTCATTCGCGGGTATCTGCTGAAGCGCGGTTTTCTCGACGGCTATCCTGGCTTCTATATTGCCTGGGCGACGGCCTTCGGGGCCTTCGTTCGCTACAGCCGCCTCTACGAGGCAGAGCATCAACGCCCACCCGATGCCTGAAAAAACCCATTCCTTCAGCAAGCTCGCTGAGGAGCTGATCGCCGATCTGCGCGGGGCCGGCGCCTCCGAGCCGCGCCGCCAGGTCAAGCGCCCGACCCGCCCGCTCGCCGAGCTGGTCGAGGAGCTGATGATCAAACACCAGGTGGGCCGCCCGTCGGTCGAGCAGACGATCCGCGACCGCTGGGTGGAACTCGTCGGAGCGGCGAATGCCGGTTATTCCCACGCCGTGCGCATCGAGGGACGCCGCCTGGTCGTGGTCGCCTCCCATGCGGTCGTGCGGAACGAGCTGTTTCACCACCGCGCGGAAATCGTCGGGCGGATCCGGCAACTGCCGGGCTGCGATACGCTCAAGTCGTTGAACATCCGCGCTGGATGAGCCGGATTTGCGCGGCCGGAGGGACGATTGCAGCGGAATGCAGGCGGCCGACGACGAGGCCGCGGCCGGACGAATCCGATGTCCGGCGATCGTAAACCGGAACTGCTTTGCCCGCCGAAAATTTTCGCTTGCGCCAGCCGCGCCGGATCGGGAATCTGCCTCCTTGCGTTAGTGGAAACCCGCCGGTTGCGGGTGGCCACCATGACTGGTCCCGCACCCGCGGGATTAGAACGGTGAGGCCGGCTCAACCCCGAATTCTCGGGGCGGGGCGGGTCTCACGGAGCCCGCGAGGGTTCCCTACAGTCGTGCCAACCCTGAATCCAAAACCATGCCAACAGTCGTCAAACCTGAAATCATCGCCGAATACAAAACCCACGAGAAGGACACGGGCTCTTCCGAAGTCCAAGTCGCCCTGCTGACCGCCCGGATCAACCATTTGACCGAGCACCTCCGCACCCACCGCAAGGACTTCCACTCGCGCCGCGGACTCCTCCAGATGGCCAGCCGCCGTCGCAAGCTGCTTGATTACCTCAAGAAGCACGACCTCCCGAAATACAGCGAACTCCTCCAGAAGCTGAATCTCCGCAAGTAACCACCTTGATCGCACGGGCGACCCGATCCGCGGGTCGCCCGTTGTCTTTACGACACTCGCACCAGGACCGGGACATTTCCGCTTGCCGCCTCCGCGCCGGACGCGCCGGGACGCCAAACGGAAATCTCTCGAGTCTGAACCGGGAAGATTAAGTGGGTCCGCACTCATCACCCACCCGCGGCCATTCCGGCCGCCAAACGCAGCGCAGGCATTCCGCCTGCCTTCGTCCAAAACCCAGCAGGCGGGAAGCCTGCGCCGTCAGTCCGCATCCGAAAATCCGTCCGATCCAATGAAACAGAAACACAACGTCAGCGTGCCCGGCCTCGGGCTCACCTTCTCCACCGGCTCAATCGCCCAGCTCGCGGGCGGCGCCGTCAACGTCAACATCGGTGAGACGAATGTCTTCGTCACCGCCTGCGCCGCGCAGACCATGCGTCCGGGCCAGGACTTCTTTCCCCTCACCGTCGACTACCGCGACAAATACGCCGCCGCCGGACGCTTTCCGGGCGGCTACTTCAAGCGCGAAGGCCGCCCCTCCGAACGCGAGATCCTCATCTCCCGCCTCTGCGACCGCCCCTGCCGCCCGCTTTTCCCCGAAGGTTTCCTCAATGAAGTCCAGATCATCGGCCAGCTCATGTCGGCCGACCTCATCCACGACTCCGACATCGCCATGGTCAACGGCGCCAGCGCCGCCCTCGGCATCTCCGACATCCCGTGGAACGGCCCGATCGCGGCCGTGCGCGTCGGCCTGATCGGCGACCAGTTCGTCGCCAACCCGACGATCGAGCAGATGTACTCCTCGTCGCTCGACCTCATCTACGTCGGCAACGAAAAGGACATGCTCATGATCGAGGGCTCCGCGGACCAGATCTCCGAGGAGAAATTCGTCGAGGCGCTCGCCTTCGGCCAGCAGGCCATCCAGCCGATCATCGTCGCCATCCGCGAGCTCGTCAGCCTCGCCGGCAAGCCGAAGGCCACCTTCGCCCTCGTCGGCGCCACGCCCGAGGCCCGCGCCATCATCGAGCGCGTCGTGCCCGCCGAGCGCATTTCCGCCGCCATCTTCGGCTTCGAGAAAAACGTTCGCACCGCGAACGTGAAGAAGCTCAAGGAGGAGGCCAAGGCCGCCCTCGTCGCCGAACTCGGCGACGGCAAGTTCACCGACGTCGACCTGAACGTCGTGTTCGAGGATCTCCAGTACAAGGCCTACCGCTCCACCGTGCTCGCGCGCGGCGTGCGCTCGGATCACCGTGACGCCAAGGCGCTCCGGCCGATCAGCGCCCAGGTCGGCGTCCTCCCCCGCGTGCACGGCTCCGCCATGTTCCAGCGCGGCGACACGCAGAACATCGCGATCGTCACCCTCGGGCCGACGAAGGAAGCGCAGGACATGGACGGCCTCACCGGCGGCGCGACGTCGAAGAGCTTCATCCTTCACTACAACTTCCCGCCGTTCTCGGTCGGCGAAGCCGGACGCTTCATCGGCCCCGGCCGCCGCGAAATCGGCCACGGCGCCCTGGCCGAGCGCTCGCTCGTCCCCGTGCTGCCCGCCGAGGACGTGTTCCCCTATTCCATCCGCGTGGTCTCCGAGATCATGGCGTCCAACGGCTCGACCTCGATGGCCTCCATCTGCGGCGGCTGTCTCGCGCTCATGGACGCCGGCGTGCCGATCATCGCTCCGGTCGCGGGAATCTCCTGCGGCCTGATGACGGAAACCGCCGCCGACGGCTCGATCGCGAAGTGGACGACGATCACCGACATCCTCGGTGAGGAAGACCATTTCGGCGACATGGACTTCAAGGTCGCCGGCACCACCAAGGGAATCACGGGCTTCCAGCTCGATCTCAAGATCAACGGTCTTCCCTTCGAGATCGCGAAGACCGCGATCTTCCAGGCGCGCGACGCGCGCATCGAGATCCTCCGCACGATGCTGGCCTCGCTGCCGGCTCCGCGCGCCGATCTCTCCAAATACGCGCCCCGCATCCAGACGATCCAGATCGATCCCGAGAAGATCGGCCTGCTCATCGGGCCCGGCGGCAAGACGATCCGCCGCATCACGGAAACGACCGGCGCGCAGATCGACATCGCCGAGGACGATTCCGGCAAGGTGTTCGTCTACTCGAACAACGCCGAGGCCATGGCCCGCGCGATCCAGGAAATTGACAGCCTCTGCGGCGGCGCGGGCGGCGCAGGCGGCGGCGGCGGCGCCCAGATCGAGATGGGCAAGATCTACACGGGGCGCGTCACCGGCATCAAGGAATTCGGCTGCTTCGTCGAGTGCCTCCCCGGCAAGGAAGGCCTTTGCCACATCAGCGAGCTCGCGGACTTCCGCGTGCGCCGCACCGAGGACGTGGTCAAGCTGGGCGAGTCGATCACCGTGAAGTGCATCGGCATCGATGAGCGCTCCGGCAAGGTGCGTCTCTCCCGGAAGGCCGCGATGAAGGATCTCGAGATGCAGAAGCAGGGTGGCGGCGAACCCGTCGCCGTCGGCGCCGAGGCGCCGGCCGCGCAGTAGCACGGGTCTCCGACCCGTGAGGATGGGCTCAAGCAAAACCGTTGAGCCCGTCGCCCCCGCGCGGACCGACCACACCCAAACGGGTCAGGAGACCCGTGCCACCCCGGATAGCGGGTCTCGGGCGTTCCCTTGTCGGGTACGTCATCATGGCTCTCCATCCGCTCTCCTTCTTTCGCCGCGCAGCCCTGTCCTCCCTCGCTGCCGCCTCCTGCCTGGTCTTCGTATCGCACTCGTCCGCGGAAATTCAGGTCTCCGTCCAAGGACGGCGGAGTCCCTCGTTCCCGCGCCAATATCCTCCGGGCACGCCCCTCCAGTTCGCTTTCGTGCAGTCGTCCTCGTATGCGAACGTCCAATGGTACCACGACGATGTCCCGATTTCCGGCGCCACCGCCGCGTCGTTCGCCATCACCAACCTCACCGCCGCCGACAGCGGCAACTATCAGGCCAGGGCCACGGCCGGCGGCGTGCCCGACATCAGCCCGATCCTCACGATCAACGTGCTGCCCTTTCCGCCGTCGCCCGTCGACCCGACCTTCAATGCCTCGATTCCCGCCGACCTCCGGCCCGTCGAGGTCTTTCCAGGCGCCGCGGATGGCAGCCTGATCGTGCAGTGTTATCCGGCCGGCGACCCTTACAACTCCGGCACGCGCTTGTCCGTGATCCGGCTCAACGCCGACGGCAGCCGCGATCCGTCGGTCTTTCTCCAGACGAACGGCAACACCGTGCTCGCCGTGCTTCCCGCGGGCGACCTGATCATGAGCCAGGCGCCGCACCGTCTCGGCGTGGACGGAACCCAGAAGGCGTTTGTCCTTCCCGTGGGTTTCGGCGCCACCACGGGGCTTGACGCCGCGCTCGTCCAGCCCGACGGCAAAATCCTCGTGACCCAGGGAAACCGGATCGCGCGATTGAACGTTGATGCATCGGTCGACACCGCCTTCACGGCCACGGCGCCGCCCGGACGCATCACCGGCATGAGGCTCAATTCCTCCGGCCGCATTGTCCTCAGCGGCAGCTGGTCCGACCCGGCTTACTCCATCGCCTATGGTTTTATTCACCGGCTGCTGCCCGACGGCCAGGACGATCCTGGTTTCGCTGCATCCAATTCGTTCGGCAGCAGCTGTGACGCCTACCCGCTGATGGACGGGAGCCTGCTGGTGCGAAAGTACATCTTCAGCCACGAAGGGCCATTTCTCGCCAAGCTGAAGAGCGACGGAACGGCCGACCCGGCATGGACCGGCACAAATCTCTTTGAAACGATGAGTTTCGCGATCGATGCCGCCAATTCCCGGATGTTCTACCTGAGTTTTTTGGGCATCCTGCATCGGGCGGCGATCACCGCCACCGGGATCGTGGACGATCCGACGTTTTACGGCGGCGAGACCTACGGCCTCCCGATGAAGCTCACCCCGGACGGAAAGCTGCTCGCCGGCACGGTCCGCCTGCTCACGAACCAGTCGGTGTCCGTGTTCCCGGCGATGGCGAACATTGCGGCCACCAGCGTCACGCCCGCCAGGGCAACGACCGTCGTGCTTTCGGCCCGCCTCACGGGCACCGGGCCGTTCGTCTATCGATGGTTCGCCCTCGACGGCCAGCCGCTGCCGGGAGAGACGACTTCCGACAGTCTCAGCATTCCGAATTTCGACACGGTGAATTTCGGTCGCTACCAGCTGCGCGTGACCGGCGCCGCCGGCCCGGTCCTGACGGACGTCGTTCGCCTCGAGTATGATTCGTATCACGTGCCGTTTCTCGCCAACCTCTCGGGCCGCGCGTTCGTCGGCACCGGCGACGACACGGCGATCGCGGGCCTCGCGGTTAAGATCAACGCGGGCGCGCTCGGCCTGCCGACCCTTCTCCGCGGCGCGGGCCCCGCGCTCAGGACGTACGGCGTCGCCGCGGCCCTGCCCAATCCCGTTCTGAACCTCTACAACACGACGGGACAGCTCCTCGCGAACAACGACAATTGGTCGAGCGATCCGATCACCAGGGACAAGGCCGCCGAGGTGGGCGCGTTTCCCTTCGGCGTGGCGAGCAACGATTCCGCCATGCTCCGCGCCTTCGGCACCGGCAACACGACGCTCCAGCTCGTGGACCAATCCGGCGCTTCCGGCGTGGGACTGCTCGAGATCTACCGCATCCCGTCCGACATCGTTCCCGGCGAGATCATGAATCTCTCGCTCCGCGCCCGCACCGGGCCCGGCGAGAAAGTCGCGACGGCGGGTTTTGTGATCGTCGACCCACAGGGCTTCGGCCGTCCGGCGCGGGTGCTGCTCCGGGTCGTCGGACCGGCGCTCTCGCAGTACGGCGTCGCCTTTCCGCTCTCGGACCCGGTCCTCACGCTCTACAAATCCACCGGTGAAATTGTTGCGACCAACGACAACTGGACCGAGCCGGCCGACACCCATCCGATCACGACGGCCTCGGGTCGCGTCGGCGCCTTCGCGCTGCCCCCCGGCAGCAAGGATGCCGCCATCGTGCTGGATCTGCCGGCCGGAGTCTATTCGCTCCAGGCCACCAGCTCCGCTGGCACGCCGGATACCGGCGTCACGTTGATTGAGATTTATCTGGTGAAATAGATCCGCCTTCGGCGCACCCGGACGAACATCGAACGCCCAACTTTCAACTTCCAACATTGAATGCCCGCACGGTGGTACCAAGACATCCTATCCGGTGAACCTCGGAACTGCCGCCGCCGATCATGTCAGATCCGATATAGGTGCACCTGCCTGAGCGGCGGCGCGGATCCGGAGCTTGCTCAGGAATTCAATGTTGGAAGTTGAAAGTTGGGCGTTCGATGTTCGATCGGGACCCCGGTTCGCCCCGCTCCGCCTAGCTCGTTCCGTCCGCCCAAGGGCCGCTCGCGTTTTTCAGAATCTCGGCTACGTTCGCCCGCGTTCCAACTTACTCCATGCACCCTCGGCGCTTTCCCCTGACCGGGCTGGTTTTCCTCGCGATGATGATGGCGGCTTCCGCCCCGGGCCAAACGCTGCCGTCAGCGTCGCCTTTTCTTCCGCCGCGCGCCGGCACCACGGCGGCCTCGGACGCCGCGAAATACCAGCTGGGCGGAATGATCGCGAAGGGAAAGGACGTGCTGGTGAGCGTCACGCGGCTCAGCGACAAGCAGAGTTTCTGGATTCCCGTGGGGAGCACGGTGGATGAAGTCACGGCGATCAGCTACGTGTCGGAACTCGACGAGGCCGTGATCAGCGCGAACGGCGAACATTACACGCTTCGGCTGCGTCAGTCGCCAGTCCAGGTCGGCGGCGGCTTGTCGCCGTCGCTGGGCAACGCCGTCGTCGCAATCAGTCCGCCGCTCCCGCCCCCCGTCGGCCCGCCGGAAGTCCAGGAACGCGAGGCGCGGATGCTCGTGACGGATCTCCTCGAAATCGGAATGGAGCACCGGAAAGCGTACGAGGCCGCGCAAAAGAAAGCAGCCGCCACCGCGGCCAAGAAATAGGAAGCGGTCGGCGATCAGCTGTCAGCGGTCAGCCATCAGCTGTCAGGGCGCGATCAGCACATCCTTCCACTTTGTTTCAAGACATTCTGTCCAAGGTCTGATAAGGGACCGCGACGCGGCTGATAGCTGATAGCTGATAGCTGATAGCTGATAGCTGATAGCTGATAGCTGATAGCTGATAGCTGATAGCTGATAGCTGATAGCTGATAGCCGGCTGCTGGTTTCCCGAAGCCAGAAAAGCCTTCCGCCACCGTGGCTCCCGTGTTTCCCTCGAACCGATGAAAATCCTGATCTCAGGGGTGTGCGGATTCGTCGGGAGCACCCTGGCCCGCGCCCTCCTCCAGGCCGATTCCAGCCATCAGGTTTCTGGATTCGATAATTTCATCCGTCCCGGGAGCGAAACAAACCGCGCCGAGCTGAAGGCGATGGGAGTCCGGCTTTTTCACGGCGATCTCCGCGCGCCGAGCGACGTCGAGCCGCTCCCGGCGTGCGACTGGGTCATCGACGCCGCCGCCAATCCCAGCGTGCTGGCGGGCGTCGACGGACGGACGAGCTCGCGCCAGCTGGTCGAGCACAACCTCTCCGGCACCGTCAACCTGCTCGAATACTGCAAGCTGCACCGCGCGGGTTTCATCCTGCTCAGCACGAGCCGCGTCTACTCCATCGGGCCGCTCGCGGCCCTCGCCGTGGCCGAGGCCAACGGCGCGTTCCGTCCCGATGCGTCGGCGACGCTTTCGCCCGGGCTCACCGCGCAGGGTGTCGATGAAAGCTTTGCCACCCTCGCCCCGGTCTCGCTCTACGGCGCCACCAAGCTCGCGAGCGAGGCGCTCGCGCTGGAGTACGGCGAGACGTTCAACCTGCCGGTCTTCATCAACCGCTGCGGCGTGCTCGCGGGCGCGGGGCAGTTCGGGCGCGCGGACCAGGGAATCTTCGCCTACTGGCTCAACAGCCATCTGCGCCGGCGCCCGCTGAAGTACATCGGCTTCGGCGGACACGGGCACCAGGTGCGGGACTGCCTGCATCCGCGCGATCTCGCCCCGCTGCTGGCCAAACAGTTCGCCGCCCCCAAGCTGCCGCCCGCCGACCGGGTCGCCAATTTTTCCGGCGGGGCCGCCTCGGCGGTTTCGCTGCGGCAGCTGACCGGCTGGTGCGACGCGCGCTTCGGGCCGCACCCGGTCGGCTCCGACCCCGCCCCCCGACCCTTCGACATCCCGTGGATCGTGCTCGACCACGCGAAGGCGACGCGGCTCTGGGACTGGCGACCGCAGACGCCGCTGGAGTCCGTCCTCGACGAGATCGCCGGACATGCGCGCGACCATCCGGGCTGGCTCGACATCTCCGCTCCGCTCTGATTTTCGTCGCGCTTCATGTCCCCACAAGCCGCCCCGCTGAAACTGTTCTCGGTCATCATTCCCGCCCGCGATGAGGAGGAGTCGCTGCCGGCCACGGTCGAGGACATCCACCGGACCTTCACCGCCGCGGGCATCGACCACGAGATCGTGGTGGTCGACGACGGCAGCACGGACCGGACGTGGGCCGTGCTGCAGGAGCTGAAGGCGAAAATCCCGACGCTGGCGCCGACCCGGAACGCCGGGCAGAACGGCTTCGGCCGCGCGGTGGTGTGGGGCATCGACCAGAGCCGCGGCGACGCCGTCGTGATCATGATGGCCGATTCGTCGGATTCCCCCGCGCACGCCGTCAAGTACTGGGAACTCCTGAACCAGGGTTACGACTGCGCGTTCGGCAGCCGGTTCATCCAGGGCAGCGAGGTCATCGATTACCCCTGGGTGAAGCTGAAGGTGAACCGGCTCGCGAATTTCCTCGTGCGCGTGGGCTTCGCCATCCCGCTCAACGACACGACGAACGCGTTCAAGGCGTACCGCCGCACGGTCATCGACGGCTGCCGTCCGTTCCTCGCGCCGCACTTCAACCTGACCGTCGAGATCCCGCTGAAGGCGATCACGCGCGGCTACACCTACGCCATCACGCCGATCTCGTGGCAGAACCGGAAATACGGCGTCCCCAAGCTCAAGATCAAGGAAATGGGCAGCCGCTATTTTTTCATCTGCGCGTATGTCTGGCTCGAGAAATATTTCAGCCGCGGCGATTACCGGCGCATGAGCTGACGCCGCCCGCCGTGGGAAACCACGCATGGACACGAATGCACACGAATCGGGCCGATGACGGGGCGAACTCCCGGATCCGATGAGCGCTCTTCTCGCCCTGGTGCCGACGGAATTGCTGCAGTGGTTCGACGACGCGCCGATTCGTTATTGGTCGATCGCGTGGATCGCCGGAACGTTCCTCGTCGTCACGGTTGCGCTCAAGCTGGTTGAGGAGTCGACCGCGACTCCGGCGAACTCACGCCGTTGGCCGCGCTGGCTGCTCCACCCCGCGACCTTTGGCCTGGTGACGGTCGCCGCGATCTGCGCGTTCCGGTGGCCGATGGTTTTCGCGGGGCCGCTGCTGAACCCCGACGAGACCCAGCATGGCGCCGCCGCGCTGACCTACTGGCGCGATCCGGTGCCGTGGCGCTCGGTGGACCTGCATACGTCGGGCCCACTCAACGCCTATTTTCTCTGGCCCGCCTTGCTGATCAACGGCCGCGTCGACTACGCCGGCCTCCGCGTCGCCGCCCTGTTCACACACCTCGTCGCGGCCCTGGCGACGTACGGAGTTTTTCGCCGGTTCGCCAGCGACGGAACCGCGCGGCTGGCGGCGCTTCCGTTCATCGCGTTTGTGGCGCTGACGGCGAACTGGGAATTTGTCCAATATTCGAGCGAGCAGCTTTCAATCGGCCTGCTCGGCGTCGCGGCGTGGCTGCTGGCGGTCGCCTGCACGCCCGGGAACACCCCCGAAAAAAGCCGGCGCTGGCGGCTGATCGCGGCCGGAGCGTGCCTGGGCTGCCTTCCGTTCGCCAAGATGCAGGGCATCCTGCCCGGCGTTGCCGTCGGGTGCATCGGCCTCGCCGGGGCGGGCTGGATTCCCGCGGCCAGCCGGCGGATGCGGGCCGCACGGGTGCTCAGCCTGATGGGCGGAGCGGCCGCCCCGGCCGCGCTGATGGCGGCGACGCTCACGGTCTACGGTTTGTGGGCGCAGTTTCACGCGGCATACATCGAGTCGAACGCCTCGTACCTGAGCGGGTACGAAGCGGCGCGGATGGCGCTGCTCGGAAATTTCATCGAAAGCTTCGTCACGTACAGCGACGGCTTCGCCCCGTTTTTCTGGGGCATGGTCATCGTCGCCCTGGCCGCGGCGTTCTCCAGCGGAATCGCGCGGCTGCAGCCGCGCGCGCTGCTGGCGGCCGCGTGGGTCCTCCTGGCGGTCGGCGTCTGGACGGTGATTTATCCCGGCCGGCCTTTCGGGCATTACCTTCACTTTCTGTTTCTGCCGCTGGCGTGGCTGGGGGGATTTTCGCTCATCGCGATCTTTCGCGGGAATCCACCGGCCGGCGCGACGCCCTGGGCGGGCTGCCGCCAGGCCGGCGTCGCCCTGGCTTTTTTCGCCGTCACGATCGTGCCCCAGATCGTCACCCGCGCCGGGGAGGCTCATCCGGCGATCGGTTCGCTCGTCGCGGCGCGGAGGAACTCGCTGCATCCGGTGTCCGCCCGGCTCCGTGAACTCGCCCGGCCTGGCGACACGCTGATGGTCTGGGGATGGTTTCCCCGTCTTCACACCGAATCGGGGCTGCCCCAGGGAACGCGCGAATCGAACAACTACCGGGAGATCGAGGCGATCCCGATGCGGACCTTCTTTCGCGAGCGAACGCTGCGGGACCTGCGAAAAAACCAGCCCGCCTTCCTGGTCGATGCCGTCTGCGAAGGCAGCTTCAACTACACCGATCGCCGGGTGGCCGGGCTGCAGGTCTTTCCCGAACTCCAGGATTACGTCGCCGCGCACTACCGGCTCGAGGAGGAGCTCGGCGGATACCGCATCTATCTGCGGAACGACCGCGCCTCAGCGGCGCGGTAGCAGCTGCTCCCAGCGCTCGAGTTCGCGCGCGATCGCGGCCTGCATGCCCGGATACGCGAGCCGCGGAGGGTCGCGGCGCAGACCCAGCGTGAAGCCGAGCGCCTGCCGGGCGAACACGTATTCGACCGGGTCGTGGGGACCGGTCCACTCGCTTTCCAGGTAGTGCCGGCTCCAGGACGACCGCGCCCCCAGCCGGGCGAGCTCGTCGCGCCAGCGGAGAGTGAGCCGGCGGCTGTTTTGCTCGTCGCGCAACTTTCGACCGGGCGAGGCGCTGATGTGATGCCGGACGGTGCTGCGAAGGGCGACGGCGCTGACGTGCCCCGCGGCGTGGCTGCGCAGGCAGAAATCGACGTCCTCGCCGCCGTTGGAGAAGCCCTCGTCGAATCCGCCGAGCTTCGCGAACAGCGCGCACCTCACCACGGCGCACGCGCCGGTGACCGCGTCGGCCCGCCGCCACGCGTCGATGCGCCGCAGCCGCGGCAGGATCGGACCGTCGGTGCGGTGTTCCGGCTTGCCGCGGTGATTGATGAAAATCCCCGCGTGGTCGACCGCGCCGGTCCCGGCGTTGCGCTGGATGTTGCCGACGAATCCCGCGCGGTTCCCGAGCCGGCGATGCACGGCCATGATCGGCTCGAGCCAGCCGGGAGAGAGCAGCAGGTCGTTGTTCAGCAGCGCGAGATAATCGCCCCGCGCCGCGGTCGCGCCGCGATTGTTGGCGCCGGCATAACCGAGGTTGCGCTCGTTGAGGAGAACCCGGAACGGCGCGCCGTCGCTCGTCAGCGTCTGCAGGAACTCCCGCGTCCCGTCCGTGCTGCTGTCGTCGACGAGAATGATCTCATGCTTCAGCCCCGGCGGCAGCGACGTCCGCAGGCTCGCCAGCATTGCCTGGGTGAGCGGCAGGCAATTGTAGAGCGGGATGACAAAGGAAACCTCCATGAACGCTCGGGGTTTAAACCGCTGATGAACGCGAGTGGGCGCCAATTCGGGATCAGCGAAAATCAGCGTGGATCACGGCCTGGCTACCCTACTCCGCCGCGAGGTTGCGGAGGTAGGCGCCGTAGCTCGACTTGCCCAGGCGGGTGATGTTCGCCTCGAGCTGGCCGCGGTCGATCCAGCCGCTCCGGTAGGCAATCTCCTCGAGGCACGCGATCTTCAGGCCCTGGCGGTTCTCGATGACGTGCACAAACTGGGCCGCCTCGATCAATGAATCGTGCGTGCCCGTGTCGAGCCACGCGGTGCCGCGGCCCAGCAGCTCCACGTTGAGCTTGCCCGCCTCGAGATACGACCGGTTGAGGTCCGTGATCTCCAGTTCGCCGCGCTTCGAGGGCTTGAGCTTGCGGGCGAAGGCGACGACGTCGCGGTCGTAGAAATAGAGCCCGGGAATCGCGTAGTTCGACTTGGGCTCGGCGGGTTTCTCCTCGAGCGAGAGCACGCGTCCGTCGACGGCGAATTCGACCACGCCATAGCTCTTCGGATCCGCCACATGATAGCCGAAGATCGTCGCGCCGTCGGTGCGCGCATTCGCGCGCTGCAGGGACTGCGTGAGCTCGTGCCCGTAGAAAAGATTGTCCCCGAGGATCAGCGCCGACGGGGAGTCCCCGACGTGGTCCGCGCCGATGAGAAATGCCTGGGCGAGTCCGTCGGGGCTCGGCTGCTCCGCGTAGCTCAGTTTCAACCCGAGATTGGCGCCGTCGCCGAACAGGCGCCGGAAGAGCGGCAGATCCTGCGGCGTCGAGATGATGAGAATTTCCTGGATGCCGGAAAGCATCAGCACCGACAGCGGATAATAAATCATCGGCTTGTCGTAGACCGGCATGAGCTGCTTGCTCACCGCGATCGTGAGGGGATAGAGCCGGGTCCCGGACCCTCCGGCGAGGATGATGCCCTTCCGGGATTGCGGATTGCGGATCGTCGATTGCGGATTGGAAGCGGCCACGGGTGGAAATGGGATGGATTTCAAGGTGTCGAGCTGGAGCCGCTCCGCAATCCGCAATCCGCCATCCGGAATTCAGCGTGCGGTTCCCAGCCGCTCCCGCGCGTACTTCTTCGACGTGATGTCCGCGCACCAGTCGCGGTGGGCCAGGTACCAGTCGACCGTCTTGTCGATGCCGGTGGCGAAATTTTCGCGCGGCGCCCAACCGAGCTCGCCCTGCAGCTTCGAGCAGTCGATCGCATAGCGCCGGTCGTGGCCGGGACGGTCCGCGACAAACGTCACCTGCGTGGCATAGGGCTTTCCGTCCGCCCGCGGCGATTTCCGGTCGAGCAGCGCGCAGATCGTCTGGACGATTTCGATGTTCGGCTTTTCGTTCAGTCCGCCGATGTTGTAGGTCTCGCCGACCCGCCCCCGCTGCAGCACGAGCCAGATCGCGGCGGCGTGGTCCTCCACGAACAGCCAGTCGCGGATCTGCCGGCCGTCGCCGTACACCGGCAGCGGCTTTCCCTCGAGCGCGTTGAGGATCACGAGCGGGATCAGCTTCTCCGGAAAATGGTACGGCCCGTAATTGTTCGAACAGTTCGTCGTCAGCGTCGGCAGGTTGAACGTGTGCTGATAAGCGCGCACGAGATGGTCGCTCGCCGCCTTCGACGCCGCGTAAGGGCTGTTCGGCGCGAAGGGCGTCTCCTCGGTGAACGCCGGATCCTTGGGACCGAGGGTGCCGTAGACTTCATCGGTGGAGACATGCAGGAAGCGGAACGCGGCCTTGCGGGGCTCGGTGAGTTTCGACCAGTGGAGCCGCGCACAGTTGAGCAGCCGGAGCGTGCCGACGACGTTGGTCTGGATGAAGGGCTCCGGCGAATCGATCGAGCGGTCGACGTGCGACTCCGCCGCGAAATTCACCACGGCGTCGATCTCGTGCTCGACGAGCAGCCGGGCCGCCAGCGCGGCGTCGCCGATGTCGCCGTGGACAAAAACATAGCGCGGATCCTTCGCCAGGTCCGCGAGGTTGGCCGGGTTGCCGGCGTAGGTGAGGGCGTCGAGGTTGACGAGCCGGCGGAGCGGCGAGTTTTTTTCGGTGAGGCGCTGCCGGATGAAATTCGAGCCGATGAATCCGCAGCCGCCGGTGACGAGTAAGTTCATAAGGGGAAAGTTTTAAGCGGTAAGCGCTCTCTTGGTCATCTTCGAGTTTTGCATCTTGTCCGAATTCACCGCTTGCACCCTTTCTTAAACCTTACATCTGAAATCTTAAACCCGCTTCCAAGCGCGCAGCGCCTGTTCGACCGCGGCGTGAACCTCCGTGAGGCGGATGCCGGCCCGGGCAAGCTTCGAGGAATCCATCACGCAGTTCGACCGCGGCGTCTTGGCGGCGACCTTCATGAAGTCGGCCTCGCTGCTGAAGAACTCGTATTTTTTCGGGTGCACGCCGGACTTCTCGATCAGCGCCACCACCTCGTGCGTCGTGACCTGTCCGGGATTCGTCACGTTGTAGGTGCCAAAGGGAATCCGTTTTTCCCAGCACTGGAACGTCGCGGCCACAAACTCCTCGAGCTGCGAGATCGAGTTCGTGGCTTCCAGCAGCCGTGGATAGCGCATCATCTTCGTCAGGTAATTCCGGGGATTGTCGACCTCGTTGAAGGGAATCCGGAGCCGCCAGACGAACACGTTGGATTTTCCCTCGAGGACTTCCTCGCCGAGGGCCTTGGTGCCGCTGTAGAAGGAGCAGTTGTTCTGCCGGAAGGTGAAATTCGGGGCGTCGGTTTCGGTGAAGCCGCTCCCGTCGGGACGCGCGCCGGTGAAGATGCAGCCGGAGGAAACATGGCCCCACGGCACGCCGGCCTCGGCGCAGGCCTGCGCGATCGCCCCGGGGAGAACCGCGTTGCCCTCCAGGCACTCGCCCTTGTGGAGTTCGCAAGCGTCGACGTTCGGCTTGCCGGTGTAGCCCGCCGCATTGATCAGGAATTCCGGACGATCGCGTTTCAACGCGCCGGCGAGGACCACGGGATCGCTGTAGTCCGCCTCCGCCCGGCGCAGGTTTCGGAACGGAATGCCCTTGCGCGCCAGCAGCGCCTGATAGGCCTGTCCCACGTAGCCGGAGCCGCCGAGTAGATAAATCATGGAAACATCATTGAAAGGGGCCGGGACCGGGGGAAACAAGGGATTTTTTCGGGAGCGGCGCCGCCGTCGCAGCCGCCGACCGAAGTCGCGGCGCTACTCCGGCTTCCGCAGCACTTCGCGGATGACGGATTGCGGGCGCTGGTTGATCGCGATGAACATCCGGCCGATGTATTCGCCGATCAGGCCGAGCATCACCAGCTGGGTGCCGGAAAAAACGAGGAGCGCGACCATCAGCGAACCCCACCCAAACGTCGGGCCCCGATCCGTCAGCCGCAGCCATAACACCCAGCCAAATCCGATGAGCCCGGCGAACGCCATCAGGAGGCCGAGCCCCGTGGCGATCCGGAGGGGCAGGACGGAAAAATTCACCCACGCGCTCAGCCACAGGCGCAGGAGCCGGCGCAGCGTGTAGCCGCTCTTCCCCACCTCGCGTTGCACATGCCGCACTTCGATCGAACCGATGCGCTGGGTGACCTGGAGGATCAGTCCGTCGATGTACGGCAGCGGACTCATGTGTCCCGTCACCTCCCGGGCCACGAAGGCCGTCACGCAGCGAAAACTCGAAAGATAAAACCCCGCCGGCTTGTCGAGCGCCCAATCGGTCATCCGGTTCGTGAACCAGCTGCCCGCGTTTCTCCACCACGCATGCTGCTTCACGACAAAGTGTCCGTACACCACGTCCAGCCCCGCCGTCCGCGCGTGCTCCCACAACCGCACCGCCTCGCCCGGCGGGTTCTGGCCATCGTCGTCCAGGTTCACGATGTGCGCGCCCCGCGCGTGCCGCCAGCCGGTCAGCACGGCGTTGTGCTCGCCGTAATTCCGCGCGTGCTCGACGTACGTCATGCTAACGTTGGCGGAATTCACGAGCCCGCGGCAGACGTCCGCCGTGCGGTCGCTGCTCCCGTCGTTCACCAGGATCACTTCGTGCCCGCCGGGAATCGCCAGGCTGTCGATCGCGCGCACCACCGCTCCGATCGTCTCCGCGCTGTTGTACAGCGGGATCACAAAACTCAGCGCGGGCGCGGCCGTCGTCATGGGGTGGGCCAACGAAGGATTTCCGCCGAAACCCTGTCAACGTCCGCCTCCCCGACCCCGGGATGCACCGGCAGGCACAGCACCTCGGCACAGGCCCGCTCCGTCTCCGGCAGTATCACCTCCGGGCGCGCATAAGCGGGCTGGCGGTGCAGCGGCGTGGGATAGAGGACGCCGCACTGAATGCCCTTTTCGCCCAGGGCGCGGCGCAGGTCGTCCCGGCGCAGGGAACGCACCGCGAACTGATGCCACACCGGTTCCGCCCCGCGCCCGACGGCCGGAAGGCGCAGGGCCGGGCCCGCGAGGCGCTCGAGATAGCGCGCTGCGCGCGCGCGCCGGAGCGCGTTTTCTCCGTCGAGATGCTTCAGCTTCACCCTCAGCACCGCGGCCTGAAGCTCGTCGAGCCGGCTGTTGCGCCCGGGGATTTCGCTGACGTACCGCTGGCGCCATCCATACTGCCGAAGCAGCCGCACCCGATCCGCGACCGCCGCCCCCGCGCTGTACACGGCCCCGCCGTCGCCGAGCGCGCCGAGATTCTTCGTCGGATAAAAACTGTACGCCGCCGCGTCGCCCCATGTCCCGGCCATCCGGCCGCCGAACCGCGCCCCATGCGACTGCGCGCAATCCTCGACGACCTTCGCGCCATGGGCGCGCGCCGCGTCGACGATCGCGGGCATCGCCGCCGGCTGGCCGTAAAGGTGCACCGGCACGACCGCCCGGACCCGCCCCGTCGCCGTCTTCAGCGCCGCGGCCAGGGCGTCCGCCGACATCAGCATCGTGTCCGGTTCGATCTCCACAAAAACCGGCCGCGCCCCGATCTGCTCGATCGCCGCCGCGGTCGCCGACACCGTGTTCGCCACCGTCGCCACCAGGTCGCCGGCGACGACTCCCACCGCCCGCAACGCGAGCTCGAGCGCATCCGTGCCGTTCGCGACGCCGACCACGTGGCCGCCCTGGTGGTACGCCGCGAATTCGCGTTCGAACGCCTCCACCTCGGGCCCGAGGATGTAATTGCCCCCGGCGAGCACCCGGTCGATGGCCGCGCGGATCTCCGCGGCATGGGCGAGGTATCCGGCCTTGGGATCAGCGGTCAAGAGCATGGCGGAATTCACGAATAGTGTTTCAGCTCCGTCCGGTAGAACTCGAGCGTCCGCGCCAGCATCGTTTTCAGATCGGTGCGGGGACGCCAGCCGAGCCGGCGCGCGATGCGGCGGTCGTCGGCATAGAAATCGCCGATGTCGATTTTTTTCCGGTCCGCCGGAAATTCCCGCACGCGAAAGATCCCGCCGCCGTTGAGCTCGACGAGGAGGTGCGCGAGCTGGTGCAGGGTAACAGGCGGAGGTCCGCCCAGGTTGAACGCCTCGCCCACCCCTTCGGGCCGCGCCGCGGCGAGGAGAAAGGCTTCGACGGCGTCATCGACGTACGTGAAATCACGGCGCTGGCTCCCGCCCCAGACTTCAAAGGGGCGGCCCTGGACGAGGTCGCGGATCCAGACGCCGACAAACGTCTGTCGGGCGTCCTTCACGCGCATGCGCGGGCCGATGGTGTTCGTCAGCCGCAGCGCCGTCGCCCGCAATCCGTGCACCCGCGAGTACAGGAGATGAAAGGATTCGCCGGCGATCTTGTTGATGCCGTTGACGTCGACCGGCCGCAGCGGGTGCCGCTCGTCGACCGGCAGATAATCCGGGCGCCCGTAAATCTGGCGGGTGCTCGCGAAGACGATGCGGATCCCGGGATTGTGGATGCGGCAGGCTTCGAGGATCGCCAGCTGGGCGCGGCAGTTGATGTCGAGGTCGGTCTGCGGATCCGTCATCGAATCCATGTGGCTGGTCTGGCCGGCCAGGTTGAAGATAAAATCCTGCCCGCGCACGAGGCGCGGCAGGCGCGGCCAGTCGCGGACGTCGGCGACGTGCACCCGGACGCGGCTGGCAATGCCTGCGAGATTCCGCCGGTTGCCGCCGTATTCGGGAATCAGGCTGTCGACGATCGTCACCCGCGCGCCGAGCGCGACGAGGGCCCGCGCCAGGGTGGAACCGATGAAACCGAGCCCGCCGGTGATCAGCACCCGGCGCCCGGCGTAGGTTTTCCGAAAGAAAGGCGCGGTGGTCATCCTGGAGCGCGATTCAAGGAAGAACCCACCGCATTACAACGTCAGAGGACCGGACCGAGCCCTTGGAGTGCGTGGCACGGGTCTCCGACCCGTGAAGCTGGACTCGAGCTAAACGGGTGTGCTCGACGTTCTCCGTTGGCAGAGTCCGCCCACTCGGGTCGGTGACCCGTGCGACCGTCCGACAGGGCGCTCGCGGTTCAAATCGATTTCTCGGGCTGGACCTCGATTTCGATCCCGTACACCGCGAAGCCCAATGTGCGCGCGTCGCGCGCGTTTCCCGCCGTGGGCAGGATGCTCGACCGGAACTGCAGGGACGACTCCCCCGGCGGAAGGACGATGCCTGGCACGATCCGCTCGCCGAGCGTCTCGCCCACGGACACCGTGCCGCGCCGCGCCGAATCCTGCCAGACCTGCAGGTCGCGCTTGTCGAGGCTGCGCACCAGCAGGTGAAGATCCACCGTCAGCGGCGTCGCCTGCGGATTCTCGATCTTCAGCGTCGCGTCGCCCTTCGACCAATGCCACCGGCGGAACACCCGCGCGATGCGCTCCTCCTGATACCAGCCCTCGCCCAGCGCGGCGCGGAGGAAATAGCGGCTGTGGGTGTTCAGCAGCGCGAAGCTGCGCCCGACGCGCACCGAACCCGCCTCCGCCGGCGCCGAGACGGTGACCACCCCGTCGGTCAGATCCCAGTCGCCCTTCAACGCCGTGTTCATCCGCCCCTCGTAGGTGTGCGTCCGGAAATACTGCGGCTTGTGCAGCAGGAACGCGTTCGCCCAGAGCCGCGACCAGAAGTCGTCGATGTTCATGTTGATCGAGGTCACCTCCGGCATGCGCTCGATGCGCTGCAGCTCGACCATGTCGGCGTCCACGATCAGCGGCGGATTTTCCATCCGCACGGCAAAACGGTACGCGACCGAAAGATTGAAGAGCGACATTGCGACGATCGCGACCCGCGCCGTCCAGCGCTGGCCGGCGCGGCGGCTGCGCGACAGGGTTGTCCAGTAACAGTACCCGCAAAGCTGCCCCGGGAAAAAAATCGCGAGCAGCTTGTAGGCGTCGTAGCTCGCGTTCGTGCCCAGCAGCGCCCCGCGCATTTCCAGGTAAGTGTATCCCACCATGACCGGCAGCATCATCGTGACCGCCCGGTAGACCGCGCGCCCGCGGACGCGGAGGTCGCGCGCCATCGCCATCACCAGCAGCACAAACAGGAGGAATGACAGCAGCAGCCGGAGCCACATCGCCACCGGCCCGAGACCGGGACCGTTCACCGCCCCGAGCCAGCCCTCGGGCGACATGACCGGAATCCTCCAGCCGAAATCGTACTGCCCGAACAGCTGGAACCGCTCGACCAGCCCGAGCGTCCGCTCGAGGAAAACCAGTCCGCACACCGCGAGCGGCGCGAGCATCACCGCCAGCCAGAGCCCGAAACGCCGCCACCAGCCGGTGATCAGCACCGCCGCCCCCGCGTAGGTCAGGACGGGCGCGAGGCAGACGACGATGATGAAATTATAGCTCCCGAGCACCAGCCAGTACGCCATCGCGAGCACTCCGCTCATGGCCCAGCCCCTCCGCCAGGTCAGCCGGCCGCGCCAGAGCGCCACGCCCGCCCACGTCAGGAACACGATGGCGTGCGCCGCCAGCAGCTGCCCCATCGCCACGTGCGCGACCGCGTACCAGGTGATCGGATTCAATCCGTAGATCGCCGCGAGCCACAGGCTGACGGGCGCCGAGTAGCGCATCATCGCCCGCGCCATCCAGAAAACCGCCGGCAGCGAGCTCACCAGCAGCAGCACCGTCATGATGCCGGTCAGCTCGTGCGGGCGACCGCCAAACACGGCCCCGTTGAAGGCGATGAGCGCCGACGGGGTGAAATGATTCAGCCGCAGCCAGAAATCGAAAAAATTATCCACCGACGCCACCCGCACGACCTCCGTCAACCCGATGAACCCGCTGCGATCGCCGCGGGCAAACTCCTGCAGCACGCGCGCGCCGGCCGCGTAATCGGCGGCGTCGCAGCTCCCGAGGGAAAGCGTCGTCAGAGACCGCGACGCCAGCGCCATCGGCAGGACGAGGAGACAAAGCTCGGCGAGCATGATCACGCCGAGCACCCTGAAACGCCCGAGCGTCTGCGCGACCTGGTCAAGCCCGCGACGCCGCACCGCGACCGCGAGGAGGACCGCCGGGATGATTTCGGCCCAGCGTGCATAGACATTCGTTCCCGCCAGACCCGAGTAGGCGCCCGCCCACACGACCGCCGACTGCAGCGCGAGGCCCATCGGCGCACAGAACACCGGCCAGGAATTCCTCCATGGCCGCGGGGTCAGGATCAGCGCCGCGCCCGCTCCCCACAGCAGAAGATGGACGAGCAGGCCAATCGCGGCCACGAAGAAGACCATAGGGCGATGACGCTACCCGAGGGCCGCGGAAGACTCCAAGCTAGAAGGTGAAACGGGCGGACGCATCGCCCCGAACGCGTCGGCTGCTCCGTCGATGTCCCAAGTCAGCTCCCGCCTCCGCGCACGGAGCCCATTCCGAAACAAGGCGCTCCATGTAGCAGCCGCCGTCAGGCGGCTGAGTTCATGGCGCCTGCCCAGTCAAACGCGGGCCACAGCCTTCTGACGTCGGCTGCTACCGGAAGGTGCCGGCTTCGAAATAAAACTCGTTTTCAACGCGTTAGACGCTCCGTCAGTACCTCGAGTCCCGCTCGCACCTCCAGCGCATAGAGGGCCCATTCCGCGACAAGGCGCTCCACGTAGCAGCCGCCGTGAGCCGCCTGCCCCACCCGCGTCATTCGATCGCCGGCGCTTTTTTCGCCACCGCGAAAATCGACGTCCCGAAGGGAAAGCTCGCGCCTGCATTCAGGCACAGCCGCTCGAGTCCGGTCACGGCGCCCAGCAGGGCGTCGACGGCGGGATACGCGCGAACGTCGCTGCCCGAAACGGGCGCGGGAAACAGTTTTCGTCTCACCGCCACCAGCGGCAGCAGCACCGTGTTCCAGTGCGTGAGCGTCGTCGCGCGCAACCCGGCCGCGGCCAGTTTCTCGCGGAGCTCCCCGCGCGCATAACGGCGCTTCGCATGCGTGGTGACGTCGTGATACGACCAGAGCCAGCGATGCGCGGGGACGTTCACCACCACCACTCCGCCCGGTTTCAACACGCGGGCGAATTCCCGGATCGCCCCGCCGTCGTCGTCGACATGATAGAGCACGTCCGCCGAAACCACCGCGTCGAAGGTCGCGTCGCCGAACGGCAGCGCGGTGATCGACGCCTGGCGGATCTCGGCGTGCGTCCGCTCGCGCGCGAGTTCGCAGGCCAGCGGAGAAAGGTCGACGCCGGTCCAGCTCCAGGCCGGATCGCTGCGGCGCAGCCTCCGGATCAATCCGCCCGTTCCGCACCCGGCATCGAGGACCGCGGCCGCCCGCGCGCCAAGCTGCGCGGCCAGCGCGCGACGCACATGCGCGTGCAGCGCGCGGTAGTACCACATGGTGTCCTCGACCCCGGCCATCCTGCGGTATTCCTCGGACTCCATGTGCGGCCATCGAAGCGGCGGGATATAGCTTTGCCAAGGCAAAGGCGGCTCCCTTCGCTCTGCGCAGCTTCATGCCTTCCGCCAGCCCCACCTTCGCCCGCCGCGCTCCCACGGGTCGGTTCTCGCATCATTCCGGGCTGTTTTTCGACACGTTTGACCCGGAATCGGCGTGGATGCGCGACCGCGCCGAGCTGCGCCTGCCGCCGTGCGAGGGCATCGCGGGTCTCGTGCTGCGCGGTGACATTCGCGCGCATCCCGATGCCCGCGGAGTCGAGCGCTCCTCCCCACGCCTGACGGTTCGCATCGATGGAAAAATCGCCGGAAGCACGACCCCTCCGCGCACGGGGAAGTTCGAGCTCCGCCTGAAGCTTGATCCTGACTCCGCGCGCCGCGGTCCGCGCCTGACGCTTGAGCTGGGCGGCGTCGCGCTGACGAACCTGCTCGCATGGCTCGGCCGCGTGACCGGGTTTCCCGCGTGGCAGCGCTTCCGGGCCCAGGCCAAGAACCGCCAGCTTCGCATCGCGACGCTGACGTCCGACGCCGGGGAGACGATTTTCGATTTCTCGGTCCGGCTCGCTCCGTTTTCGGCGGCCTTCGCCCGCAGCCATGCGCGGCTCGGGCTCAACATTGTTGGTTTTCTCACGGCGGAACTGGGCGTCGGGGAATCCGCCCGGTGCATGGTCCGCGCCGCCGACGCCGCCGGCATTCCCGCCGCATTGGTCCCGCTCAAGCTCCACTGCAAGAACCGGCTGGGCGACTCGACCTACGCGTCCCGCCTGCAGCCGGACAACCCGCATCCGGTCAACGTCGTCCACCTCGATCCGCCGGCGTCACCCGATCTCGATCATCATCACGGGAAAAAATTCCGCGCCGGGAAATACAACATCGCCTACTGGGCGTGGGAGCTGCCGGAGTTCCCCGACGCCTGGCTGCCGCATTTCGCGTTCTTCGACGAGGTCTGGTGCCCGAGCGAGTTCGTGCGCGCGGCGATCGCCGCCAAGGCGCCGTTGCCCGTCGTGACGATGCCGCACGCGATCGGGTTCGCGCGCCCGGCGGGAAATCATCGCGCGCAGTTCGGCCTGCCCGCGGAGCGGTTTCTCTTTCTTTCGCTCTACGACCTGAACTCGTACTCGGAGCGGAAAAATCCGCGGGCGACGATCGAGGCCTTCCGCCAGGCGGCGCTCGGCAGCGACCGCGCGGGGCTGGTCATCAAGGTCCAGAACGCCGCCGGCAATGCCGCGGATTTTGCGGCGCTGGCCGCCGCCGTCCGCGATTTGCCGGGCGCTCTGCTGATTTCCGAGACCCTGTCGCGCGAGGACGTCTACCGGCTGGAGTCCGCATGCGATTGCTTCGTCTCGCTGCACCGCTCGGAAGGCTTCGGCCTGGCGATCGCGGAATGCATGTACCTCGGGAAACCGGCGATCTCGACGAACTGGTCCGCGCCGCGCGAATTTGTCACCGCGGACAACGGCTGTCCCGTCGATTACCGGCTGACGACGCTCGCGGAGAACCACGGCCCGTACAGCAAGGGCCAGGTGTGGGCCGAGCCCGATCTCGTGCACGCCGCGGCCTGGATGCGGCGCCTCGCTTCCGATCCGGCGCGGTGCGCCGCGCTCGGCGCGAACGCGCGTGTGACCATCGAGCGGGAGTTTTCCTCCGCGGTAATCGGAGCGCGCTACCGCTCGCGCCTGGAGTCGATCGCCGCGTTCTGACGCGGCGAACAGGTGGAACGCGTTGCCCCCACCGGGTTGGTCGCTCCGTCGGCGCTTGGGGAGCCTGCTCGACTCTCCAGCGCATTGGGGCAATGCGCTGCACCTTCGGTAGCAGCCGCCGTCAGGCGGCTGAGCTGATTCCGCCAAATCGGTCGAAGGCGCGCGCGCCTCGAGTCGATCGCCGCGTTCTGACGCGGCGGACAGGTGGAACGCGTTGCCCCCAACGCGTTGGACGCTCCGTCAGCGCTTGGGGAGCCGGCTCGACTCGCCAGCGCATTGGGGCAATGCGCTCCACCTTCGGTAGCAGCCGCCGTGAGGCGGCTGAGCTGATTCCGCCAAATCGGTCGAAGGCGCGCGCGCCTGGAATCGATCGCCGCGTTCTGACGCGCCAAACAGGTGGAATGCGTTGCCCCCAACGCGTTGGACGCTCCGTCGGCGCTTGGGGAGCCGGCTCAACTCCCCAGCGCATTGGGGCAATGCGCTCCACCTTCCGTCGAAAGAAAAAAACAGCCTCCTGACGTCGGCTGCTACCGGAAGACGCGGGCTTCAAAAGGTAGAACAGCCCCCGCGCTCACCGCGCGAGTTTCCGCAGCCAGATCTGTCCGCCGCCGCCCCGCGCGCACATCGGCATCCGCTCGCAGAACCACGCGTGCCGGACGTTGAGCAGCCAGCTCGTGAAAAGTTCGATGCGGTAATTCGGGTTGTACATCAGGAAGGCCCGCAGGAGGTATTGTTCATTCCACGCCCGCCCCTCCTCGAGCCAGTCGCGGGGATAATCGAGGTTTCCGGCGACGTCATGGATGTGGATCAGCACCCCCGGCGCCAGCCGCGGCAGGATGTCGAAGAAGATCCGGTTCACGTCGCTGCCGACCTTGCTCACATGGGAGGAGTCGATGAAGAGGACGTCGTTTTCCTGCAGCCGGTCGAACTCCGCCAGCGGCACGTCCTGGACGCATTGCTGGATCAGCCGGCACCGCGCCGTGTCCTCCGGACGCAGCAGCGGACGCAGCCGGCTCATGTCCGGATCGATGAAGGTGAATTCGACCAGGTGCCCGAGCGCGTGGTCGGCCGCATCCAGCATCGCCGCCGAACTGAAGCCGGACCCCACCTCGATGACGCGCCGGGACCCGGCCTCCCGCAGCATGCAGTAAAGCATGATCGCATCGTAGTGACCGTAGGAAACGTTCCCGAGATGGAACCTCCGGCCGGGAGCCGGCTCCTCGGGAAACGGCTGATCGGGATAATAGCCGGCAAAGCGTTCGATCCGCGCGAACTGCCCCGACTCGTTCATATCGACACCCGGAAAGGGCGGGCCGAAAGCACCCCGGGCGAAGGCGAGCGCGATTTCATCCTTCGACGGCAAGGGGGAATAAAAATGCCCGGGCGGGAAAAAACGCATCCACTCCTCGTGCTGGCGATGAAACTCCGCCGCCGCCTCCCGCAGCCGGCGGTTTTCCCTTTCCATCGCCCGGTACGACGGAATCCAGCGGAGCAGATCGTGAAGAGGGAATGCCATGATGCGCGCGCGCCGGTTAAAGTCTTTCCAGCGATGCCCTGCTCAGCGTGCCGGCGGAATGACGTCCGCCTTTCCGAGGATCGCGATCGTCAGGTCGCGCAGGCTGAAAGCCAGCCGGCGCGGGTCGTCGCTGGCGGGATAGGTCCCCTGCACGTCCGTCTCAAAGCGCCAGACCGTGTCGCCGGGCTCGAGGCGCATGTTGCGCACCTTGACCTCGCGCATTTCTCCCGGCGCCAGCCTCCGCTCCCACCGCGCGTAGGTTCCCTGCCAGAGTCCGACGGTGCGCGCGTCCTTGCTGCGGACCCCGAACGAAATCGTCACGAGCAGCGGGAACGGATGCGGGTTGCGCAGCGTCAGCGTCGCCGGCCCCTTGCTCCAGCGCCAGTACTCGAGATGCGAGCGCTCGGGCGGATACCATTTGTCGTCGAACACGGCCTCGAGCAGCCGGCCGGTCTCCGGCACCATCCGGAGCGCGCGCTCGCCGCTGACCTGGTAGCTCTCGCGGCCGGGGGCGCGCAGCATGTCGGGCGACGCGAGGATCACGAGGTTCCCGACCAGCAGGACCGGCCACCAGCGCCAGCCGCGCGGCACGAGGATGTTGAACGCGAGCGTCATCGGCAGCAGCACGCGGGACGCCGCGCCCGGATAACCCTCCCACACCGCCTGGCCGAGAAAGATCATCATGACCGTGAAGACCGCCGCGATCCGCCACCACAGGTTGCCCCACTGACGGCGAAGCACGAAGAAGAGCGCCTGCGCCGTGAGCGCGACCAGCATCATCAGGCTGTAGCGTGCGAACGAGTCCGATCCCTCGGCGATCAGATCGGCGAGCGTGTCGCGCCATTTCACGAGGTATCCCATCACCGGGTACGTGAAATTATTGATCCCGAGATCGTTGCTCGGACCCAGCCAGCGGCGGAGGACCAGGAGCCAGACCGCGATCGGGAGGACCACGACGAGCAGCCGCGCCGCGACCTTCAGCCACTCGCCGGGGGTGTGCCGCGCCGGCCACGCCAGCGCCGCGCCGCCGAGAACATTCGTCTCCTTCCCGAGACCGGAAATTCCGAGCACGAGCGCGGATCGCCACCAGTGCCCCTTCTCGGCGAGCGCCACGCCGCAGGCGATCAGCAGCAGGCTGGGTCCGTCGACGAGCGAGCGGCGCAGGCTGAAGCACATGCCGTAGGAAAACAGCACCGCGAACCACCGGAAGAAATTGCCCCAGCTGACGGGCGGAAACCAGCGCAGCAGCACCGCCGCGAGCAGCAGCCAGCAGGCGATGTTCTGCACGGCATAGAGGTGCATCGCCCGGGTCGGATCGCCGAGCGCGAGCGCGTACGCCGTCCAGCAGAAGAGGATCCGGCGGGCGCGGTACGAGAGGTTGTCGACGCCCCGCTTCAGCGCCGGGTCGGACAGGTTCGGCTGCATCGCGATCTGCGCGTAGTGGGAGCCGTCGTAACCGGGGGAATCGTTCAGCTCGTAATGGTTCACCGCGCGCAGCTGCGGGATGAAGTTCGCGCTGCCGCGGTCCCCGAACGCGATCAGGTAGGTGAAGCCCTTTCCCGGCAGGTAAAACTGCGAGCAGATCCAGAGGAAGACCCCGATGGTCGCAGCATACGCCGAGACTCGCAGCAGGTGTGCTTGGCGTTGAAAAAGGGGTTTCAGTCTGGCCACGGAAACGTCTGGAGTCAGGCTCCCGCTCTCTCCAACGCAAGTATGGATTCACCCGCCGCCGACTCCCCGCGTCCGCCCGCGCCGCGATTCCGGCTCGAGGCGGCGGGAATTGCGCTCGCGCTGCTTGCATACGGTCTCCTGCTCGCCACGCACCTCGCCGTGTTTGCCGGGGCCTCCGATTCGTCGGGTTACCTCAACGCCGCGCGGCTGATCCGCGAGGGATCCCTGCACGTCCCCCAACGCGCGATCGAGGGCCTGCCGCCGGGTTCGCTGCCCTCCTTTGCGTACGTGACGCTGGGCTTCACGCCGGTGGAGCATGGGCTGATGGTGCCCACCTACCCGGTCGGACTTCCGCTCCTGATCGCCGGCGTCTCGGGCGTCGTCGGCTGGGAACACGGCGCGTCGGTCACCGTCTGGCTGCATGCGATGGCCGGCGTCGTGCTGCTCTTCGCCTTCGCGCGGCTCCTCGGTTTCTCGCGGCTGACGGCCACCCTCGGCGCGCTGCTGCTCGGCGGGTGCCCGCTGTATTTCTTCATCGGGCTCCAGGCCCTGAGCGACACGCCGGCGCTGGTCTGGACGATGGCCGCGATCTACTGCGCGTGGCGCAGCCGCCGCCACGCCGGATGGGCGCTGGCCGCCGGCGGCGCCGTCGCGGTCGCCGTGCTCGTGCGGCCGACGAATGTGCTGGTGCTTCTGCCGCTGGCGATCGCGCTCGGCGGCGCGGTGCGGCGCTGGCTCGCGCTGGTCGTCGGCGGATTGCCCGGCGCGGTGTTTCTCGGCGTCCACCACCAGCGCCTTTACGGGAAAATGCTCACCACGGGTTATGGCGACGTCAGCGAGTCGTTCGACCGGTCGTTCGTCGGATCCGCCCTCGCCCACTACGCGCACTGGCTCCCGATCCTGCTCACGCCTGCGGTGGTTCTGGTCCTGGCCCTGCCGTTTCTCCGGCGGCGGATCGAACCTCGCCTGATCGTTCTCCTCGGCGCCTGGATCCTGGTCTTCGCCGGCTTCTACGCGTTCTATTTAGTCACCGGGGAAACCTGGTGGGCGCTCCGGTTCATCCTCCCGGTCTTTCCGGCGTGCATCCTGGCCATGCTGGTCGCCGGCCGCGCCCTGACGCGCTCATGGGCGCTGCGTATCACGCGCCGGATCGCGTGGGCTGCGATCGCCGGCACGGTCGCGTGGGACAGTTGGTGGTGCGTGCAGCAGCAGGCCCTCGGAGCGCGCGAAGGCGAGGAAGCGTTCGTCCAGGCCGCGGCCTGGGCGCGGCGCCGCCTGCCCGCGCGCGCGGTGGTCGTCTGCATGCAGGCGAGCGGGGCGTTTCTGTACCACACCGATTTCATCCTGCTCCGCTACGATTTCGCCGGCGATGTCCAGCGGATCGACGAGGCCTGCGCCGCCGCCGCGCGTCCGATCTACGCGGCGCTCTACGCCTTCGAACGAACGGCGGCGCTCGAGCAGTGCCTGCCCGGACAATGGACCCAGGTCGGGGCGACGCGGAACGTCACGTTCTGGCGCCGCGACGGGCCGCGCCCCACCCCGATCGTCGAAAAACCCTGGCGCGAATTCCTCACCACCCGGACGGACGACACCGAGGTCTCGCTGCAGGTCGGCGCGGGCTGGTACGACGCGGAAAAAAATCACCGGCTGCGCTGGTCATGGTGCGACGGGCGCGGCCTGGTGAGAATCGAAACGTCGCCGCCGCGGAATGGGGTCGCGGAAATCCGTTTTCTTGCCCGCGGCTTCGAGTCCCGGAATCTGACCGTCGCCCAGGAAGGCCGCACTCTCCTGCAGACGGCGCTGGGCACCACCCGGAAATCCGTGTCCGTGCATGCGATGCTGCGTGACGGCGCGGCCGAATTGGAATTTTCCACGGACTCGCCGCCCGGATCCGAAGATCCCGGTCCCGCGGCGCGGCGGCTGGCGTTTGCGATCTACAATCCGGAAATCGCGCTGTCGTCCCGCCCGCCGTGATCGCCAAACTGCGCCCTCGCGGTGCACCGCGAAGCGTCGAGGGGGACGGTAACCCCGTAGCAGCCGACGTCAGGAGGCTAAGTTCGTGCCCTTGCGCAGTCGAACGCGGACACAGCCGCCTGACGTCGGCTGCTACGAGAAGACCCGGTTTCGCCAAAGGTGGAACGCATTGCCCTCAATGCGTTGGACGCTCCGTCAGTCCTTTGAGTCCTGCTCGCACCTCCAGCGCATTGAGGGCAATGCGCTCCACCTCAATCCTCGCCCGCGCCGAAGGCGGAACCCCAGCCCAAGGGAGCTTGCCTTTGCGCGATATGATGCCCGGCTGACGACGGCAAAACCTTGAAATCCTCATGACCGGCCGGCTTCTGTTCGACCTCACCCACACGAGCCACACCCGAGCGCGCACCGGCGTCCAGCGCGTGGTGCGTTCGCTGCACCGGGAACTCGGCGAACGTGCGCTCGCCGTCACCCACGACCCCTTTCTCCGGACGTGGCGTCCGCTCGAACCTTGGGAAACCGCGAATCTTTCCACCGACGCCGCATCGTCCGCGCGCGGCGCGCGCTGGCCGCTCGGCGCGCGCTGGCGCGGACATCTGCGGCGGACGCTCGGCGCCGGCGCGCAATTCAGTCCGCCCGCGGACTGCGCCGGGTTTCTCACCGCCGAGATTTTCTCGCCCGCGGTCGGAGCTGCGCTCCCTGACGTTCATCCGCGCATCGCCGTCTTCCATGACGCGATCGCGCTGAGGTATCCGGAGCTGACCCCGGCCGGCACCGTCGCGCGCTTTCCGGCGTATCTGCGCGAACTCCTTTCCTTCGACGGCATCGCCGCGGTGTCGGAGGACTCCCGCGATGCGCTGATCGATTACTGGCGCTGGCTCGGCGCCGCCCAGCCGCCGCCCGTGGTGGCGATTCCACTGGGGGTCGACGCGGTCGGGTCGGCGAAGACCCTCGTCGACGCGGAGGAAACGCCGACCGTGCTCTGCGTGGGAACCCTCGAGGGTCGGAAAAACCACCTCGCGCTCCTCGAGGCCGCTGAACAGCTCTGGAGTCACGGCCTGCGGTTCTCACTGAGGCTCGTGGGTTCGATCCAGGCCGAAACCGGCCGCGCGGCCGCCGATCGCCTGCGGACGCTGCAGGCCAGGGGGCGTCCCTTGCGGCATGATGGAGCTCTCCCGGACCGGGACGTCGCCGACGCCTATGCCGCGGCGGCCTTCACCGTTTACCCGTCGATCAGCGAGGGTTTCGGCCTGCCGGTGATCGAGAGCCTGGCGCGCGGCCGTCCCTGCATCTGCTCGGCGCGCGGGGCCCTGGGCGAACAATCGCGCCACGGCGGCTGCTGGCCCCTGGAATCCGTCGACGCCCCGAGCTTGGCGTCGGCCATCGCCCGCCTGATCGAGTCACCCGACGAGCTCGCCCGTCTCTCCGCCGCCGCGCGCGCCAGGACCTTCAAGACGTGGGCAGCTTATGCCGCCGAAATTGTCGCGTGGATGGAGACGCTGCCGCGGCCCGATCGAAATCATTCTTGACCGCGCTGCGCGGGGTTCCGGCTCGGATGGGCCGTTGGGCGCCGGTCAGCCATTCTCATTCCAGCCTTTCCGTTTGCCAATCGGGCCGGCCCGCGCCCAATGTCCCGCGTACTCATGGCCATTTCCTTTTTCGCGAAAAACAAGAAGGGCATCCTCAACCGGTGTCGCGACGACTACGCGACGAAGATGCGGTTGAAGTACGCGCCGTACTACCTCGCGATGGAGTCGCAGAAGGACACGACCGTGCGTCTCGGCGGACGCGACGTCATCATGCTCTCGAGCAACGACTACCTGGGGTTGTCGTTCCACCCGAAGGTCATCGAGGCCGCCAGCGCCGCCACGCGCAAGTGGGGCACCAGCACGAACGGCGCGCGGTCGTCCAACGGCTCGCGGACGTTCCATGTCGAGCTGGAGGAAAAACTCGCCGCGTTTCTCGGCCAGGAAGCGTGCCACATCCACGCCGCGGGTTATCTTTCGGTCATGACGAGCATGGCGACCTTTGCCCAGAAAGGGGACGTGATCTTCGCCGACAAGAACCTCCATTCCTGCCTCTGGGACGGAATCCAGATCTCCCGCGCGACGGTCGAGCGTTTTTCCCACAACAGCCCCGACGACCTGCGCGAGGTGATCGCATCGAGCAACAGCGACGCCGCCAAGCTCCTCGTGGTCGAGGGCGTCTACTCGATGGAGGGACATATCGCGCGCCTGCCCGAGCTCACGGAGATCGCCGACGAATACGGCTGCTTCATGGTGCTCGACGACGCGCACGGCTTCGGCGTGCTGGGCCGGCAGGGCCGCGGGACGACGGACCACTTCGGGCTCAGCGACCGCGTGGACCTGGTCTGCGGCAGCCTCTCGAAATCGCTCGCGAGCACCGGCGGCTACGTCGCGGGGTCGCGCGACGTGATCGAATATCTCCGCACCAACTCGAAGCAGACGATTTTTTCCGCGGCGATCAGCGCCGGCCAGGCCGCCGCCGCGATGGCAGCGCTCGAAGTCATGCAGGCGGAGCCGGAGCACCTCGAGCGCCTCTGGGCGAACACCAAAAAATACAAGGTGATCCTGAAGAACCTCGGGCTCGACACCTGGGACAGCGAAACCCCCGCCGTGCCGATCGTGCTCGGCTCGAAGGAGCGCGTCTACCCTTTCTGGAAGAACCTCCTCGACAAGGGCGTTTTCACCGTGATGTCGATCGCGCCCGCGGTTCCGGCCGGCAAGGATCTCATCCGCACCGCGATCTCGGCGATGCACACCGACGAGCAGCTGGAAAAAATCGGCGAGGCGATGGCGTTCGCCGTGAAACGCCTCTGAGCCCTGGCGGCCCGCCGGGGTTCAGCCCGGCCCCAGTTCGCGCGCCACGACACCGCACGCCTCCGCCCAGGTTGGAAGCTTCCGCGAGACCCCCTCCGCCGTCAGGCGCGCGCGGAGCGCGTCATCGGCGAGAACCTGCCCCAACGCGTCGCTCCACGCGCCGCGATCGTCCGGCTTCACCAGGACACAGCCTCCCGCCGCCGCATTTTCGCGGAGCACCGGCAGGTCGCTGCAGACGCAGGGCACGCCGCGCCACAACGATTCGATCACCGGCAGCCCGCAGCCCTCGGCCAAAGTCGGAAACACGCTCGCTCGCGCCCTCCCGTAAAGCGCGGACAGCTGCGCGTCGTCCGCCGACGCATGATGCTTCAGCCCGGGAAACCGCCGGCGCAGCGCCGCGATCCGCTTCGCGATGGGCGCTCCAAAATGCGGGTTCACCCGGCCTGCGAGATGCAGTTCAAATTTTCTCCCTCCCGACCACAATTCCTCCGCCACATCGAGCAGGAGCGACTGGTTCTTCCTCGGTTCCAGGATCCCGACGCACAACAGGATCGGCGGGCCGGCCCGCAGCTGCGGAGCCGGAGTCGTCCGCGCGCCGCCGTTGAAATCCGCGCCCAGTGCGAGGGTGGCGGTGGGAGGAGTTTTTTCGACGCCCTGCCAGCGCCAGAACCCGGCCAGCTCGTCGAGGCTCGCGGCCGACACGGCCCAGACCCGGTCGAACGACGCCAGCAGCTTCATATAGCCGGGATGCCGCGCGATGCTCTGCGGCCACGTGATCTGCGGAAATTTCAGCGGGATCGCGTCGTGGAAGATCGCCGCCTTGTGTCCGGGACTGTCGCGCAGAAATCCGGTGATCCCCGGGCGCTCCGCCTCGGAGAATAATTCCGGAGTCAGGAACCAGTCCCCGGGCGCCATCCGGCGATCCCACTTCGTCCACCGCACCGGCGTCGCCCGCGGGCCGAGGCCCTCGGCCAGGCGCGTGCCGACGCGCGTCAGACCCGAGCGGTGGCCGGACCCCGCCGACTTGGTGACATCGAAAAAAATCATGGCATCGCGGAGAAGCCGCCTTCCCCAGCGTCTCCGCCCTTCCGTGCTTCGGCGATGATGCATTTCATCATGCGTTCGATTCCGCGATCGTGCGGGCGAACTGCTCGAGCAGCCGCGCGGCGTTCTTGTGGGCGTCGAAATTCTCCTCGACCCATCTCCGCGCCGACCGCCGCAGTTTTTCCGCGAGCGCGTCGTCCACCGACAAACGTCGCAGTCCCGCCACCCAGGCCTCCGGCGAGGTCGCCGGCGCCACGAGCCCGGACACCATGTCGGTGATCGCCTCGGTGGTCGCCGCCACGGGCGAGGTCATCACCAGCGCCCCGACCGACATCGCCTCGGGGATCACGTTGGGCAGGCCGTCGCGGTCCCCGCTCGGTGCGATCACCCCCGTGTGCAGGAGCACGTCGGCCCATTCCAGCTCCGCCCAGACGTCGTGCTGCGGCAGGTGTCCGGCGAACGAAACCCGCGCCGCGATGCCCAGGCGGCCGGCGAGCTGTTCGAGCGCGGGGCGCAGCGGACCCTCGCCGACGACGTGGGCCGCGAATTCAATCCCCGCCGCCTGCAGGGCAGCGTAGATCCGGAGCTGGTGATCGAGGCCTTTTTTTTCCACCAGCCGGGCCACGCACAGGAGGTGCAGCGGGGCGCGCGAGGCGCGCAGCGGCTTGAACGCCGGCAGCCGGTCGAGTCCGCGGCGGAAACAGAAGATCCGCTCCGCTGGCAGGCCGCGCTCGACGAGCGCGCGGCGCCCCATCTCCGTCGACGTGTGAATGAACGCCGCATGCTCGAGCTTGTCGCGCAGCCACCAGTCGCCGCCGTGCTCATAGAGGTCGTAGGCGTGCGCCGCGGCGCTGAAGCGGTGGCCGTCAAGGCGCCAGAGCAGCCAGGCCGCCGTGGCCGGCGCGCCGCTCCAGGTCGCGTGCACGAGCGAGGGCGGATTTTCCCGGAAGTCCCGTGCGAACAGGCAGGCGAAGCCGGCGCCGAGCATGTTCTCCCAGAAATTCAGCCATGACGGCGGGCGGCGCGTCGCCAGCCCCCGCAACACCTGCCGGAGCACCGCCGGGCGCCGCCACGACTCGTACGGGATCATCCAGAGCAGCGTGAACAGCCGCCACTTGTTGAACCGCGCGACCGGCAGCCCGCGAAACGCCCCGCCGCCGCCCCAGAGCGAATACAGGCGCATCGAGACCCCGTGCGCGCGCATCGCGATGATTTCCCGCTGGAGAAAGGTCTCCGTGTTCTTCGGAAACGTGGTGAAAAGGTAAGCGACAACCGGCGGGGAAACAGGATCGGACAAGGTGCGGGGAAGCTAGAGGCCGGGCCCCGATACGGCCAAGCGGAAACCGGCGGCCGGTTTCCGCTTGGCCGATTTCCAATTTCGGATTTCGGATCGCAGATTGAAACGCGGGAGCGGGCTTCGGGGATCCGCGATTGGAAATCCGCAATTGAATCTGCCTTGCCACGGCTCCGGCCCGGAGGCTTGCTCGCCGTCCCATGAGTACTTCCACACCCGCCGAACACGCCGTCATCAAGACTTCCTATGGTGACATGACGATTGCCTTCTGGCCCGAGGTCGCGCCGAAGACGGTCGAGAATTTCAAAAAGCTCGCCAACGAAAAGTTCTATGACGGCACCGCGTTTCATCGCGTGATCAAGGGCTTCATGATCCAGGGCGGCTGCCCCAACACGAAGAAGGGCGAGTCCGGCGCGCCTGGCACCGGCGGCCCGGGCTACAAGGTCAAGGCCGAGTTCAATCCGAAGTCCCACGTGCGCGGCGTCATTTCCATGGCGCGCTCCGCCCACCCGGACTCGGCCGGCAGCCAGTTCTTCATCTGTCACGGCGACGCCAAGTTCCTCGACCGCCAGTACACCGCCTTCGGCGAACTGGTCCAGGGCGACGACGTCCTCGAGCGCATCGCGTCGATGCCGACGAGCTCGGGCGGCGGCGGCGAAAAGAGCACTCCGATCGAGCGCGTCGAAGTCGAAAGCATCCGGATCGTCCCGGCGAAATAGCGCCCGGCCAAAGGCCCTGAACGCGTCAAATGCGCCAGGCACACCCCTTCGGCGAAGCCCGATTCTCGTAGCAGCCGACGTCAGGAGGCTGTGTCCGCGTTCGGCCGCGCCGGCGCCACGAGCTCAGCCGCCTGACGGCGGCTGCTACCGGGCGGAGCGCGTTGCCGCAGACCCTGAGCTTGTCGAACGGGCCTCAACGCGCTGGAGCCGCGAGCCGACGTTCAGGAACAGGCGGAGCCGCCAGCGCATTGAGACAATGCGCTCCACCTTTCGAAGCCAGTATCCTTCCGTAGCAGTCGACGTCAGGAGGCTGTGTCCGCGTTCGGCCGCGCCGGCGCCACGAGCTCAGCCGCCTGACGGCGGCTGCTACCGGAGGTGGAGCGCGTTGTCACAGACCCTGAGCTTGTCGAACGGGCCTCAACGCGCTGGAGCCGCGAGCC
>JAQGON010000173.1 GCA_028293565.1 Verrucomicrobiota bacterium | reverse complement strand
ACTATCTGGTGCTCGACAACGACTCCATCCTTTGGATCACCCACCAGGTGTCCGCCACGTCGATGATGCAGGCGACGCGGCGCCGGGATGCGATCGCGTTCCACCTCCGGAACCGGACCTTCTCGGCCGTCTATGTTTTCCAGCGCTACAACATCAATCCGGCCACGGGCGCCATGACGCTGCGCGAGGGCGACGACCCCGGTCCGGATTACGTGCTCGAGACGGTGCGGGAGGAGCGGCTGCAGTTCCTCGCGCTGACGCGCATCAGCCGGGTGGTCGAGGTCCGGCAGGGCAAGGCGTCGCTGACGGCGCGACCGGCGGGAAACGGGCCCGTCGTTTCGAAGGACCGCGCCGAAATCGAGAAACTCCGGAAGGCCTATCTCGAGAATTTCATCAAGCAGCTGCCGTGACGAAGGTGACGCCCCCGGCCGCCCGATGAGTCCCCTCACCCGATTGGTTCCCGACGCCGCCGCGCGCCAGCGCGTGCTGCTTTTTCTCCTGAGCGGAACGGTGGCGCTCGCCGTCGGCTTCATCCTCGTGTCCCCGAAACTGGCCGCGGAGATGATCGCGCAGGGCGGGTATTACTACATGCTCGCGCTGTTTTCCGCCTTCGTGTTTTTCGGGCTGCGCGTGGCGCGGTCGCGCCGGGAGGTGTGGTCGGCCTGGCTGCGGCGTCCCGGCTGGACCGCGCTCGCCCTCCTCGGCGCGACGCTCTTCGCGCTGTGGGCGGACACCTACCAGCACAAGATCCTCTTCGACGAATATGTCCTGCAGGCGACCGCGTTTCACATGCACGCGACCAAGGAAGTCGGCGCGATGATCCGGGCGTACGAGCTGAATGGAACGTGGCTGCCGATCGACACGTTTCTCGACAAGCGACCCTATTTTTTCACGTTCCTGCTTTCCCTGATGCATGACCTGACGGGCTACCGTCTGATCAACGCCTTCATCCTCAACTCCGTTTTCGCCGGCGTTTTTCTCAGCCTGACCTATTGGTTCGCGCGCCAGCTCACGGGCCGGCTGGGCGCCCTGCTTGCGGTGGCGCTGCTCGCGACGATGCCCCTGCTGGGCCAGAATGCGACGAGCGCGGGAATGGAAATGCACAACCTCACGATGCTCGTCCTCGTGATGTGCCTCGCGCTGCTGTACGTGCGCGCGCCGGACACCGACCGGCTGGCGCTCCTCTGCCTCGGAACGGTGCTGCTCGCGCAGAGCCGCTACGAGTCCGCCATCTACGTGGCGCCGGTCGCCGCGATCGTCGTCGCCGGCTGGCATCGCGCCGGGCGGATGCTTCTTCCCGGGATCGCGATCGCCACGCCGCTGCTGCTCATTCCCTACGCCTGGCACAACCGGATCCTGTCCGCGACGCCGCTCCTCTGGCAGCTCGGAGCGGGGCAGACGGAGCGCTTCAGCACGGGGTACCTGGCGACGAATCTGGCCGGCGCCATCCACTTTTTCTTCAACACGGGCAACCGGCTCGCCAACTCCTGGTACCTTTCGGTGCTCGGCCTCTGCGGCCTGGCCTGGGTGGCGGTGCGCGGCTTTCGCTGGTTTCAACATCGCTGGGTCGTCGACCCGGCGGCGAAAGTGGCGTTGATCATGGGCGCCGGCGTGGCGGGAAATTTCGTGATGGTGCAGTTTTATTATTGGGCGCGGCTCGATGACACCGTGACCTCGCGCTTCGCGCTGCCCGCGACGCTCATGCTCGCGCTGGCGGGAGCAACTTGGGTCACGAGCCTGAGCCGGCGCTGGGGCGCCCCGGTGTGGCGGATTGCCTTCGCGGGAGTCGGCGCATTCCTGCTGGTCTCGGGACTTCCGGCGATTGCCTACCGGCTGTACACGACGGAAAATCTCGTGATGAAGGAGATCGACTGGGAGCGGGAATTCGTCCTCGCCCGCCCGCCCGGGACCCGGCTCATCATTTCCAACAAGTCCTCGATCCCGTGGGTGCTCTGGCAGACGCCCGCGCTGATCGGCGGAGTGGCGCGCCAGCGCGGGGAACAGCTGCGCTATCATCTTTCGCAGGGCACTTTTTGCGAGATCATCGTCATGCAGGCGCTGAGGCCCACGACCGTCGAGGGGGAATTCGGGGTGGATCCCGATGATTTGATGCCGGCCAATTTTCACCTGGAAACCCTCGCCGAGAAACGTTTTGGCGGGCGCATGGATCGACTCAGCCGGCTCGTGTCCGTCGATCCGGCGCCGGAGGCGGACGCGAAGCCCCCGGACCAGCCGGCACCCTCGGCGCCATCCTCATGACGGGCGTTTCCGCGAGGCCCGAACTGACGCCTCGACCCGTCCCGGATTCCTCCGGGCGCCTTTGGCTTCTCCTGACGCTGCTGGTGGCCGTTTATTTTTCGGCCTTCGCGGCCTACCCGGGACTCTTTCTCCTCGTCGGCGTCAACCACTATGAACGCTGGTTTCTCGACACGTTCGCGCTCCTCGCGTCGAACGACGCCGTGGCGCGCGGGCTGGACCCGTCGCTGCCCAATCCGCTCGATTATTTTCATCGGCCTCACGTCTATTCGCACTGGTGGCTGCAGCTGCGGCATCTCGGATTGACGCGCGCGGCCGACCTGTGGCTTGGGCTGGCTGTAGTGATCGTCTTTCTCGCGACGGCGTTGCTCCGCCTGCGTCCGCGAAGCCTCGGGCAGCTGGCGTGGTACGCGGTGATCGTCGGCTGCGCGCCGGTCCTGCTCGCGGTTGACCGGGCCAACAATGACCTCGCGATCTTTGTGATCCTCGCCGGGCTGGTACCGGTTTTGCGCTCGAATCACCGGCTGATCCGGCTGTTCGTGGGGCCGCTCCTCGTGGCGCTGGCGGCGGGGCTGAAATATTATCCCGCCGCCGCCGCGCTGCTGCTGCTCGCGGGAGCGGACCGGAAGGAAACCCGGGAGCGGATGCTGCTCGCAGGCGCGATGCTCGTGCTCGTGGGATTCAGCGTCGCGCCCGATCTGAAGGGGTTTGGTTCCCTGGCCCCGAAGCCGTCGGGTTTGCTGAGCTTTGGGGCGGTGACCGTTTTTCACGAATTGGGCTGGTTCGGCTGGCTGCCGAAATCGGTGGCGCTGCTGGTGGCGGGCGCGGTGGCGGCGCTCGCGTGGCGCCGGCGATGGCTCGGGATCTGGCAGCCGACCCCGGCGCAGGAGGGCGACTGGCTCTATTTCATTCTCGGCTCCGTCCTTCTCGCCGGC
Organism: Verrucomicrobiota bacterium; assembly: GCA_028293565.1. Lineage (GTDB taxonomy): Bacteria > Verrucomicrobiota > Verrucomicrobiia > Opitutales > Opitutaceae > Opi-474. The sequence goes on along the minus strand of JAQGON010000173.1, from coordinate 29,106 downwards.
TGCTTTTTCACCAGCGTGAATTTCGGGTATCGCTGGATTTTCGCCCTCTGGCTCGCGCCGCTTTTGTGGACGCTGCCGCGCGATCCCGCCACGCCGGCCGTGGTCCGGCGCTGGGCGCGATGGACGGCTCGGCTTCTCCTGCTGGCGCTTTGGTGGGATCCGGTCTGGTGCTTCATCTACAACCGGCTGGCCCCCATCGTGCCCGGGCCGGCGCTCCGGCAGCTGTCGCAGGCGTGCATCCTCGCGGAGCAGCCCTTCGTCTGGGCATTTTTTCTGGCGCTGATCGTTTTCCTCGCGCAATTCGCGCGCGAGCGCACCCGCTTTGTCCTTGGCTAGTGCGCTGCGGAACCGCTCTGCCCATCCGCCGCGGGTAGCACGGGTCTCCGACCCGTGAAGGTGGACTCGAGCTAAACGGGTGTGCTCGACGTTCTCCGTTGGCAGAGTCCGCCCACACGGGTCGGAGACCCGTGCTACCTACCGATCCGGATCGCCGCCGAGATGTCTGATCGCCGCCCGCCATTCGTCGATCGTTCCCTCGGTCGCCGCGGCGATTTCTTCAGCGCTCAAGCGATAAATCAGGATCGAGTGGCCCGCGTCCGCGTCGGGCTTTCTTGCCCGGAGGTAGTGACAGAGACGGGCGAAGCGCAACACGTCGTGACGGGACCAGGCCTTCTTCCATTTGTCCGGACTCGCCTCGCGGTCCATCTGGACGCGGCGCGCGCCGTCGGCGAAGTAAATCCGGAACGCGGGCTCAAACGTGCGCATGAACTGGTATTCCTTCTCCAGCGCGGGAGTCCATGGCCCCTGGATGGGGCTGTAGACGTGCTCAAGCATCGTCGCGCCGATGCAGTACACGCCGGGCGCGAGCGGCACCCATGACTGCTGGATCTTGAAGCCGTTGACGAAAGGAAGCCGGTGCGCGCGAATCCCGTAATATTCCGGCTCGCCGTTTCCCGCGTAGGAAAGGAAGACCGGTTCGCCGTGGACATTTTCCTCAAGCCACGCCTTCAGGCCCGGAAGATCCTGCCCCCAGTCCAGCGAACTGTCGACGAGATGCCGGTGTCCGTTGGCGGGTCCGCCGGCGAGCGGATTGAAGTAGGCGAGATAGTGCGGGTAGATCCGCACCGCCTCCGCCGCCTGCCAGACGAGCAGGCCGGCGATCACGAGGATCCCGAGGGGGCGCCGCGCGGTGAACCAGGCGCCGAGCGCGCCGGCGAGGATGAAGATCACCGGATAGGTCGGAAGAATATGCCGGTGGCCGATGTTCAATTTGATGATGAGCGACACGAGCCAGTAGACCGCAAAGAGAACCAGGAGGGGAGTGAACGGGTAGAGGCGGGAAAACGCCCCGAGCCAGCCCGAGCGCCGGCCGCGGCGGATCGCGACGCCGGCGATCGCGCCGCACACGGCCAAGACCGGCAGCGTCGTCTTGTAGAGAAACGCCAGCGGAAAGAAACGCACCCAGCCGACGTAGCTGAAATCTCCGTCGAGGAACGCCGAGCGGAACTGCGACATCTCCACCACGAAGGAATATCCGTAGAGAAATCCCTCCGGCAGGATCTGCCCGGCCATCAGCGCGCGCACCAGCGGCTCCTGCAGGCCGATATGGCCGAGCGTCACGCTCCATGGACGAATGAAATGATCCGCGCCCGGCAGGGCCGGATTGAAGGCGGAGTAGCGAAAGCCGAAGAAGGCCCAGATGACGGCGACCGCGACGACCCCGTGCCCCAGGGTTGAAACGGCGATCGCGCCCAGCTTTCCCGGCCAGCGAAACCACGTGCGGCCCGCCAGCTGCAGCGGTTCGTCGGCCAGCGCGCGCACGATGGCCATCAACCCCATCATGGGCAGCAGCAGCACCGCTGAAAATTTCGCGACGCACGCCAGGCCGAACACGGCCGCGCTGAGCCACCACCACCGTTTCCCGGGATCGTGCAGGTGACGCCAGTAGGCACCGACGGCGGCGAGAAAGAAAAACACCATGCACGCGTCGGACGTCACCAGCGCCCCGTGCGCCAGAAAATTGGGGCAGAAGACAAAGAACCCGAGCGACACGAATCCGCCGACAGCGCCGAAAAGCCGCCGGGACCACGCAAAGATCAGCAGGCCCGTGGCCACGCTGAAGAGCGCGATCATCGCGCGCCCGGCCATCAGCCGCGGAAAATGATCCTCGCCGGTTTCATAGAAGAACTGGTGCCCGAGCACCCAGGCGTCCGACGTCCGCCAATACCCGTTGCCGGCCAGGTCGGGAAACGTCGCCCCCCCGAGCCACGTCGGGAGCGCCGCCCAGCGCTGGGGCAGGTTGCCGTTCTCCGGCTGGACGCGGTAGTCGTTGAATTTCCAGTACGTGAAGCCGCCCGTGAGGTGCGCCAGCTCGTCGGCGGTCACGCTCTCGGCCTGCTTGCTCCCGACCGCGAGCACCCAGTGCACCGCCAGCAGCAGGGCGACGGCGGGAATGAGCCAGATCGAGCGGCGGGGCATTTCAGGAAATGCGGACGACCCGGTTTGAAATCCGGGTAAAAGCCTTCGGCGATTTGGGGTGCATGGAGATTTGGAAGTTGGAAATTCGTGTTTCCACCCCGCATCTTGGCGCTTTACCGCCGTCATGGCCCGAAAATAATGCGACTGCTTTTGAACCGATGAATCCCGCCGAATACGAAAACCTCGAGGCGATCGAAGCGGAGCATTGGTATTACTCGGGCAAGCGCCGGTTTGTGCGGGACTGGCTGCTGCGCGTGCGTCCGCCGAAGCGGGAGGATCTCCTGCTGGATTGCGGGGCCGGCACGGGCCGGTTCGGACAGGAGATGGAGCCGTTCTGCCGCGTCATGGTCCTCGACGATCACGAGGAGGCCTTGAAGCTTCTCCGCCGGCGTTTCCGGGCCGACCAGATTCTCAGCCTCTCGGGCGACACCGTTCCGCTGCCGGACGCGTCGCTGGAATACGTCACCGCGCTCGACGTGCTCGAGCACGTGCCCGACGATGCGGCCGTCGTGCGCGGGTTCCACCGGCTCCTCAAGCCGGGCGGCATCGCGGCAGTCACCGTTCCCGCCGGCATGGCGCTCTGGAGCGACTGGGATGTCGCGCTGCACCATTTCCGGCGCTATGACCGCGACCAGCTGCGGGCGCTGTTCCCCGCGGCCTCGTGGGAGATTCTCCACGTCAACTACACCAACGTCGTCGTGTATCCGGCCGTCTGGGCAGTGCGACACTGGCGGAAGCTCCGGCGAAAAATCGGCCGGCCCGGGACCGCGGCGCGCACGGAGGACAGGCTTCCTCCGGCATTCGTCAACGCGTCCCTGCGGTCCGTCTTCGTCAACATGGCCCGCTGGCGCCTGCCGTTTCCGTTCGGCGTGAGCCTGCTCCTGGTCGCGCAAAAAAAATGATCCCCGCCATCCGCCCGTCCTTGCTCCCGCGCGAGAGCGGCGCGGCGCGGGCGGCATTCCGCGTCTTTCTCGGCATCATCGCGATCGGCGTCGCCGGCCTGGGCTGGGCTGCGGCGTGCTCGATGGGAGGCATCCTCTGGAATGCGCCGCGGCTGGCGCCGTCGTTCGCGCTCGCGCACGGCCTCCCGATCTATGCGGTCCGCGCCTCCGGGGCGCACCTCGGGTGGATCTACGGCCCGGTTTTTCCGGTGTTCTTCCTGCCGGTGACCATGGTCCCGAACCTCACCGCCGCCTTCATGCTCGCCGGCCTGTGGAACGCCGCGACCCTGCTGGCCCCCATCGGGCTGGCCGTGCGGGCGGCGGCCGGCGCGCGCGCGGGCGTGGTGACGCTGACGACACTCTTCGGCGCGCTGCTCCTGCTGGCCAATCCGATCACGAACGCCGCGTTCTTCATGCTGCATGTGGACGGGCTGTGCATCGCGTTCGGGCTCGCGGGCTGTGTCGGATTGCAGGCTGCGACGCGGCGCGGGTGGACGCCGGGGTTTCACCTGGCGGCGATCGCGGTGATCCTCGCGATCTGGACGAAGCAGACGGCGATCATGCTGGTCCCGGCGACACTCTGCTGGCTCGCGACCAGCGGTTCGAAAGCGCTGGTGGCGCGGTGGCTCTGGTGTCTGGCGGCCTACGGCGGCGTGGTGAGCATCGTGGTGTTCAAGGTGTTTGGCCCCGAGGAGTTGCTGTTCAATCTCTGGATGTTTCATATCCGCAGCCCTTCCGCGGGAGGGCTGGGACTGCTGGGGTCGCGCATGGCCGAGCTTGTGGCCGCCGGCTGGCTCTGGTGGATCGCCCTCGCGGCAGGCCTCGCCGTCCGGAAGGCGACGCCCGTGCCGCTCTCGGCGAACGCGCGCTCCCTGGTTGGACTGCTGGCGTGGGCCGCGGCTTGGCAGATTCCCATGGGCCTCGCGGCCTCGCTGAAGATCGGCGGCGGACTCAACTCGCTTCACGCCCTCAGCTATGGAGCCGTTGCCGCGCTCGTCGCGGGTGCCGATTGGCTCGTGCAGGCGCGGCTCGCGGAGCGGCCAAAGGCGTGGCGGAGCGCGGCCCTCGTTTTCGCGGCGGCCTCGTTCGGCTGCCTGGGCGCAGGTTATTTCCAGGCGATGCAGCGAGGCGTGATTTGGACGCCCTATCGCGGACAGCAGGAACTGCTCGATCTCGCGCGCCGGAGCCCGGGCGGGATCTATCTCCCGTGGAATCCGCTGATCACGATCATTTCCGATCGCCGGGTTTATCCCTTCGACGACGCCCTGCTCTGCCTGTGGCGCGCGGGCCTGGAGCCTCCGCGCGCAGCGGTCCAGGCCGCGATTCCCGCGGGCGCCACCGTCCTTTATGCGGAGCAGGTCCAAAGCCGCTTTGCCTTGAGATATGTCCAGCCCGAGTAGAACGGCCGGACCAAGGCATTTTCAATAGAACCGTAACCGCGTTGCCGATACGCGCGGTTGGCGCGAATTCCGGCGCGGAGGTTGGCCGTAAAAATGCGCAAGGGCTCCGGGGTTGCGTAGGAGCTGCCATCGCGCCTATAGGCGCACGCGGGATTCAATTCGGAGTCCCGGAGCCCTTGCGCATTTTTGCGGCGACTCCTTCCGATCCCGGATTTGGTCCCGGCTTCCTGGCGGGCACACTTTTATTGAAAATGCCCTAGGGTCGCAATCGGACGAGGGCGATCTCGTCGCCCGCGGCGTCGCGCAGCACCAGAAAATTTTGGGCCGCCGAAAAAACCTGCCGGTTGCGGTCGAAATAGAGCGCGACTTCGGCGGCGCCGTCCAACGCGAAGGGGAAGGCCCGGGGCGCCGAAGGCGCGCGGGGGCTGCCATCCAGGTTGATCGGCGCCACCTCCACCCGGGTGTTGGAGCCGTTGAGCACGAAGGGCGCGCTGCGACGGTCGTCCATCTGCGCGATCTCGATGCTCGCGACCGGCCGCGACGGCATCAGCTGCACCTTGATCAGCGTGTTCAGGATGGCGGGATCGGGATTGCCGGCGGGCTTTGCCTGGAAAATTTCCGCCGTCAGCAGCGGCACGATGCGGCGGCCCCGGTGGACACGGAACTCGAACCCGTCGAGCGCGAACGCCGTTTCAAACTCCGCCATGATGTAATCGTACAGCGGCCCGCCCGGCGTGAGATCGCGCTGCCGGAGAAAATCGAGATGGGGCGCCTGGACGATCACGCACGCCCTGGGATGGCTCTGCAGCGAGCGGATGATCGCGTGCTGCTGTTCGTCGTCGAGGAGCGAGAACCAATGCGTGACATTCGTCAGCGTCGGCGGAGGCAGTCCCGACCACAGGTTGAAACTGAACATCCCCGGCAGCGAAAAGAGCACGTCGCCGTGGACCTTCGCATTTTCCACCAGCAGCCGGTAGAGTGCCGACGTGCTGTCCGGCAGGCGCAGCGCCCCGGCGCCGGGCAGATCGAGCGAACGGCTCTCGAGATACCGGCTGCCGATCTGGGCGAGCCGATTGCCCATCAGGATGGCCATCGCCGCCAGGCCCAGGGTGAAAAGCATGTCGAGCGCGGCCGGCCGCATCCGCGTCAGAACCGGACTCCATCTCCCGGAAAGCCACCGGGCCGCCTGCCAGCTGCCGAGGACCACGAGGGGAATGTACAGGAAGGTTCCCCACGCGATCTGGCTTCCCGGAACCGGATAGGGATGTAGCCATTGCCCGAGAAACAGGAGCGCGAGCCACCCGCGGGCGGTGACGGTGGACGCCGATTCCCCGGACAGCGGCCAGACGAACAGCCACAGGCTGGAAATCGAGTAGGCAAAGACCAGGTTGTCGGGGCTGATCCGCGGAAATTGGGCCATGGCCACCACGAGGCCTCCGGCGGCCGCCAGCCGGAGGAGGGCGATGACGGTGTCGAGGGTCGCGCGGCGCGGCCGTCCGAGACGGAGTCCGCCGAGCGCCAGCAGGAATGCCGCGCATGAAACTGCGCCCACCTGCCGCACCGCCGGCGGCCATGGAAACACGAGGCTGAAGTGACCGGGATGATGCAGCGGCCCGAGCAGCACGCCTTGGACGAGATCGGAAAATTTTGTCCCGCGGACAAAGATCACGCCGAGCACGATACAGGCGACGGCGCATCCCGCCGCCAGCGTCATGCCCCATTCCGCGGCTCCGGCGCCGGATCTGGATTGAGGCTCTGCTTTCGCCCGGGGGTCGGGATCAGCGGCGAAACCGAGGGCGAACGATCCGGCGACCGGAATCGCGGCGAATGCGAACAGCAGGGCATAGGTCTGCACCCAGGGTGCGCCGAGCAGCGGACGCATGAGGGCGAACGGCAACAGCAACAGTCCCGCACCGAGAATCCACGGCATCGCGCGCCTGACCGCGGCCTGACGGCTGTGGAGAAGAAGCACGGCGGCGGATGACAACACGGCGAACGCGCCGACGTTGATCTTCGTCAGCACCAGGACGGCGCAACCGGCGCCGGCCAGCGCCGACCAGGTCCGCCACCGTCCGTTTTCCAGCGCGCGATAGCCGGCCAGTCCCATGATCGCCGTCGTCAGCGCGACCAAACCGCCGGGGTGGTTCGGTTCGCTGATCATGATCCAGAGGTACACAAACACCGCCGAAAGGGTCGCGAGCATGCAGGCGCTGTGTCGCGTCACGCACCACACGGTCCAGGCGGAAAGCGTCGCCGTCCCGGTCCACGCCGCAAGGGTCAGCACGCGCCCGGCGTCATGCGTGAACGGCATGCCCAGCGCGTGCAGGAAATAATACAGCACATACGAGAACGGCCCGTACTGCGTATAGACCTCGCGGTAGAGCCCACCGTGCTCGGCGAAATTCCGCAGCGACAGCAGCACATAGCCTTCGTCGTCATAGAGCATGAACGAACTGAAGAGCATCATGCCCGCCGCACTCGCCAGGGCCGCGGCTCCCAGGATGAGAAGCAGCACCGGCAGCTGGATCTTCCTCATGGATCGGAACGTCCTGCTGCCGGCTGATTCTCTTTCAGTTCGCGGTCCCGCTTCACGATGTACTGCGGCCGGTGCTTCACCTCGTCGTAGATCCGGCCCAAATACTCGCCGAGCACGCCGATGCCGATCAGCTGGATGCCGCCGAGAAACAGCACCAGCGTGACCAGGGTGGTGAATCCGGTCGCGGCGGTCTCGATCCCGACGATCCGGCGCACCGCGAAAAAGACGCCGACGGCGAAACCCATCCCCGCGACGAACAGCCCGCAGTAGGTGAGGAGGCGCAGCGGGAGATAGGAAAAGCTGAACAACCCGTCCATCGCGTAGCGCGCCAGCCGGCGGAAACTCTGCTGCGTCTTCCCCGCCGCGCGCTCCTGCCGGTCGTAGTGCACGTCGGCGGTCTTGAAGCCAATCCACGCGCGCAACCCGGGGAAGAACCGGTGGCGCTCCGGCAGGCCGTTGAACGCCTCGACGGCCGGGCGGCCGAGCAGCCCGAAGGTGCCGGTATTCGGCTCGATCGGATAATCGGTCAGCCGTCCGTACAGCGCGTGAAAGAGATCGAACCCGACGCGGCGCAGGCCCGTCTCGCGGCGCGAACGGCGCGTGGCGCGGACCACGTCCGCACCATGGCGCCACGCCTCCAGCAGGTCCGGGATCACCTCCGGAGGATCCTGCAGGTCGGCGTCCATCGTCACCACCGCATCCACGTCGCCCGCGCGGGCCACGCCCGCGGACAGCGCGCTTTGGAAGCCGAAATTGCGCGAGAACTCGACCAGGCGGAAGCGCGGATCCCGCAGCGCCTGCGCCCGGATCAGTTCCGCCGAGCGGTCTCGGCTGCCATCGTCGACGATCACGACGCTCCACGCCGGGCCCGGATGCGCGGCGAACAGCGCGGACAACCGCGCGAGGAGCTCCGGGAGCACGGCCTCCTCGTTGAAGACCGGGATCACGATGGCGATGGCAGGGTTCGGTCCGGCGGGCATCTCCCCATCAAGGCGAAGCGGTTTGAATGGGCGAAGCAAAAGTGGCGCGAGTCTCTTGGCCCGCGATCCGATGCGGCCCGGCCCTGGTTCGGCTCCGGCCGCGCCAGGAAGTCCGCCAGGGATCCGACCAGGACCGGCTCCGCGACGGTCAGGAGCCCGGGCCCTTTCGTTTCACGGGCGGGACGCGCGGACCACGGCGAGCAGCAGAATCACCGCGAGGAATCCCGCGACCGCCGCGCCGGGAACCGATCGCACGTCGCTGAAAAATTCCAGATGATGGACCAGCTTCGCGCCGAAGTTGATCATGGTCGATTCCGTGTAACTCCTGATCTGCTCCATCGGCGGATCGTCCGGCGTCAGCCAGCGGTCGAGCGCCTGGCTCTGCACGGCGAACTGGAGCGCAATCCCAAGCGCGAGATCGACGACCGCGCCGGCGGCCAGCGCGATCTTCCACTTCCGCCCGAGGCCGGGCCAGCGGGCGGCGAGATACGCCAGGCCCAGCAGGACGACGGCAAGCAGGCAGATGTGCGCGAGCCCCCAGTGATCCCGGGCCCCGTGCACGATCACGCCGAGGAGAATGGCTCCGCCGACAAACCCGCTCCAGAACCGGAGGGAGCGCGCCGGGCTGCGCCTCCCTTCGCGCACGAGAATCACGGGCAGGATCAGCCACGCCACGCTGCCGAAAATGAAGAGCAGGTTCACCTGGTAGATCTGGAAAAACCAGTCGCGCAGATAGCCCCACGCGCTGCGCTGCTCGATCAGGGCCGGATCGACGTTGCGCAGGAAATGCGGGACGAGCGTGTCCCGCAGGTTGAGCATGATCTTGAGGAACTGGTGATCCCGCCACTCCGGTTGCACGGTGGCGCTGGTGTTCGAAGCCAGCGTGGTGGCGATCCCGTAGTTCGCGATCGCCCAGGCGAACCACGTCGCCAGCACGGCTGCGCCAATCCCCGCCGCCTGCGCGGTGCGCCGCCGGAAGACGGCTTCGCCGCGCCGGTGGAAATTCAGCGCCACCCACGCCGCGGCGAGGAGGAGGACGTAGGGCCCGGCGGAGTAGTGCGCGAGGATTCCGCCACCGAGGCTCGCCGCGGACAGCGGAAGCGCGGCGGCGGGTGCGTCCGCATCGTTGGCGCGCAGGAAGAAATACAGTCCCGCGAGGACGAAAAATGCCGAGATGAGCTTCGTCCACGCGAAGGTCGCATTTTCGACAAACGACGGATTCACCATCACCAGCACGGCGAGCGCCGCGACAACCGCGCGGCCGCCGGCCGGCGAAATCCCCGGGGAAAATCCCGGGCTCAGGTAAAAGCGGCGCGCCAGCAGGGCGGCGGGAAGGAAAGCCATGCCGTTGAGCAGCGTCATGATCACCTGGTAGCTCGCGAACGTAGTTCCGGCCGGAACCAGGAAGGCGCCCGTGACCAGATTCGCCAGCGGCGGCCGGGCGGGCAGCAGGTATCGCCCGAGAAATTTTACTTCGCGCGGCCAGCGTTCGAGGAAGAAGCGTGCGCGTTCCCAATGCTCGAACCAGTCGCCGGCCCATCCTCCGCCGGAATACGAGGCCACGAGCGCGAGCCAGCCCGCGCACCACGCGGAGACCAGCAGCTGGCCGACGCCCAGCGCCCGGGCATCGGGATCGCCCAGCATTTCGCGGAAGGCGCGCCCGCCCGCCAGCAGGCCCGCGAGCGCGAGCAACGGGACGGCCCACAAGGCCGAGTTCGGCAGGCCGAGAATGTAGGACGCAAAGGCGAGCAGGTAGACTCCGAGCAGCGACAGCACCGCTGTGGCGCAGAGTTTTTCCGCCGGCTCGAGCTTCAGCTTCGCCGCCACCGGCCAGGCGAGACCGAGCGTGACCACGGGAAACAGCAGGAGGCATCGCACCGGATCCGGAAGCATGGATGAACTCTTATGGCCGCGAACGGCGCCAAAGACACGGAATTTTAACGACGGCCAGCCGCCTTGGAGCGTGTAGTACGGGTCTCCGACCCGTGAAGATGGACTCGAGCTAAACGGGTGTGCTCGACGTTTCCCTGAGCAGCGTCCGCCCACACGGGTCGGAGACCCGTGCTACACGCGGCTCGCGTCCCTCACGGGCTCACGACCTTCAGCAGAATCTGATCGTCGAACCGCATTGCCTTCAGCGTGCCGCCGGGTTCGCGAAAATAAGCGCTGTGCGCGAGGAACCGTTCGTTGGCGGGCCCCTGGTTCAGCAGCATGAATCCGATGTTCGCCGCCCGCAGCCGTCGCGCCACTTCGGCGGCCGGGAGGCGGTCGTCAAAGAGGAACGCCACCTCCGGGCTCCAGGGCGGAACCGTCCGCGCGCCGTTGAGCGTGAGCAGGGCGTTGGGTCCGAGCACGAGGATTCGCTCGGCTCCGGCAAAGCGCGCGATCTCCCGGTAAACCGGCCGGGAGTGATACTCATGCACCGCATTTCCCGCGGCGAGCCAGTCGGCGCGCGGGATCTGGTAGACCGTGCCCGGCAGCGTCAGCGCCCTCAGCGCGGCGTCGGTCGCGACCAGCATGAGCCCGAGGCCGACGACCCCGAGGCGGCGTTCGCCCGGGATCCATCGCGCGCCCGCCGCCCCGCCCAGCACGGCCAGAATCACGAGCGCGGGACTCAGCACGCGGATGGCGGTCGTGAAGCCCGCCGCCGTGTAGCCGAGCGATGCCGCCCAAAGGGCGACGATCAGCGCAGCCGCCACCAGCAATGAGCGCGCGCGGCGGAAAGCGACGGCTGCGCCCGCCAGCCCCGCCGCCAGCACGACCGCGCAGTTGACGAAGAGGAACCGCAGCGCGGCGGCCGAAACGCGGGTCCAGCCAAACTCCTCCTGGTAACTCTGGATCAGCCAGGCGTGCGTCCGGTTGATCGGAAACCAGCCGCCCAGCCCGAGGTTGAACAGCGGATTTCCGGTGTGAATCCAGTTGCGGAGATACCAGGGAAACGCGGCGAGCGCGGCGGCCGCGGCGAAGCAGACCAGCGAGCGCCACGAGAGCCGCCGCGCCAGCGCGAGCGCCAATCCGAGCAGGATCAACGCGAGTCCGTATTCGCGGGCGAGCGCTCCCAGCCCCGCGGCGAGGCCGGCGAACGCGGCGCCGCCGAGGGTCTCGTCCGCGCGCTCCCGCGGAAGGTACAGCAGCAGCGCGACGAGCGAGAGCGCGACCAGCCCGCTTTCCTGGCCCATCGCGGTCGCCCATGCCACCACCGGCGAGCAGGCCACGAAAGCGAGGGCGAAGGCCGCCGCGCGATCGGAAAAAAAACGCCGCGCGAGCGCGAAGGCTCCGGCGAGGAGCAGGGCGTATTGGAGGATCACGGCCGGCGCCGTCAGGATCGGACGCGTCGCATGCGCGACCGTGTAAACCCAGAAATAAATCACCGAGACCGCCGGCGCGATGCCGTCGGGCCAGGCGTAGATTTCATAGTCGGCCGCGGTCACCGGCGGATAAAATCCCAGCGCGCCGCGCGCCACCATCTGCAGCGCCAGAAAATTCCAGCGGAAAACCGTGTCGATTCCGAACAGCGGCTGGGCCGTCGCCCGATAGAGGACAACCATGCCCGCCGGAATCAGCGCGAGGAAAAGGGGCCAGTGTTCCCGCCACGCAAACGGCGCGGAAGCCGGAAGGGCCGCCCCGCGAAAAATCGTCTTCCGCCCGAACCACCCGATCGCGGCCGTGAGCAGAAGCCAGACCGCTCCGCATGACGCGAGGGTCAGCGGCACCGCGAGCGCGTCCAGCAACAGCACCACCATCACCAATCCCGCCACGCTCGCGATGAATCCGGCCAGCGGCGCGTACGGAATCCGCGCGGCGCGCGCGAGCATCCAGCCGGGCGCCAGCAGCACGGCGACGGCGGCGGCGCCGACGAGAAGATCCACGAGGCTCATCGCGGCGCCGCGGCTTGGGCGGTGCGTTGGAAGACGAGGTACACGGCGTCGAAATCGAGATAGCCCCGACCGGGAAGGAAACGGATCGAATCCACTTGCGCCCGCACGTCGAACCCGTGCTCGAGACGATAGTCCTTCGTCAGGAGCTCCGGCCGGTCGGCCGCGATGCCGCGCGCCTGGTCCGGCCGCAGCACGAGCCACTCCGGCTGCAGGACGGCGATGAGATCGGCATGGGGGCGATGGCCGGCGCGCCGCGCGGCGACGACTTCGGGCGAGGACAGGCCGGGATAATCGAGCATTTTCAGCCCTGAAAAATAGCCGACGTAGCCAAGGGGCTCCAGATACACCCGGTCGCCCTTCGCCGCGTGCGCGCGAAGCCAGAGGCCGATTTCCCGGCGGTGGCCGTTCTCGATGATTGATTGTTGTTCGCGCATTTGCCAGGCGACGCTCGCCAGCAGGGCGGCTTGGACGGTGACGAAGATGATTCCCGCGCCGCGGGCGAGGCGGACGAACCCTTGCGCGCGCGGTTTCAAATCGGTCCGCAGCGCGGCATCGAGCAGGAACGCCGAGGCCACGAGCGCCAGCGCCTGCCAGCCCGGATAGTACCATGGCGAACGCGGGATGTATTCGACGTAGAAGCCCCCGAGGAAAAAGGCCAGCGACGCCATGCGTCCGGCTGGACGCATCGCGGGAACGAGCCAGCCACCCGCGGCGATCACCACGACGACGCGCGAATACCAGGCCAGGGCCGGAGGCCAGCCGCCGAAGAACGAATAGGCCGGCATGAAGACATCATGGAGCGCGGTGTGTCCGAACAACAGGCGCCAGGGATAAAGCAGCAGTGCCGGCCCGAGTTCTCCCGGCCCATGGTGCGAAACCTTCGCCATGATCGTATGCGGCAGCGGGGAGCCGTAATACCACCACGCGAAAGCCACCCACGGGAGGTACGCGACGCCGCCGAGCGCCACGCCGCGCACGAGCCGTCCCAGCCGCTCGGCGCGCCCGGGACCGTTTTCGGTCGCGCCGAAAACCAGCCACCCCGCCGCGAGCGCGGCGAAAAACACGCAGCCATCGGGACGCGTCCACTGCAGCCCGGCGAACGCGACCGCCGTGGGAAGCAGGCGCGCGCCGTCCGCCAGCGCGCGCCAGGCGGCAACGATGAAAAGGACGAGCAGCGCGGTCTCCATGCCGTTGATCGAGAAATCGACGGTCTTGGGATCGAGGCTCCACGCCGCGCAGGCGGCGACGAGGGCAAATGGCGCAAGGCCGGACCGCGTCATCGTTCGCGCGGCGAGCGCGATGGCGGAGGCGAGCGCGACGGCGCTGACGATCCGGAACAACCAGAGCGCCCGCACCGCGACCTCGGCGCCGTCGCCCAGCGCCAACAGCGCGGGCAGCAGCGTGCCGAGCGGGGAGGTGAACGTGTGCACGTGCTCGCCCGGCTGAAACACCAGGCCGTGCCCGGTGGCCAGATTCAGGCTCGCGCGAAACGTGATGAAATAATCCTCCCACATGTGGCCGGTGAATCCCGCGAAGCCGAGGCACACCGCGACGATGAGGATCCAGCCGGGCGAAGGAATTCGATGAAACACCCGGTTGGTCATGAGCAGGAGCCTGGTGACGCGGCCCAGGATTTCTTTTGGAAAAACACCGGGGCGCGCGAGGGTTGCCGGCTCTCCGGGCGGGTGGAGGTGGCGGCCGGAAACGCTCAGCTGAACACGTTGTACTTCAGAATTGCCCACAGGGCGCGAAACCCGTCGCGCCAGCCGATTTTTTTCCCCTCGGCGTAGGTGCGGCCGTAGTAGCTGATGCCCACCTCGTAGATCACGCAGTTGAGCTTCGCGACCTTTGCGGTGATCTCGGGCTCGAACCCGAAGCGGTTCTCCTCGATCACGATCTTCTGCAGCACGTCGCGGCGGAAGACCTTGTAGCAGGTTTCCATGTCGGTGAGGTTGATTCCCGTGAACATGTTCGAGAGCAGCGTCAGGAATTTGTTGCCCACCATGTGCCAGAAATAAACCACGCGGTGCGCCTCGGCGCCCATGAACCGCGAGCCGAAGACCACGTCGGCCTTGCCGTCAATGATCGGCTTGAGAAGGCGCGGATATTCCTGCGGGTCGTATTCGAGGTCGGCGTCCTGGACGATGACGATCTCCCCCGTGGCGGCGGCGAACCCGGTGCGCAGGGCCGCGCCCTTCCCGAGGTTGATTTCGTGATAGAGGATCCGGTCGACCAGCGGCGCGATCTGCGTGCGCAGCAGGTCGCGCGTGCCGTCGCGCGAGCAGTCGTCGACGACGATGATCTCCTTGTCCTCCACCGGCGCCGCCCGCACGCGCTCCACGATGCTGCGGATGGTCTTGGCCTCGTTGTAGCACGGGATCACGATGGAAAGTTTCATGCGGGCCGGGAAAACGTAGCGTGGCGGGCGCGGGACGAAAGACTTTTCCCCGCGCTCAGCCGCCGGCGGGCTTCAGCCGCCAGATCTCGAAGGGAAAGATCGTGCGCTCGAGCTGGTAGCGCGCGGTGACGGTGGCGTTGAGGGGGTAATCCCCGTAATCGGCCCGCGGCGCCTTTTCCCAGTCGACGTCCGAGGGGTCGACGACCAGCCGGATCGCATAGCGCGGCAGGGGGGCGGAGCGAAACTCCCGGTCGAGTTCCGCGAGCGCGGCCGCGCCCTGCGTGTAGCGTGCCGCCCAGGCGAGCCCGTAGGCGGGTTTGGCATCGAACAGGAAGTAGAGCAGCGGACAGTCGTCATACACGAGCAACGGCTCGCCGCGCGCGAGCTTGGGATGAAGGTAATCGTAGAGCGCATCGACCGACTGCTCGCGCTGCGGCGTGGTGCGGATGCGCGCGAGTTTCGGAGCGCGAAACGCCGCGGTCAGCTGCGGGGGAGGGCCGTCGCGGTAGATCGTCCGGAAATGATCCCAGGCCACTCCGGCCGTCAGGAGCGCGAGCGCCGCTCCGGCGACGAGGCGAAACGCCGCATGATGCCGCGGCAGCTGCACGCGGAGCAGCAGGGCGATCCCGACCGTGAACCCGAACGGAAGCGCCAGCATGCCCGAAGACCACGACCGCAGCGGGGAAAAGTAATACGTGACCGTTGCATAGAGAACCGCGGCGAACGCCGAGATCCCGAGCAAGAAAGGAGCGGGATCGCGGGGTGCGTCCGCATTCTTCCGCGAAAAGCCCGCGATCCCGATGGCGCAAAGGGCCGCGCAGGAGAAATAAAGCGGAAGGTAATCCGCGTGATAACTGAATCCGTACAGCACGAGGAACAGCAGCAGCAACCCGGTCGCGGCGCTCACCAGCGATCCGAACCGGTGGTGACTGGCCGGGCCGGAAAAACGCAGCCAGCACCAGGAGCCCAGGGTCAACAGACCGGCCGCGATCCCATACCGGTTCATGGCGAAAGGATACGCCATCACCAGGAACCACATTGACCGGGGGTGCGCTTCGATCGAGGAAGCGGTGAAGGATTGAAACAGGCGGACGCGCGTGAGCCAGAGCCCGGCCGCGCCGCTGAGCACGAGGTAGAGCGCAAACAGGATCCACGCGCCGATGAAGACGAGCACTCCGAGGTTTGACGGGCTGAGACGCCAGCGCAGGAGATTGCCGGCGAGCCCGCGGCGGAAAAGTTCGTAGCCGACGATCGCCGCCGCGGCGACGCCGAGAACCGGATGAGCCAGCGTGGCCAGAAAAAGCGCCCCGCCGGCCGCGCTCTGCAGCGCCGCCGGCCGGCGCGCGCCGCCGAGTTCCGCGAGCAGTCGAAGGCTCAGCGCCATGCTGAAAAAATCGCTGGAAAGATTGTTGTACGAGGGAGACGCGAGGCCGAACAGGTGACAGACGAAGAACGGGATGCTCGCGATCAGCGGGCTGCGCAACGGGCCGCCCCCGATCCGGAAGCCGCAGAGCGCGAGGAGGACAAACGCCCCGAGATGAATCGTCCAGCCGATCAGGCGGAATTCGAAGAGCGTGGTGCCCGGGGCGATCCTGAAGATGACGAAAAGGTGCGCGGCGAGCGGCCGCAGCAGCGTCCCGAGTTCCGCGGAAAAAAGCCGTTCGCCGAAGAGCATCCGCAGCGGCCACGCCGCGTATGCGCCTTCGTCGGTGAAATCGACACCCAGGCTGAACCGCTTCAGGCCATAGGCCAGATAGAGCAGGGCGAACGCGACTGTGGAGGCGACGAAGAGTCTCCGTTGACGCATGAAATGCCGGATTAGGGCGCGACGCCGAAGGCAGGGCGATGCAAATGCGCGCGCCATGGCGGGCTTTCAAACGGAGGGCCGGCAAAATGCCGCTCGTCTTGCCGCGCGAGGTGGGCTTTGCTTGCTGTCGTGCCGATGGCCCAGCCACTGCCGACATATTCCTTCGTCGTCCCGATCTACAACGACGCCGATCTGGCGGAGGATTTCTGCCGGGAATACCGGCGGGTGTTTCAGGAATTCCTCGGAGCCGGCGACATTGCCCCGCAGGTCGAGCTGATCTTCGTCAACGATGGCAGCCCCGACGAGCGCTCGGCCGCCGTCCTCGCGCAGGCGGCCTCGCAGCATGCCTTCGTGCGCGTCATCAATCTCAGCCGCAACTTCGGGCAGCACATCGCGCTTTCCTGCGGGTACCGTCACGCGGCCGGGAAATATGTCGGGATGCTGAACGTGGATCTCCAGGAGCACCCGGACCAGATTCCGCTGCTCCTGCGGAAAATCGAGTCGGACGACTGCGACATCGTGTTCGGCCTGCGGCAGCGCCGGGCCGGTCCCGCGGGCGACAACCTCACCTCGCGCCTGTTCGGGATTTTCCTCAACAAGCTCACGGGCTACGAGGTGCCGCTGAACGTGGCGACGGTCCGCGTGATGAACCGGCGCTTTGTCGACGCCTACAACTCGCTCAGCGAAAGCAGCCGCTACCTGCCGGGCCTGGAGAGCTGGCTGGGGTTCAGGCGCGCCTACGTGGACGTCGTTCACCAGGAGCGGAGCCGCGGGCGTTCCAGCTACAACTTTTCCCGGCGCCTGTTCATGGCCACGGACGCGGTGATCTCGTTTTCGGACCTGCCGCTGAAAATCACCGTGCTCTTCGGCTTCGCGGTGGTGGCCGTGAGCGCCGTGCTCGCGGGCGTGCTGATGGTCCAGAAACTGTTCTTCCGTGACATCCTCCTCGGGTACACGTCGACCGTCTGTCTCATCGTGTTTCTCGGCGGCGCGCAGCTGAGCGTGACCGGCCTCGCGAGTCTTTACCTCGGCCGGGTGCTGCGCGAGGTGCAGCGCCGGCCGCTCTACGTGATCCGCAGCACGGTGAATGTCGAAGCGGAGGCCGGTCATGCTTGAGCGCGAGGCGTTCGTCCGGGAGTTTCAGGCCGGCGGCAGCGTCCTGGTCCCGGGCGTGCTCGACCCGGCGTTTGTCGCGACCGTGAAAAAGGAGCTCGAGGCCGCGATCGAGGCCGAGGTGAGCTACCATGGAACCCGCGACTACCGCGATTACGGGATGGTCCTGCTGTGCTCGTTGTACGGCGGCGCGTTCTGGAGGCTCTTCGACAATCCCGGGTTGACGGATCCCTTCAACGCCGTCCTCGGCGACGGCTGCATCGTCTACGCCTACACGTCGTCCTCGATGCCGCCGAACTCGGGGAATTATTCCGGGCGGCTGCACGTCGACAGTCCGCGGCTGATCCCGGGTTACGTCACGAACATGGGCGCGACGATCCTGCTCGATGACTTCACGGAGGAAAACGGGGCGACCTGGCACCTGCCGGCGTCGCAGGGCCTGGCGGAAGCGCCCGACGAAAAAACCTTCCGGGCCCAGGCGCGGCGTGTGCTGGCTCCGGCGGGCTCCGTCTGGTTTTTCAACGCGCGCACCTGGCACGCCGGCGGCCAGAACCGCTCCGCCCGGTGGCGTCATGCGCTGACGATCAACATGGCGCGGCCCTGGATGAAGCAGCGCATCGACATCCCCCGGGCGATGGCGCACCTTGACCTGTCGGCGCTCTCCCCGGCCGCCCGCCAGAAACTGGGCTTCGATGCCCAGGTCCCGGCGAGCTACGCGGAATATTATGCGCCGCCGGAACTCCGAAAATTCAAGCAGCGTGCGGAATAACGTGCCGTCCTCCATCAATCAAAAAGTCATCGACGCCAACGTCGCCGTGCACACCCGGCTCGCGGCGCAGTACCAGTCCTGCGAGCCGCATTTCCGCCCCGAGAACGTCGCGAAGGTCGAGCAGCGGCTGGCGGCGCTGGTCGCGGAGACCCGGGCCGAGAGCCTGCTCGATCTCGGCTGCGGGACGGGTTTCATGATCGCGATCGCCAAGCCGCACCTGCGGCGCATCACGGGCGTCGACGTGACGCCGGCGATGCTCGAGCGGGTCGATCGCTCGGGTCCGGCGAAGATCGAACTGGTGAATCACGACACCGGCACCTACCCGGCCGCCCCGGGGGCCTACCAGGTGGTGACGGCCTATTCGTTCCTGCATCATCTCGCCGAGGTCGGGCCCACCTTCCGCACCGCGCACCGCGCGCTCGCGCCCGGGGGAAAGTTTTACGCCGACCTGGATCCCAATTTTTATTTCTGGGATGAGATCCGCCGCCTGAAACGCGACGGCGGCCACGACCCGATCGTCGCCCGGGAAATCGAGGCCGTGACGTTCAAGGACGAGGAGATCGAGGCGAAGTTCGGCGTGCCGCGCGAGACGTTCAACCACGCGGAGTACGGCAAGGACATCGCCGGCGGCTTCGAGGAGAATGCGCTGCGGAGCCAGCTGCTCGGCGCCGGCTTTTCCCGCGTGGAGTTTCACTATCACTGGTTTCTCGGCGAGGGCGCGCTGATCAACAGCGGCGCGGCGCCGCGCGAAGAGCTGCTGCGGCAGGCGCGGACGGTGAGCGAGGCGCTCGCGAAGGCGCTGCCGGTGTCGCGGGCGATGTTCAAGTATCTCGGGTTCGTCGCCACCAAATGAAGGCGGTGGGAATCATCGGCTGCGGCGAGCTCGGCCGGCAGATTCTCGCCCAGCTCGGCGCGGTCCATCCTCCGGGAAAAGTGTTCCGCTTCGACGATCCCCGGAGCGCGAAGGGCGAGCCGGACGCGTTTCCGTTCGAGGCCTATCTCGAACCGCGCTTCGCCGATGCCGATTTTTATGTGGGGCTCGGGTATCGGCACCTGCCGCTCCGCGCCGAGATCATCCGCGCGCTGCTCGCGGCGGGCCGCCGGGTGCCGGCGCTGGTGCATCCGTCCTGCCACGTCGCGCCCAGCGCGCGGATCGGCGCCGGATCGCTCGTTTACCCGCTGTGCAACCTCGATCACCAGGTCGAGCTGGAGGCGGGGGTGATGCTGAACAACTCGGTGGTGATCTCCCATGACTCGAAAATCGGGGCGGCGGCCTGTTTGTCGCCGGGAGTCGTCGTGGCCGGGTACGTCACGATCGGGACGGCGGCGTTCCTCGGCGCCGGCACCCTGGTGGCGGACCACCGCCGGGTCGGCGCGCGCGCGATCGCCGGCATCGGCACCGTGATCACGCAGGACGTCCCGGACGACGCGTCCGTGGTCGGGAATCCGCAGCGGCTGCTCGACCGGCCGCTCTCGCTCGGCTGACGATGCGCGCGGTGGTCCTGCAGTCGAACTATCTGCCGTGGAAAGGTTATTTCGACCTGATCCAGGAGGCGGACGTCTTTGTGTATTACGACGAGGTGCAGTACACGAAGAACGACTGGCGCAACCGGAACCGGATCTGCTCGAAGAACGGCTGTCACTGGCTGACGATCCCGGTCGGGAGGGAGGCGGTGAAGCAGAAGATCAGCGACGTCCGGCTGCCGGATCCCCGCTGGCAGGCCGAGCATCGCAAGACCCTCGCCCACACCTACCGGCCCGCGAAGCATTTCGCGCAGATCGAACCCCTGCTGGCGGATTTCTACGAGTCGCGCGAGTGGAGGCGGCTGGGCGAATTGAACTACCACTGCACCGAGACGATCGCGCGCCTGCTCGGACTGCAGACCCGGTTCCGGCACGCGAAGGAGTTCGACCTCGAGGGCGACCGCGTCGAGCGGCTCGTCTCGCTGCTGCGGCAGCTGGGCGCGACCGAATATCTCAGCGGCCCGAGCGCGCGCGAGTATCTCGCGGGGCAGGAGCACCTTTTTGCGCAGGCGGGGATCGACCTCCGTTTCAAGAGCTACGGCGGCTATCCGGAGTATCCGCAGCTGTCGGAGCCGTTCGAGCATGGCGTCTCCGTGATCGACCTGCTCGCCAACGTGCCGCTGGCGGACTGCCGGCGGATGATGACCGCCGTTCCGGAAAAATCCTGACCCATGCAGATCCCCTTTAACAAACCGTACCTCACCGGCCGCGAGACGGCCTACCTGCAGCAGGCGTTCGCGAACCTCCAGTTCGCCGGCGACGGGCCCTTCACGCGAAGCAGCTCCAAGGCCATCGAGGAACTGCTTGGCTGCCGCCGCGCGCTGCTGACCCCCTCCTGCACGCACGCGCTCGAGATGGCCGCGCTGCTGCTGGAGATCAAGCCGGGCGACGAAGTGATCGTGCCGTCGTTCACGTTTGTCTCGACGGTGAACGCGTTCGTGCTGCGCGGAGCCAAGCCGGTGTTCATCGACGTGCGGCCCGACACGCTGAACTTCGACGAGCGGCAGTTCGAGGCGCTGATCACCCCGCGGACGCGCGCGGCAGTCGTGATGCACTATGCGGGGATCTCGTGCGAGATGGACACGATCGGCGAGATCGCGAGCCGCCGCGGCGTCGCGCTGGTCGAGGACAACGCGCACGGTTTCGGCGCGCGTTACCGGGGGCGTCCGCTGGGCACCCTTGGCTGCCTCGGCACCCTGAGCTTTCATGAGACCAAGAACCTGAGCTGCGGCGAGGGCGGAGCGCTGATCGTCAACCAGCCGGAACTGCTGGCGCGGGCCGAGATCATCCGCGAGAAAGGCACGGACCGCAGCCGGTTCAACCGCGGCGAGGTCGACAAATATTCCTGGGTCGACGTGGGCTCGAGCTACGTGATGGGCGACATCCTCGCGGCGTTCCTCTTCGCGCAGCTCGAGGAATTCGAAAGCATCCAGTCGCGGCGGCGCGCGCGCTGGGAGCGCTACCACTCCGGACTTTTGGGCTTGAGGGAAAGCGCGGGCGTCAGCCTGCCCACGGTGCCGGCGGAATGCGGGCAGGCGTACCACCTCTTTTATCTCCTGACGCGCACGGCGGCCGAGCGCACGCGTCTCATCGCGCACCTGAAGGCGCGCGGCATCCACGCGGTGTTTCACTACGTCCCGCTGCACGCCTCGGCGATGGGCCGGCGCCTGGGGGGACGCGCCGGCCAGTGTCCGGTGACGGAAGACATCAGCGACCGTCTCGTGCGGCTGCCGTTCTTCAACGTGCTCGGCGCCGAGGAGCAGGATTTCGTGATCGCCCAGGTGCGGGAGTTTTACGGCGCGTAGCCGCAGGGCGGGCGACGCGTCGCGGCGGTGGCGGTCCAGTTTGCCTCGGCTCGAGCGCATTGTCGCAGACCCTGGGCTTGTCGAACGGGCCTCAATGCGCTGTTGGCGCGAGCGGACCTTGGTGGTCGACGGAGCCTCCAACGCGTTTAGGGCCCGTTCGACAAGCTCAGGGTCTGCGACAACGCATTCCACCCGCGGAAGTCTGCACCGTATCATTACGGGCGCGGCGCTGCCCTTGACGGAGCGGAAGGCCGAATTCATCGTCGCGCGAATGCTGCCACTGGCCGATGTCTTCGCCAAATCCGGTTTTCAAAGGGCGGCGGTCAACCTCGGCTGGCTGATTGGCGAGCGGGCGGTGCGTTTTGTCCTGAGCGTGGTTGTCGGCTTTGTCGTCGCCCGGCATCTGGGACCCGAGCGTCTCGGGGTGCTGAGTTACTGCATCGCGGTGGTCACGCTCCTCAGCGGCGTGGCGGGACTCGGGCTGGAGGCGGTGGTGAAACGGGACCTGCTGAAGTCCTCGGGCAGCGAGGCTGGCTTGCTCGCGAGCGCGGCGGCGCTCCGGCTGATGGCGGGCTTGGTGACGGTGCTGGGCCTGATCGTGCTCACGACGTGGTCGCCCACCGCGGAGGAGCGGCGGCTGCTCATGATCCTGGCGGTGACGTTGTTCCAGCCGGCCTGGCTGGTGTCGGATTTGTGGCTCCAGGCGCATCTGCGGGCGAAGTTCGCGGTGATGGCCCAGACGGCGGCACTGGCGGCGGCGGCCGGCGTGCGCCTGCTCCTCGTCGTCCAAGACGCCCCGCTGGCGGCATTCGGACTGGCGGTCGTGATGGAGTCCGCGCTGGCCGCGGTCGGAATCACGTGGCTCGCCCGCCGGGCGGGGCTGCAGTTCAGCTGGAAGGCGGCGAAGGCGGCGACGATGCGGCGGCTCTTTCTGGAGTCGTGGCCGCTGATGTTCGCGGGTCTCGCGATCACGCTGTATATGAAGATCGACGAAGTCATGCTGCGTCATCTCGCCGGGCCCGGTGCGGTGGGAATCTATTCGGCGGCGACGCGGCTGACCGAGATCTGGTATTTTTTTCCGATCGCCCTCGGCGCCAGCCTGCTGCCGGCGTTGATGCGCGCGCGCGAACGCGGCGACCAGGCCTACGGCGAACGGCTGCAGCATTACTACGACGTGAACGCCACGGTGGCCTATGCGCTTTCGGTTCCCATGGCGTTGGCCGCGCCGTGGGTGATCCGCGTCGCATACGGGCCGACCTTCGCGGCATCGGCGCCGATTGTGGTGGTGCACATCTGGTCGAGTGTCTTTGTCTTCATCGGCGTCGCTCGCAGCCAGTGGCTCGTGAATGAAGGACTGCAGCAATTCTATCTCTATGCGACCCTCACGGGCGCGGTGATCAACATCGTGCTCAATGTCATGGTCATTCCCCGCTGGGGAGGCTTGGGCGCCGCGGCGGCGACGGTGGTGTCCCAGGCCTTCGCGTCGTGGCTGTCGTCCTATTTCTCCGCCGCCACCCGCTCCACGGCGCGGATGCAGACGAGGGCGCTGCTCGTTCCCCTGCTCGGCTGGAGATACCTGCGCCGGACATGAGCAGCGTGATTCCAGTGGTGCTCTTCGCCTACGCGCGGCCCGACCACCTGCGGCGCACCCTGGAGTGCCTTCGCGAAAATGGAGTGCCGCTGATCCATGCCTACGCCGACGGATCGAAAGGGCCGGCCGATGCGGCTGGCGTCGCGGCGGTGCGGGAGCAGCTGCGGGCGATCGACTGGGCCGAGGTCAAAATCGTGGAGCGCTCCGCGAATCTGGGCCTGGGGCGCAATATCCTCGGCGGAGTGGGCGAGATCGCGGCGAAACATGACGCCTTCATTGTCTGGGAGGACGATCTCGTCGCCGCGCCGGGAACCTATGCGTGGACGTGTGCGGCCCTGCGCCGGTACGCGTCCGATCCGCGGGTGATGAGCATCACGGCCTGGACCCACCCGCGCGTGACGCCGTCGGGGATCGGCGAGGAGCCGTATTTTGACGGACGCGCCGAGTGCTGGGTGTGGGGGACGTGGCCGCGGTCCTGGCGCGGGATGACGGACCAGACCGCCCGCGAAAAACTGGCCGCGGCCGAGCAGGGCGGAGTGAGCGCCGATGCCTATGGCGCGGATTTGCCGGTGATGGCGGCGGAGGCGGAGCGCAAGAACACGTGGGCCGTGCGGTGGATTTATCATCACCTCCAGCACCGCGGGCTTTGCCTGCGACCGCCCTGGTCGATGGTGGACCACTGCGGATTCGACGCGACGGCGACGAACGCCGCGCTGGCCGGAGCCTGGGCGAACCCCGTCGTGCGCCCCGCGCCCCCGGCGGCCTGGCCCGAGCCGCGGGAAAATCCGCAGTGCCGCGAATTGTGGCGGGCGGCCAATCCGCCGGTGCGGTTCAGGCTCGCGCGAAAAATCCTTCGCCGGCTGCGTCGCAGCTGGGAGAGCCGAACCGCCCCGTGACAACGACGCCTCTCCGCGCCCGCTGGCGCCGCGAACAATTCGAGCCGGGCCTCCTCGGCCTGCTGGTCAATCCGTTTTATTTTGCGCGGCACGGGCTGATCGAGACGCTGCGGCCGCTGTTCCGGGAGCTGACCGGCGAGGTCCTTGACGTGGGCTGCGGAAGCAAGCCTTACCGGGCGCACATCCCGGCGACCCAGTACGTCGGGCTGGATGTGGACAACGCGCTGACCCGATCCCTCGGGGCCGCCGACGTGTTCTACGACGGGAAATTTTTTCCGCTGCCCGATGGCCGGTTCGACGGCGTGCTGTGCTCCCAGGTGCTCGAGCACGTGTTCGCGCCGGAGGCTTTCCTGGCGGAGATCCGCCGGGTGCTTCGTCCGGGCGGAAGCCTGCTGCTGACCGTTCCCGCTATGTGGGACGAGCACGAGCAGCCCCACGATTATGGGCGGTATACCTCGTTTGGACTGCGGGCGTTGTTGGAGCGCGCCGGATTTGAGGTGATCGTCCAACGGAAGAGCATGGCGGACGCGCGCGCGGTGGCGCAGCTCGCCTCGGCGTGGCTCTACAAGGTCGTGGTGACCCGCAACCGATGGGTGAACCTGGCCACCCAGCTGGCCCTCATCGCGCCGGTGAACGTCGCGGGCGCGGTCCTCGGCGCCGTTCTTCCGGGGAACGAGGACTTTTACCTCGACAACGTGGTCTGGGCGAAAAAACGCGCGGACGGGGCGGCCCGGTGAGGAATCAGGGCGGATGAATCATTACTGCACCTATTTCGACCGCGGGTTCCTGATCCAGGGCCTCGCGCTGGCTCGCTCGCTGGCCGTGCACGATCCCGGGGCGGTGCTTTGGGTGCTCGCGCTCGATGAATCCGCCGCGGACGTCCTGCGCAAAATGGGCAGCGGGATTCGGGTCGTTGCGCTGGATGCCCTGGAGGCGGACGATCCGGAATTGATCGCCGCGAAAGCGAATCGCTCACGCGTCGAGTATTTCTTCACGCTCTCGCCGTGCTGGCCGCGCTGGCTGCTCCGGACCCATCCGGAGATCGGGCGGATCACGTACGTCGACGCGGACACGTTTTTCTTTTCCAGCCCGGCGGCGATCTTCGAGGCCATGGACCGGGCCAGCGCGAGCATTCTCATCACGGCGCACCGTTTTCCCGAATGGCTGAAACACTACGAGCAGCACGGCGTTTTCAATGTCGGTGTGGAGTCGTTTCGTAACGATGCGATGGGCACGGCGTGTCTGGACGACTGGCGGCGACGGTGCCTCGAGTGGTGTCACGACCGCCTGGAGGAAGGACGTTACGCGGACCAGAAATATCTCGACGCCTGGCCGCTACAATGGGGCGCCGCGCTGCTCGTGCTGGACGATCCGGGGGTGAACCTGGCGCCCTGGAACTGGCGCCGACATCGGCTGGACGTTTCCCGCGAAGGGGTGGTGACGGCCGACGGCTCCCGGCTCGTCCTGTTTCATTTTGCGCGCTTTCGCCCGATCTGGGGCGATGCCTGGTGGCAATCCGGCCAGCTCGACTACGGCGTCATGCCGCGGCGCCTGCGTTCGGCGATCTACGGCCCTTACTGGCGAGCCCTGCGGTCGGCGCGCGAAGAAATCCGGTCGCTCCATCCCGATTTCGATTTCCCGCGACGGCCCGCCCGGCTCGGCCGTGAATTCTGGCGCGGCCTGGCGTTGCGGGCATTTTGGGGCAGCGACTGGCTGCGGGTCGGCGACGGTTTTTGGGCCGGGCGCCTTGGACTCGGCCGCTGGTCGGGTCAGTCGCTGGCCAGGCTGCGGAGAATTTTTTTGCGCAGGTAGCGGATCACGGTGAGCGCATCCCACGCGACGCAGCGCCAGGCGGCAAAGTGCCGGTGACGCACCCCGATTTCCTCGCGATAGCCCCGCCAGCGTCCCGCGTCGCTCAGGCCCCCCGGCGAACACGTCGCGAT
Organism: Verrucomicrobiota bacterium; assembly: GCA_028293565.1. Lineage (GTDB taxonomy): Bacteria > Verrucomicrobiota > Verrucomicrobiia > Opitutales > Opitutaceae > Opi-474. The sequence continues at coordinate 3,047 of JAQGON010000173.1, read as the reverse complement.
GCGCAGGCTGGCGGGCTTGAAGCGCACGTGATTTTTCCAGAGCCGGAGATTGAAATCGTAATCGGCCATGATCGCGAGCGAGCCATCGAAGCCGCCGTTTTCGAGAAAAAGCGTGCGGCGGTAAAACGCACCCTGGTGGTGCACGAAATTCCGGGCGATGGGCCGGGGTGCGGCCGCAAGCCGGTAGACGCGGCCGTCGCGGTACCCGGTTTCGCCGACGACCACGCCGCTGCCCGTGCTGCGAAGGAAGGCGAGCATTTCGCTCAGCGCGATTTCGCCGCCGAGCTCGTCATCCGAGCCGAGGAACAGCACCCACTCGCCCCGCGCGGCGGCGAGGCCCTTGTTCATGGCGGCATAGACCCCGTTGTCGGGCTCGGAAATCAGCGTGGCGATTTGCGCGCGGCGGGACTCGAGCCAGGGAACCGTGCCATCGGTCGACGCGCCGTCGACGACGATGAGTTCAGGCTGGACGCCGCGCTGGTTCCAGACGCTGGCGAGTGCCGAGTGGAGCCGCGTGCCGGGGTTCTTGCAGACGACAATGACGCTGATGAGCGGCGGCGAATCGGGAGGCATTGCGTTCACGCGCAGCATCGCACAGCGTCGCAAAGTGTCCACGTCGAACACGCCGCTGCTCTCCGTCGTCGTCGTCGCCTACAAATCCGAGGACGAGATCGCGGCCTGTCTGGCGTCGCTGCCGCGTTCGCTGGAAGGGCGGGAGGTGGAGATTGTCGTGGTGGATAATTTCCCGGCGGACGGCACCGGCCGCATCGTGCGCGGCCGGTTCCCCGAGGTGGAGTATGTCGCCGTCGGCGAGAACCTCGGTTTCGGACGGGCCAACAATCTCGGCTATGCGCGCACGCGCGGGGAGGCGGTCTTGTTTCTCAACCCGGACACCGTGAGCAACGGCGCGGCGTTGTCCCACTGCCTCGCGCGCCTGCGGGCGGACCCGCGCATCGGATTGATCTCGCCGCGACTGGTCCGCGCCGACGGCTCGATGGACCTGGCCTGCCGGCGCGGCATCCCCACGCCGTGGGACGGTTTTTGCCGCGCGAGTGGGCTGGCGGCGGCGTTTCCGGGGCGGGCGCTCTTCGCCGGCTACAATCTCACGCACCGGCCGGTCGACGGCAGCTACGAAGTGGGGGCGATCAACGGCGCGTTCATGCTGGCGCCGCGGCGCATGCTGGAGGAGGTCGCGCCGGACGGCGCGGTGTTTGACCCCGATTTTTTCATGTATGGCGACGATCTCGACCTGTGCATCCGCGTCGCCCGGGCGGGGTGGAAGATTGTTTACGACGGCAGCGTGAGCATCGTCCACCTCAAGGGAGTGAGCGTGGCGAAGGACCACGCGGCGATGTCGGCGGCGATCTTCGACGCGAACCGCGACGTTTACCTCAAACATTTCAATCCGCGCCGCTCGGCGGTGGTGCGGTGGAAATACCGGGCGGCCTTTGGCGCCTGGAAAATCCTGGCACGAGGCCGCGCGGCGCTGCAGGGCCGCCACGAGGTGCGGCCGCCATGACCGCGCGATTCTCGGCTGCGCACATCGCATCGGCGCCGGCTCATCCCAGCTTCGCGTCGCGCCTTGGACCGGCGATGGCGGCCGGAATCATCGTCCTGATCGTGCAGCTCGCCCTCGTGGCGGGGGCGGGAACGGACATACCCTATCAGGACCAGTGGTCGGCGGAAGGCCGCCAGCTATATCCGGCCTGGGTCGACGGCGGCTGGCGCGCGGTGGATTTGCTGCAGCCGCACAACGAACATCGGATCGCGTGGACGCGTGCGCTGGACCTCGGGTTGTTCGCCGCCAATGGCCAGTGGGATCCTCTGGTACAGCTGGCGGCCATCGCGGTGCTGCGCGCACTGGTGGCGGCGACGCTCGCGTGGCGGCTGGCGGAAAATTTTGCCGGCCGCGGGCGAATGATCGTGGCGATCGGGATGGTGGCCGCCTTCCTTCCGCACCTCGCCTGGCAGAACGTGCTCTGGGGATTTCAGTCGTCGGTTTATTTCGCGCTGCTGTTTTCGATCGCGACGTTCGCGTTGCTCGGTGGAGAAGGGGCTTCCATCCGTCGGCAGTTTGCCGGAATCGTCTGCGGGACCGCCGCGATGTTCGCAATGGGCGCAGGCCTCCTTGTCCCCTGGGTGCTGGCGGCGGGTTTGGTGCTGCGGGGGATTGAGCGAGGTCGCGTCACTTGGAGCGACGTGGCGCGCGCCTGGCCGTTGCTGGCGCTGGTCGTGCTGGCATTGGCGTTGCGTACGGAAGTCGCGGGGCACGCCGGGTTGCGGCCGCATTCCGCGAGGGAATTCCTCCGCGCGCTGGGACAGGCTGCCGCTTGGCCGCATGTGTGGACGGCGGTCGCGGCGTGGGGAATGAATTTCCCGATTATCCTGGCGGTGCTGCTTCGGCTGGCGCGGCGTCGGCGGGGTGTTGCGGGCGAGGATTTTGTCCTGCTGCTCGGCGGGTGGGGCATGGCGATGGCCGGCGCGATGGCATGGACGCGCGGGGGCGGCGGAGAATTCGAGGGCGGCGTGCCGTCGCGCTACGCGGATTTCCTGGTGTTGCTGGCCATCGCGAACGCGTGGTGCGCGATCGCGCTGGCGCGTCAGGCGGGCGAACGCTGGCGGCCGGCGGGCAGGTGGGCCGCCGCAGGCTGGGCGGTGTTTCTCCTTGTTGGCTGGGCGGGGCTTTCGATCGAGGTGATGCATCGGCTGGTCCTGCCGCGGGCGCGGGACCGGGATGCGCCGGTGGTGCTGGCCGTGAGGTTTCAGGAGAAACGCGATGCGGCGGTGTTCAACGGGAAGCCCCTGCTTTATATCCCCGAGAGGAATCTCGGGACGGTCGCCGCGGTGCTGGATGACCCGCGGCTGCGGGGGCGTTTGCCGCCCTCGTTCCAGCCCGGCGAACCGATGGGCCCTCTTTCGCGCGCCGTGCGCTGGCTGCTCGGAAGGAATTAACCGCAAAGGGCGCGATGGGCGCGAAGATCAAACCGATACAGGCGAGTGATCGACCTTCGCGCCCTTTGCGGTAAAAATGATTCAGTACGCGTTGA
>JAQGON010000164.1 GCA_028293565.1 Verrucomicrobiota bacterium | reverse complement strand
TGGACTCGGCGTCCAGCGCGGCCTCGGCGGCGGTGACGGCGTGGGTGGCGGACTCGGCGCGCTGCCGGGCCGACTGCACGCGCGTATATGCGGTGTGGACCTGGGTGACGATGCGGTTGGCCGTGCGCTTGACCTCGAACTCCGCGGCGCGCAACTCGAGCAGCGATTGGCGGAGGCGGGCGCGTTCCTGCATGAAGGTGACGGGCACGGACGCAATCACGCCGATTGTGATGTCGGGCTGGCCGCGCTGGCTGAAATCGCTGAAGCTCCCCCCGTAGTCGGGACCAAGGCCGTTGAGGCCCACCGAAGCCTGGAGGTCGACGCGGGGCAGCAGCTGGTTGCGGGCATAGCGCACGCGGAGCTTCTCGGCATCCACGCGCTGCTGGGCCATCTGGTAATCCGGGCTCCGTTCCAGCGCGAGGTTGCGCAGGGCCGGAAGCGACTCCGCGAGGGTCACCTCGCCCAAGGGATCAGTGAGCAGGAAGCGGGTCTCGGTGGCGGCGACGAAATCGGGGAACAACAGTTCGCGCAGCCGGTTTTCCGCTTCCGTCTGGAAGGAGCGCGCACGGATGAGTTCGATCTCGGCCGAGGCCTTGGTCGACTCGGCCTGCATGACATCGATCGGCGCCATCTGGCCCTGCTTGAGGCGTTTTTCGTTTTCCGCCCGCAGGCGCTCGGCGACATTGATGCGCTCCGTGATGACGTGGACGAGTTCGCCGGCGTATTGCGCTTCAATGTAGGAGTCGAGCACGTTGGCGGCGATCTGGTCGACGCGGCTGCGGACGCCCTGCTCGGCGGTCTTGAGTTCCAGGCGCGCGATGTCCGCCTCGGCGAGGTTGGCCTTCGTGCCGAAACCGCGCAGCAGCGGCTGGGTGACCGTGAAGGAGAAGCTGCTGGTGTATTCCGGATAAAAGCGCGCGAGGGCCTCGCGGTTCAGCGTGTTCTTCAGCGAATAGGACTTGATGGCCACGTTATACCGCGTGCCGGTGGGGAGCAGCCCGCCGAGGCTGCCCTCGAAGCGCAGGTTGTCCTCGGTCATCACCTCGACGGCGCGGCCCGTTGCGAAAAAGTCGCGCGTGTTTTGCGGGCGCTCGAGCGACTCGGAGACTCCGGTGAAGTCCAGATGCGGATCGAAGGCCCCCAGGGCGAAGCGGCGCTTCTGCTCCGCGACCTGCGGCTTGAGCCGCTCGATGGTGACCTCGATGTTGGAGTCCAGCGCGCGGACGATGGCCTCGCTCATGGTGAGCGCGAGCTCGTTGGCCGGTTCCCCGGACGCAGCCGGGGCGGAAGGGGCGGGCGCCTGGGCTCGGGCGAGGATTGCGGCAAGGCTGAGACCCAGCAGCAGGCGGGGGAGCGAGATCGTCATAGGTGGGGGGAGGGTTGGGATTCGTTGTCGAAAAGGGAAGTCTCAGAATCCAAAATCCGAGCGGCCGGCATTCAGGTTTTCCTGGATCCACTGATCCTGGCGCAGGACCGCGACGCGTTGGCGGAAGGCAACCGCCTCGGCGCGGCGTTGGGCGCGGCGGAAGGCGGCGAGGCCGGCGGCCTGCGCTCCGGGGCTGCGATGCGCGAGCAGCGCCTGCAGCGCGCGGCGCACGAGGGCCGGAATGTAGTCCACGATGAGTTCGTCCTCGCACGAGATAAACAGGGCGCCGGCGCCGGGATCGCCCTGGCGCGCGGCGCGGCCGAAGAGCTGGCGGTCGACACGACCCGAACGGTGCGGCTCGGTGGCGATGACCAGCAGTCCGCCGAGCGCGACGACGTCTCCGCCGAGCCGGATGTCCGTGCCGCGGCCCGCCATGTTGGTGGCGATGGTCACGGCTCCGCGGCGGCCGGCTTCCGCCACGATTTCCGCCTCCTCCTGGTGGCGGACGGCGTTGAGCAATTTGTGCGGGACGAGTTTTCGCGTGAGCCGCGCGGAAAGTTTCTCGCTGGCCGCGATACTCCGGGTGCCCACGAGCACGGGACGGCCGGTGGCATGCGCGGCGGCGATGGCTTCGGTCACGGCCGCCCACTTTTCGGCGGCCGTGGCGAACACGCGCGGCCGGTGACGCTGGGCGCGATCGGGCCGGTGCCGCGGAATCACCACGAACGGCCGCTGGTGGACGGCCCAGATTTCGCGCGCGCACTCCCGCGCCGTGCCGGTGATGCCGCCGACGTGGTGAAAAAACCGGAAGAAGGTCTGGAAGCTGAGCTGCGCGATCGACTCGGCCGGCCGGTTCACCGTGAGGCCTTCCTTCGCCTCGACGGCCTGGTGCAACCCCTGCTGCCACTGGCGGCCGGGCATCAGGCGTCCGGTGAACTCGTCGACGATCAGGATGGCGCCGTCCTGCACCACATACTGCTTGTCGCGCAGGAAAAAACGCGCGGCCCGCAGCGCGGTTTCAACCATTTCGCGGCGCCAGTGCGGATGTTCCATCACGGCGCTATCGAGCTCGGCGGCCCGGGTCGCGGCGCGCGCGATGCCTGCGGGGGTCAGTGCCGCCTCGCGGTGGCGTTCATCCACGGTGTAGTCGGTGTCCTCGGAGAGTTCGATGGCAATGGCGCGGGCGGCGAGGACCGCGTCCACCATCGCCTGGTTGTCGACCGGACGGCTGATGATGAGCGGGGTCACCGCCTCGTCGATCATCAGGCTGTCCGCCTCGTCGATGATGGCGTGGTGCAGGCCGCGGAGGACGAGCCGCCCGGTCGCGGGGAGCGGCCGGCGAAAGTGCCGGCGCGCCAGGCGGAGCGTGGCGTCCTGCCAGGGACCGAGGATGAGCCGGTCGCGAAGAAAATCTGCGAGCAGTTCTTTTCCCGTGGTGTAGACCACTGCGGCCGCGTGGTTCCCGGCCCGCTCCGGCGGCGGCGTGTCCGCCACCACGCGGCTGGTTTCCAGCCCGCAGCGCCGATAGAAGCGAGCGAGCTTCCGGGCGTCGCGCTCCGCGAGATAGTCGTTGGCGGTGAGCACGTGCACGGGGAGCTGCGTCCAGCCGAGCGGCACGGCGGCGAGGGCGATCGTGAGCGTCTTCCCTTCGCCGGTGGCCATCTCCGCGACGGTGCCGTGCAGGATCGCGAGGGCGCCGCGGAATTGCACGGGATAGGGATCGAGCTGGAGTTCGCGACGGGCCACCTCGGCCACGACGGGCAGGGCGGCGGACGCGGCCGCGAGGCAGTTGTGCCGGTGACGGCGGACCGCGAGGCGGTGGCGATCGAGTTCAGCCTGGAGCGCTTCATCGGAAAATTCCGCCAGCGCCGCATGGGCCTCGCTCAGGCGTTGCGCGGCGGCCGCGAAGTCCGGCCGCGTGTAATGCCGCGCGCGCCACCGGCCGATGAGCCCATGGATCCAGCCATCCAAGCCGCGATGCAGCGGGGGCGGCGTCACCAGCCGGGTGCGGATGATTTCGTCCGTCGGGGTCATCTTAGATCTGATAGCGTTGTTGCAGCATCTGGCGGAACCGCCGCCAGCCCTGGCGCAGGAGCGGTTCGGTGCCGGTGGTGAAGCGGATGTAGCCGGTCTGCCCCTGCAGCAGCGCCGCCTCGCCGGGGTTGCCGACGCCGGCGATCGCCTTGAAATAAGGTTCGGCCGTCATGACGCCGTCCGGGTCGTTGGGCTGCACCTTGACCGGGCCGTTGGCGTTCCAGCCCAGCGCGGCCGTGGGGAGGTGGGACTGGCGGCCCGGGATCAGCTCCACGCGACTGACGGCGATGACGCGGCCGGCCTGACCGGGGAGCCGGATTTCCGCGGGCGCGTTGGGATGGGCGAAGAGCCGGGAGGAATCGTCCTGCGCAATCACGGCGACGAACTCGAATGTCGCCGGATCGATCACGTCACCCAAGGGGCGGCCGCGGGCCACGAGTTCCCCCACCAGGTCGCGGGCGCGGGGGGAAACCCAAAGCCCGGCCAGAGGCGCGCGGATCTCAAGGTCGCGGTGGCGGCGCGTCAGGTTGGCCAGCTCGCCCTCCGCTGCCTCCCGCCGGCGTTGCAGCACCCGGATCCCGGCGCCGCCCTTTTCGAGGGCGACGTTTTCCTGCAGCCGGACCTGCCGGACGCGGGCCTCGGCCGCGGTGATCTGGAAATCGAGTTCGGGGCTGGCCAGACGGAACAGCAGGTCCCCGGCCGCGACATGCTGGCCGGACACGGCGACGGTCTCGACAACGTAGCCATCGGTGCCGGCGACCACGCGGGCTTCGTCCTTGGTGCGGAGCATGCCCGGCGCGTAGGTGTGGTTGGGCCAGGGGAAAAATGCGAGAAAGCCCAACACGACGACCGCCGCGCCCAAAGTCACCGCGACGGCCCGCGAGCGCTGGCGCTCCAACCGCGGCTCGCCCGCCAGGTAGCGGGCGTATTGCACGACCGGCACGATGAAGAGCGAAACGCCGCCGACCACGGCGGCCACCAAGCCGAGGCCGAAAAATTTGTCGGCGACGAACAGGATGATCAGCACAAAGACAATGCAGCGGTAAATGGTCGAGGCGATGCCGAAGACCCCGAGGAAGGCGGCCTCCTGGCGGGTGGCGGCCGGGGTGGCGACCTGTTTCAAGCCGAAGAGAAACCGCTCAGCCCAACTGGTGAGTTGGGTGCGGCTGCGCTGGTGCAGGTTCGGAGCGTCGGCGAGATCGGACAGTATATAGTAACCGTCGAAACGCAGGAGAGGGTTGAGATTGAAGACCAGGGTGCTGACGGAGGCGACGAAGATGACGTTGTAGGCAATGCTGTTCAGCACGCCGGCTCCCGTCCGCGACCACACGAAAACCGCCAGCGCCGCGATGAAGAGTTCCACATACATGCCTCCGGCCCCGACCCACACCCGTTTCCAACGCTCGCGGAACGCCCAGCTGGCGGTGACGTCGACATAAGGCACGGGGCTGAAGACGAGCAGCATGATTCCCATGGTGTGCACTTCGCCGCCGAACACCCGGCACGCGAAGGCATGCCCGAATTCATGCAGCACTTTCGTGACAAAAAACGCGCCGAAGAGCAGTGCGAGGTTGCCGGGGGCCAGCACCTGCTGGCTGCGGTCGAAGAGTTGTTCGCGATGGTCGATGGCCACTTTCGCCGCCATCAGGCCGACCGCCACCCACACGGCGAAACCGAACCAGCTGAAGATGACGCGCGCGACCGGCAGGAGGCGCCGCAGGAAACGATCGGGATTCCACAGCGGGAGTCGGAGATAGAGAACGCTCGCCAGCGTGTTGCGCACCTGGGCCTGCTGGTGTTCCCGCAACCGCTCGAAGAGCCTGCGACTATCGGGCGGCAGATCGGATTGGAGCAGGCTGGCGTGGTGCAGCTGGGCCAGCAGCTGGATGATCTCCGTCTGGCCGGGCGCGCCAGCCGGATCCTCGCGCAGGCAACGCCGCCAGGCCTCTTCCACCGTCCGCCGTCCGCTCAGGTGAAGCAGGAAGCGACGGGCGCCCGGCCGGATGCGGTAGAAGGTGTTGGTGAACTCGTCGCGCACCACATACCAGAGTTCGCCCCGGTATTGCTGGCGGCGGATGTCCACGCTGGGACGCAACTGCGTCCGCTCCCCCGCGATGCGGTGCCAGGATTCACTGAACATGGACGCATCGGCGGGCATGACTTACAGCCAAAGTTTGAGGCGAACGAAGTCCACCAGGC
>JAQGON010000100.1 GCA_028293565.1 Verrucomicrobiota bacterium | reverse complement strand
AAGTTCCGCCGGCGGGGATTCGAGTTCCTCGTGGCGACCGACGTCGCGGCGCGGGGCCTGGACGTGGATGACCTCGAGGTGGTGTTCAACTTTGACCTGCCGAACGACGCGGAGGATTACACGCATCGCATCGGCCGCACGGGCCGCGCGGGGCGGAAGGGCCAGGCGTTCACGTTCGTCTCCGGGCAGGAGCTCTACAAGCTGCAGAGCATGGTCCGCTGGGCGAAGCTCGATATCCGCCGCGGGCAAATCCCGTCGCTCGACGAGGTGGAGGAGGCGAGGACCAATGTGTTCTTCGAGAAGATCCGGCGGACCCTCGATGCGAAGGAATTCAAGCCGCACGACCAGATGATCGACCGCCTGCTCGACGAGGGCTACCCCAGCACGGACATCTGCTCGGCGCTGATCCATCTCCTGCAGGGCGCGACCGCGCCGGCGGGGCCGCCGAAAGGGGCGGCGAAGCCGTCCTTCGGCTCGTCCGCGCCCGCGGCCGAAAAGCCGCCAGCGAAAGCGGCCAAGCCCGCCCCGGCCTGGGTCAAATCCGCCGCGCCGGCCAAAATGCCGCCGGAAGGCGCGGTGGCGCCGCGTTCGGACGATTCGGCTCCGCCCTACGGCGAGCACGGCGGCGAGGACGACGGCCCGCCGCGCAAGTCGAAATACGAGCGCGCGCCCCGGACCGGACGCGAGCCGGGCATGGTGACGATCTTCATCAACGTCGGCCGGAAGGACCTCATCACCCCGGCGGACATCGTCGGGAAGATCGCCGGCGTGACGCGGCTGCCCGCGACCGTGGTCGGCGCGATCGACATCCATCAGCGCCACGTGCTGGTGGACGTCGCGGCGGAGCATGCCCCGCTCATCGTGCAGAAATTGACGGGGATCAAAATGAAGAACACCGCGCTCGCGCCGGCGCTGGCGGGAACGGAGTGACCGCGGATGGGCATCCGCGATTACGCATTACGGATTGCAGGTTGAAAAAACAATCCGGCCGGCCGCGCCTGCGGTCCGCGCATTGCCTGACACTCCGCATTCTGCACTCCGCAATCCGCAATCGGCGCGGCGGCCGCGCCGCTTGACACTTCCTCGCTTCCGCCGCTAATCCGTTGGCCCTGTATGGAGGCTGCCCTCGATCAACCGGTGCTGGTTTTGAACCGCCTGTGGCAGGCGGTGAATGTCATTGGCGCGCGCCGGGCTTTTGCGCTCCTCGCCCGCGGGCATGCCCACGTGGTGCACCATCACGACGAGGATTTCCGGACGTTTTCGATGATGGATTGGATCGATTTCTCGACGCACAATCCGCCGATCGAGCTCCTCGAGACCGTTCACACCCCGAGCCGGACAATCCGGCTGCCGCGCGTGATCCTGCTCTCGTTTTTTGACAAGCTGCCGTGCAAGGAGCTCAAGCTCACGCGCAACAACGTCTTCGAGCGCGACAAGAATTCCTGCCAGTATTGCGCCCGCGTCCTGCCGCGCGAGCAGCTGAACCTCGACCACGTCATCCCGCGCGATTACGGCGGGAAAACGACGTGGGAGAACATCGTGTGCTCGTGCATCAAGTGTAATTCCAGGAAGGCCAACCGCCTCCCGCACGAGGCGCACATGCGGCTGATCCGCAAGCCCGGCCGCCCGAAGTGGCGGCCGGTGATCTCGCTCGTCCTCGGCAACCAGCACCGCGAAATGTGGAAGGACTTCCTCGATCTCGCGTACTGGAACGTCGAGCTGGACGAGTGACGCGGCCCAGGCGGGATCGAGGGTCCGCGCCTACTTTCCGGAAAATTTCTGCCGCACGACCAGCCAGAGCACCGACATCACGATCGCGTCGCCGGCGACGATGAAGATCCGGAGCGGCAGCGGAAAGCGGCGTAACACCAGCAGCGCCAGGATTCCGCTCAGGCCGATGGCGACGAATGCGATGACCAGCGCCATTTTCTGCCGGGCCAGTTCCGACTCGCGGGGATCTTCAGGAGGAAGGGAGGTCACGGAAAATATGAGGTTTGAAGGCCGGGTTCGGGTGCATTCGCGGTTAAGGTTCCGGAGCCTTCAATTCTTCGCCAGCGGCAGCGTGATGCGCATCGTGGTCCCGCCGGGGCCGGTCGATACGAGCGCGATGTCGCCGTGGTGCGCCTGGAGGATGCGCTTGGCGATGGCGAGGCCCAGGCCCGTTCCATCCGGCCGGCCGGAAAAAAACGAATCGAAAATGCGTCCCCGCACCGCCTCCGGAACCCCCGCGCCCGTGTCGGCAATGTCGAGGATCGCGCCGCCCTCGGGCCCCCCGCCGAGGGAAATCGCGATCGCCCCGCCTTCCGGCATCGCCTGCATCGCGTTGAGGAGAAGATTGAGCAGCACCTGCTGCAGCTGCCCCTTGTTGGCCTCGACGATCAGGGCTTCGGAGCGCGGCTCGTAGAGCACGTGGATTTTGGCCTGCGCCAGCTTCGGCCGCACGAGGACCAGGGTGTCCGCCACGATGTCCGCGAGCGCCCAGCGCGAATGCAGGCTCGACGGGGCCTTCGCGAAATTCAGGACGCGCGTCACGATCGACTCGAGCTGGTCGAGTTTCTCGCCGATGACGCGCACGTCGGTGCGCCGCGGATCGTTTTCGGCGAAGTCCAGCCCGAGGCCGCCGTGCAGCAGCTTCAGGACCGTGAGCGGGTTCCGGATCTCGTGCGCGATCTCCGCCGCGAGCAGGCCGAGCGTCGTGAGCTGCTCCTGTTTCCGCAGCGTTTCCTCGCTCTGGAAAACCCGCGTGTAAAGCCGGGCATTCTGGAGCGCAACCGCGCCGAGGCTCGCGAGCGTCGCGCACACCCGCTTCTCGTCGTTGTCGAACCGGTGCGCGCTGTCCGTGAACACCACGAGCACGCCCAGCACCTCCCCTTCGAAAAGCAGCGGGGTCAGCAGCGCGGCATGCAGCGTCGCGTCCTTGGGCAGGTCCGCGATGCTCCGGAAATCGCCGGAGCTGACGTCGGCGAATTCGACCTGCCGTTTCGTGCGCAGCGCGGCCGCCGCGAAGGAGGCGGTGGCGGGCTGTTCGCCGTCGGGCAATCCCGGCGCGCCCGGGGCGTCCAGCGCGCCGAAGCGCACCGTCGACCGGACCGCGTCGTGCAGGTAGAGCGCGCAGGCGCTGCCCTGGAGGAGCCGGCGCGTGTCGCGGGTCAGCGTGTCGAGCAGTTCCTGGGACTCGAGTTTCGACACCAGCGCCTGGCCCGTGGTGAGAAGCGTCTCGAGCTGGCGCGCCTTCGCCTGGAGCGCCTGGGTGCGCCAGAGCTGCTGCACGATGGACGTCGTTTCGAGGGTCAGGCGCTCCAGCAGGCCGAGATCCTCCGCCGTGAAATGTCCCGTCCGGTCGCTCTCGAGGTCGATCACGCCGATGACCTGCTCGCCGTCGCGCATCGGCGCCGCCATCTCGCACTGGGTCGCGGATCTCACGGCGATGTACCGCGGGTCAGCGGCGACGTCCGGCACCAGCAGCGCGCGGGCGTTCAGCACGCTCCAGCCGGTGACGCCGTGGCCGGGTTTCAATCCCACGCTCGACGAGCCGCCCGGTTGTCCGCTCTCAACCTCCACCTCGAGGCGGCCGGTCCGCGGGTTGACCAGCGCGATCGATCCGGCATCGGCGTTGAACGTGGCGATGAACTCCTCCAGCACCTCGCGGAGCGCCGTCCGGACGTCGTCGGGCCGGCTGGCCAGCGACGTCAGCCGGTAAAGCGCCGGCAGGGCCCGGACGTCCCTGGCGTCCACGGACGTCGCGACCGAATCGGGTGTCGATGGGCCTGTTTCCACGTTTTCGCGACGGTGAGGTCGGGGCGAAGGGTCGGCAATGCGCAATCGGCGCCAGCCACGGCCGGAGGCAGGCGGGAGGCCTGCGCCGCCCTATCGCGCGGTGGCCACCGCGGCGGGCTTGATGATCTCGGCGAGCGTGTCGCGGAGCGCGCGCAGGCGGGCTTCGTCGATGGCCTTCGAGGGTTCGGAGCTCTCGATGTAGAAGGTGTCGATCGCCACGCCCCGCTCCGTGCCGATGCGGGCGAAGGTGATGTCGAAGCCGTGGTCCGAAATCGTCTTCGCGAAGCGGTACAGCAGCCCGATCTGGTCGCGGGCCTGGATCTCGACGATCGTCCGCTGCATCGAAAGCTCGTGGTAAACCTCCACGGTGGGCGGGAACGACGTGTGCAGCCCCTCGCCCGCCGGCGTGAACGGGCGGGTGGACGCCACGCGTTTCGCCTGGGCGACAATCTCGGGATAGAGGTCCTTGTTCGCCACCAGCGCCGCCTCGATCGTGCGGGCGAAGGTTTCCTGCGCGGTGCCGCTCTGGACCACGCCGCGGTCGGGTTCGACCACGTAGAAGGTGTCGATCGCGATGTGGTCGGAACGCGAGATCACCTTGGAGCCGAGGATCGAGAGGCCCGCGACGCTGAAGGCGCCTGCCAGCTTGTAGAAGAGGCCGGCGCGATCCCAGGTCACCACGTTGACGACGGTCAGCGAACGGTTGATGTCGTCCTTCCACTCGATCACCGGCCGGAGCGAGCCGACGGTGTCGGCCGTCGCGATCGATTTCAGGAGCCGGTTCACCATCTGGATATGCAGGGTGATCTCGTCGGCATCCGTCTGGATGAAGTAGCGTTCCGGCAGGAGGCTGAAGTGGGCGACGATTTCGTCGGTGCTGATTCCGGGAATTTTTCGGGCGATGAGGTCCTGTTGGGTCATTTGCTTCTTTTTTTCGTAACTCGCGAGAACGCCTTCGCCAAGGCTCAAGCGTTCGAGGGTGGCGCGGTAAAGGCTGGTATGAAGGGTGTCCTTATAGCTGTTCCAGAGGCTGACCGCCGTGCCGCGGGCGTCACAGAACGTGTGAACGTAGAGGTAGCGAAGCTGCTCGGGGTTCTCGACCAGCTCGGCAAATGCGGCGGCAGTCTGTGGATCATCGACGTCCCGCTTCTGCCAGAATCGTGCCATCACCAGATGATTTTTGATCACGAATGAAACGATTTCGCGGCCCCCGGAGGAAAGCCCCAGGCGCTCCATGATCGGCCCCGAGAGGCGGACGCCGCTGTCGGCATGTCCCTGGATGCCGTCCGCCTTTCCGATATCGTGCAGGAGGAGCGTGAGATAAAGCAGGGAGGGGTCGGCCGTCTCGTGCAGCGCCTCGCGGTACTTGAGCGTGATCGGCTCCGCGTTGGTGAAAATCAGGTCGAGCTGCCGGATCGCGTTCAGCGTGTGCACGTCGGCCGTGTAGCGGTGATAATACTCGTGCTGGACCAGGCACGTGAGGGCGTCGAACTCCGGCAGGAACCGCCCGAGCACCCCCAGCTCGTGCATGAGGGAAAGGGTCGGATGCACCGCGCCGAGTTCGGAGAGGATCGCCCGGAAGCTGACCACGGCGTCAGCGGAGCTGCGGATCTCCGGCGTCAGTAGGGCCGGCGCCGATTGCCGGATGAGGGTCGCCAGGTGGAAATCCGGCTGACAGCCGAGTTGCTGGCAGTGGCGGAACACACGGATCAGCCGCACCGGGTCGTCCTGGAAAACCGTCGGAGTTTCCGCGGCGACCTCGCGTCCGCGGAGCACGAAGCCATCGAGCTTCCGGCTGCGGCGGAACCGCGAGGCGAGCAGGCTTTCCCGGAGGGAGATGGGCTCGCCTTGCGCGTCGCGCCCGATCGCCAGCGCCAGCCGGCTCTCGACGACCTTGGAGATCCGGAAGATGGACTGCGCCGCCCGGTAATAGTCCTGCATGAAGTGCTCGACGCGCAGAAGCGGGTTCGGCTCGCGGTAACCAAGGTTCTCGGCGACGCGCGGCTGCAGCTCCAGGTCGAGCAGGTCGGTGGGGCGCCGGCTGAGGAAATGGAGCTCGTTCCGCACCCGCAGGAGAAAATCGTACGCGCGGTTGAACTCGCGGAGCTCCTCCTCGCGAAGGTAGGTCTGGGTCACGAGCTCCTCGATGTTCGCGATCCCGAGCTTCACGCGGGCCATCCACACGGCGTTCTGGTAGTCGCGCAGGCTGCCGACGCCATTCTTCACGTCGGGCTCCTGCAGAAAAACCGTGTCGCCGAATTTTTCCCGCCGCCGCGCCTGGTCGTCGAGGCGCTCGGCGATGTACGCCTTCGGGTCCTCGGCGGTGGCGAACGTCCGGTAGGCCTGGGCGAAGGACTCGTAGAGCGCGGCGGAGCCGGCCACCAGCCGCGACTCGAGCAGCGACGTGAGCGTCTGGATGTCCTTTCGCGCCTCAACGAACACCTCGTCGACGTTGCGCGTCGAATGTCCGACCTTCAAGCCGCTGTCCCAGAGCGGATACAGCACTTCCTTCGACAACTGCTCCAGGAGCGCCTTGACGGCGGCCGGCTTCGTTTTCGCCGGAAAGAGAAACATGATGTCGATGTCGCTGAGCGGGCTCAGCTCGCACCGGCCGTAACCGCCGAGCGCGAGCAGGGCGACCGGCGCGGGCGGCTTTCCGTGGGTCCGCGTGAAATCGGCGACGGCAAAGTCGAAGAGCCGGGCCAGCAGGGTGTCGATGATCGCGGCGCGCGCCCCGACGATCTCCAGGCCCGGCGCTCCGGCCTCGTGGCGGCGGCGGAGGGCGGCGTCTTCGAGCTGGAGAAACGCCTTCGACGCCGCCAGCCGGTCCGCGGTCGAACTTCCCTCTGGAAATTCCAGCGAAGCGGGTTCCGGCAGTGAAATCGGCGCGGACATGAAAGCCCAGAGTGAGGGGAAAAAGGTCCGCCGGGCGAGGGATTTTGAATTGCGGACCGCGAATTGCGAATGGCGGATCCGGTGCCGGCGATCCGCCATTCGCGACCC
>JAQGON010000093.1 GCA_028293565.1 Verrucomicrobiota bacterium | reverse complement strand
CCTGGAGGGCATCGCGCCGTCGATGCCAAGGACGGACACCGTCCGGTTCCCGTGCACCAGCGCCTGGAGGGCATCGCGCCGTCGATGCCAAGGACGGGCACCGTCCGTCCCGCGCGCCAGCGCCTGGAGGGCATCGCGCCGTCGATGCCAAGGACGGACACCGTCCGGCCGGCTCACCACCGCAACTCATTCAACTCCCCCTGATGCGGCCAGGCATCGGACTCCCTCACCAACCCAGCGCGCACGGGATTCAACCGCACGTACTCCCACTTCTCGGCGTAATGCGCAGCGCTACGGATCTGCGTGTCCCAAAACTCCTCCTGCCAAATGGGGTGCTCCTCAGGACGTGGCCACCGGCGGGACGCCAGCGTCTTCCAATAGCGTACCCATTGTTTGAGCGCGCGCACCTCGATCTCGGCGGGCGAACAGAAGAGGTGAACGTGATCTGGCATGACCAAATATTTACCCACCATCCAACTGGTGGCCTGCGGCCATGATTCCGCCAGCAATTGAACCACCTCAGGCACAGCCAGAATGCGCTTCCGGCGAATCGTGCAGACGGTCAGAAACACCATCGACGGCTCGTTCCAACGCTCCACGATTGGCTGATGAACCGGATGCTTTCGCCGCGGGGTCACTGGATGAGGAGGTGGTTTCTGGTTGGAAAACGAACGCCGTTTGAAGGGCGCGCTGGCCGGACGGTGTCCGTCCTCGGCACCGACGGCGCGGTGCCCTCCACGCACCCTCCCCGCTTGCGCTACACCTGCCCCAGCCATTGCTTCAGCAGCGCACAATCCTTCTTCATCGCGGCCATCTGCTCGGGGCCGTCGCCGTGGAGGTATTCGCAGTGCTGGGAGATGGGGCCGGTGTAGGCGCTCTTTTTCAGCCAGTCGAAGAACTCCTTCCGCACCATGCCCTCGCCGAGCGCGCCCCATTTCGCGGCGAAACCCTTCGGGCCTTTCACCCAGTAGAAATCCTTCACGTAGACGCAGGTGAGAAATGGCTCCATCAGCCTGGCCTCGATGGGCCAGGAGGTGCCGCCTTCCAGCGTCGCGTGGCCGATGTCGAAGCAGGTGCCAATGTGCTCGGGATCGAGATCGTGGACCAGTTCGTAAATGTCCCAGATCGGCGCGCCGATCATGTCCTTGCCGGAGTGATTTTGAAACCCCGCCTTCATGCCGAGCTCCTTGCAGAGCGGGATGAGATCGCGCAGCCCCGCCTTCACGTCCGCCCACTGCGGCGGGATCGGTTTGGTGAGGTCGTATTTGAAAAACGTGGTGCGAAACCGTTTCACCCCGAGCTTCGCGGCCGTGCGCAGCACCCTCTCGTTGAGCGGGTCGGGCCGGCCGATGTCGGTGGTGATGAGCGTGAGCGTGAGCCCGCGTTTCACGAGCGCCTCGTGCAGCTTCGGCAGATCGTCCTCGACCTTCTCGGGCAGGACCTGCCCTTTGGCGCGGACTGGGCACTCGATCCCCGACCAGCCGACCTCGGCCACGATGTCCGCCGTGCGCTCGAAGCCGACGTCCTGAAAAGGCTTGGAAAATGTGATGAGCGGGAAGCGCTCGGCGGGCTTCGGCTCGGCGGCCAAGGTGGGGCGCGGGGCGAGCGCGGCGGCGGCCATGGTGGCCATGAACGAGCGGCGCGAAAGATCGGTCCTGGAGGGAGGGTTGGGTTTCACGAGCGGCATCCTGACGCAGACTCGACAGCGGGTCACGCCTGCATTCACGCTCAACCTCCGCGGCCTCTATTGTTCCATGAAACTCCTTTCTTTCAGCGGCGCGCTCCTGCTCAGCGCCCTCTCGCTATGCGCGGCCGAACCCGCTCAGGAACACATGGTCGGCCGCCAAAGCAACAACATGGGCCTCCTCGTCCTGCCGAAGCCCGGCCCGGTGAAGATCGATGGCGATCTCTCCGATTGGGATTGGTCGGGGCGCATTCATTCGTTTGCGGATTGGGACATTCGCGAGACGCACTCGGTCGAGACGGCGGCCATGTATGATGCGGAGAATCTGTACCTCGCCTTCAAGTGGCGCGATCCGAGCCCGATGCTCAGCGCGGTCAATCCCGAGTTCAATCCGAACGACGGCTGGAAGTCCGACGCGGTGCAGATGCGCATGCACACGGACCGGAACCTGTGGATCACGATGTGGTACTACACGGCCGGGAAAATGCCGGTGATGCACCTCTCGTATTGGACGAGCGACGACCAGAGCAAAGCCGGCCAGGACATCACGGTGCTGCACGGCGGGCCGGGCGAGACGGAGCTGGGCCAAGGCGCCGCGATGGCGTACCGCGTGGGCGACGATAGGAAGAGCTTCACGCAGGAGCTGCGCATCCCGTGGAAGCTGATTTATCGCACGCCGCCGAAAGCGGAACCCGGCATGCTCTTCAAGCTCGGCCTGGAGTTCCTCTGGGGCGACGACGTAGACGGCTCGAAACCGACGCATCGCTACGCCGACAATCTCCAACCAGGCGCGACGAGCCGCGAGTTTTTCTGGACCGCCACGCGTGCCTGGGGCGACGCGAAGCTCGTGCCGGAAGGGCACGTTCCCGTGCGCGGCTATGCGGTGGCGAAGCCGGACCTGGCGGGGACGATTCCCGTGGATGTGGCGGTTTCGGCGCGGGCGGAGCGCTTAACCGTCGTCATCGAAAACGAGCAAGGAGTTCGCATCCGCAATCTGCTCGGCGATGCGCCGGTCGCGGATCAAAAAGTGTTTGGGCTCAATGACCGCACCTTCGTGCACGTTTCATGGGACGGTCTGGACGACGCGGGTAGACTGGTCCCGGTCGGCACGTATCAGGTGCGCGGATTGACGCGCGGCAAACTCGATGCAGTCTTCGACGCCGCATTCTACAATCCTGGCACGCCGCCGTGGTACACCGCCGATGGGACCGGCGGATGGGGCAGCAATCACGCCGCGCCGCTCTGCGTCGCCCGCGCCGGGAAGCGGATGGCCTTGAGCTACGAGATGT
>JAQGON010000058.1 GCA_028293565.1 Verrucomicrobiota bacterium | reverse complement strand
TCTCCTGCAGGGCGCGAAGGGCGTGCAGCTCGCGGAGCTCGGGCTCAAGTCGTGGGCGGAGCGCCGCTGGGTCGACGTGCCGAAGCTGGATTGAGGAGCGACCGCCCAATGGGCTGGGGGGCGAGAGCAGGACTCAAGGGACGGACGGAGCGTCTAACGCGTAGAAAACGGGTTTTACTTTGAAGCCGGCGCCTTCCGGTAGCAGCCGCCGTCAGGCGGCTGTTGGTTGCGTCGACCGATTAACCGCGATCCGTTCAGCCGCCTGACGGCGGCTGCTACGGGAGGATGGACCGTCAGGCGACTTTTCGCCGGAGCACTCCGACGACGACGCCCTGGGATTCCAGCCGCAGGGGCGCGATGTCGGGGAAACGCGGGTTCGCGGCGCGGAGCAGGGTGCGGCCGCGTTCACGGACCAGCGTCTTGAGGGTTGTCGAGGTGTCGTCGACCAGGGCCGCGATGATGTCGCCGGGCTGCGGATCGCGGCGGACGAGCGCCACGAGGTCGCCGTCGAGAATGTTCGCGCCGATCATGGATTCGCCGGCGACGCGGAGGAACCAGAACTGACCCTTGCGGGCGTTGCGCACGCCGAACAGCGCCGGATCGATTGAAATCATTTCCTCGGGCTCCTGCTCCTGCATCGCCGGAAACCCGGCCGGGATGGCGCCGTACACGGGCGTGGCGAAAAGGTGCCCCTGCACCTGCGCGGCCTTGAACCCCCATTTTCCATCCGCCATCTTGTCGAGATGGGTTTTCCGCGCGAGCGCCTGCAGGTGCTTCAGCACGGTGGGCTGGCTGCATTCGAAACTCCGCGCGATCTCGCGCGTCGACGGCGCGACGCCGTTCGCTCGCTGGTATTCGCGGACAAAATCGAGGACCTCTTCCTGGCGTTCGGTAAGCATGGCTATCAAGTGATAGCTTTCACGTGATAGCCAATCGGGGCCGACACAAGCCTCATTTTCCCGCGAAGCTTTGCCCGGAGGTGGAGCGCATTGTCGCAGACCCTGAGCTTGTCGAACGGGCCCCCAATGCGCTGGCGGTGCGAGCGGACCTTGGTGGTCGACGGAGCGTCCAACGCGTTAATGGCCCGTTCAACACGCTCAGGGTCTGCGACAACGCATTCCACCCGGCCCATCCGGTTGCTTGACCAACCCGGAGGTCAGGTGCTGAGTTTTTTCGATGGATGCGGACTACGACGTGCTCGTGATCGGGGGCGGGCCCGGCGGAAGCTGCGCCGCGGCGTACTGCCGGCAGAAAAATTACCGGACGCTCGTCGTCGAGAAATGCGCTTTTCCGCGTTTTCGCATCGGCGAATCGATGCTGCCGACGAGCAACGCGATTCTCCGCGAGATCGGCGCCTGGCCCAAGATCGAGGCGGCGGGATTCATTCCGAAGTACGGCGCGCTGTTCTACGTCTCGCACGGGGAGGAGGAGAAGGAGGTGGATTTCCGCCACAGCCTCATTCCCGGACTCGAGAGCACCTACCAGGTCGAGCGCGCGAAATTCGACGCCATCCTGCTCGACCATGCACGCTCGCTCGGCGCCGAGGTGCGAATGCAGACCGCGGTGCGCGCGATCGAATCGAAGGGGAACGCCAGCCGCGTCGAGCTCGAGGACACCGCGGGAACGTCCACCGTGACGGCGCGCTGGGTGCTCGATGCCAGCGGGCGCGACAATTTTTTCGTCACGGACCAGAAGCGCGCGCTCGACGCGCCGACCTCGGTCAGGCGAATGGCGGTCTACAGCCATTTCCATGGCGTGGCGCGTCCGCCGGGGCGTCGCGCCGGCCACACGATCGTGGTGCGCCTGGAGGACGGCTGGTTCTGGATCATTCCGATCGACGAGCAGCGGACCTCGGTGGGCCTCGTCACGACGCTCGCGGCCATGCGGCGGGCGAACGTCGAGCCGGCGGAATTTTTTCGTCAGGCCGTGGAAGGGTCGCCCAGGCTGCGCGAGCTGATGCAGGGGTCGGCGCCGATGATGGAGTTTCGCGTCATGAGCGACTACACGTATTTCCGCCGCGAGCTCGCGCGCGAACGGGTCCTGCTCGTGGGCGACGCCGCAGGGTTCTTCGACCCGATTTTTTCCTCGGGGGTCTACATGTCCCTCTGGTCGGCGCAGCTCGCGGCGGGCCTGATCGCCCGGGCGGACGAAACCGGGCGCGCGCTCACGGCCGCCGAGCGGCGCGGCTACACGCGCGCGATCAAGCGTCATGCGGGGGTCTTCCGACGGCTGATCGCGATGTTCTACAACAACACCAGTTTCGCCGTCTTCATGTGCCAGGAAGTGCCGTGGGATCTGATGCCGGGGCTGACCTCGATCGTCGCCGGGCACGCGAAGCTGACGTGGGCGCTGTGGTGGCGGTTCAACCTCTTCCTGCTCATCTGCCGGCTCCAGCACTGGCTCCGGCTCGCGCCGCCGCTGGCCTTTCGGCCACCCCTGCCGGCCAAGGCGGTCTGAGAGGCGACCGTCCGCATCTTTGCGATTGCGGCTTCCGCGGCCGGAAAGTTCTATGCGAGCCCCAATGGAAGAAACGCAGCGCACAGACTGGGATGTGATCGTGGTGGGTGGCGCCCTTTCCGGCGCAGCCACGGCCTGCCTGCTGCTGCGCCGCAATCCGCAGCTGCGCCTCCTGATCCTCGAGCGTTCGGAGCAGCTCAAGCGGCGGGTCGGCGAATCCACCGTCGAGATCAGCGCCTATTTCCTCGGGCGCGTCCTCGGTCTCACCGACCACCTGCTCGAAAAACACCTGCCCAAGCAGGGCATGCGTTTCTGGTTCGCGAACGAATCCGCGCGCTCGCTCGACCAGTGCAGCGAAACCGGGCCGCGCTACAACGTGCGCCTGCCCGGCTACCAGGTCGACCGCGCCGTGCTCGACGAACACGTGCTCGCCGTCGCGGTGAAGGAGGGCGCCGTCCTCCGGCGGCTCGTCCGCGTGCGCAAGGTCAACCTCGTGTCCGGCGGCGCGCAGACGGTCGAATGGGACGATGCCGACGGAAACCCCCAGACCGCCACCGCGCGCTGGGTCGTCGACGCCTCGGGCGTCAACGCCCTGCTCGCGCGCCAGGAGGGCTGGCACCGCCCGAACGCGGCGCATCCCACCGCGACCTGCTGGAGCCGGTGGACCAACGTCGTTTCCCTCGACGACCGGCTGCTCGCCGAAAAATATCCCGCGTGGTCGAACCGTGCGAAGGGCGTCCGCTCGACCGCCACCAACCACGTGACCGGCTACGGCTGGTGGGCGTGGATCATTCCGCTGAAGGGCGGCGACGTCAGCGTCGGCGTCGTCTACGACCAGCGCATCGTCGAGTTGCCGGCGGGTCCGAGCCTCGGCGAGAGGCTGCGCGAGATGCTCTGCACGCACCCGCTGGCGAGGGAGATCCTGGCGAACGCGTCGTACCAGGAGGGCGACATGCATTTCCGGCGCAACCTCGCGTACTCGAGCACGACGTACGCGACCGACGGCGCGGTGCTGGTGGGCGACGCCGCGGGCTTCATCGATCCGTTTTATTCGCCCGGGATGGACTGGATCTCGTTTTCGGCGAGCGCGGCGACGGCGTTGATCACGGACACTTTCCTCGGCAAGCCGGCGGCTCCGCGGGTCGAGCGGCACAACCGCAATTTCGTGGAGAGCTACGACCGGTGGTTCCGCGCGCTGTATCTGGACAAGTATTACTACATGGGCGACTTCGAGCTCATGACGCTCGCGTTCCGCCTCGACCTCGGGCTCTATTACCTGGGGATCGTGAGGCAGCCGTTTCTTCACGGCAACCGGATCCTCGAGACGCCTCCCTTCGCCCATCCCAAATCGTATTGGCCCTTCCGGCTGATGGAACTCTACAACCGCCGCCTCGTCGCCATCGCGCGCGACCGCCGCCGCCGCGGCACCTGGGGCCGGCGCAACCATCTCGGGTATTTCGGCTTCATCAGCTACGAGTTCAACCGCCGCCTCCCGGTGCGCGTCACCGGCCTGCTCTGCCTCTGGGCCGGCCTGGAGCTGCGCGAGGGCTGGCGGACGTGGTTTCGCTCCGCGCCCGCCCCCGTCGCGCTTCCGGCCAAACCCGCGCCCGCCCAGTCCGCCTGAGCTTACCATGTCCTCCGTTCCCTCCCCGCAACCGTCCCCGGCCCTGGCCGCCTCGAATGATGCGATCCAGACGCTGGGCCGGCATTTCCCGGAGTCCGTGCGCCAGGCCTACGCCCGCTTCGTGCTGACGCGCGTCCCGGACGACGCCGACATCGTGGTCATGGCGGTGATGCTGGACCACCGCCCCGACAAGAAGAGGGCGCCGACGACCGTCCCGGAAGACACGCTGGCCCTGGTGGCGGATCTCGGATTCGACTCGGTCGCCCTGACCGAGATGGTGTTTTTCCTCGAGGATCTGTTTGGCGTGCGCATCTCGAACGACGAGATCCTGCGGGTGCGGACCGTGGGCGACCTCCGTGCGTTCGTGCGGCGGAAACTCGCGACCCAGCCCGGCGCGGCCCCGCCCGCATGAGCCGGAAGGCGCTCGTCACCGGCCTGGGCTTCATCACCAGCATCGGCAACGACCGCGACGCAGTGCGGCGAAGCCTCCGGGAGCTCCGGCCGGGGCTGGAGCGGATCGAGTTCCTCGGCAACCCGTCGCTGCCGGTGCGCGTCGCCGGGACGATCAAGGATTTCCAGGCGGACTCCGCCAGCTGGCGCGACTGGCGCTATCCGGCGCGCTATGAGCTGCCGCGGGAGACGCTCCGCGGATTGTCCGCCCACGGTTTGTATGCGCTGTGCGCGGTCGAGCAGGCGCTGGAGGATTCGCAGCTGGCGCGCGGGGCCCTGACCGACGGCGCGACCGGGCTCTACTGCGCCTCCGCCGGCTCGGCGTTCATGCTGCACCATCACCTCGCGCACCTCCACGCCGTGCGCGGGGAGCGCGGGAATCCGATGGGCGTGGTCGCCTCGATCGCCGGCACGCTGAATTTCAACCTCGCCGCGCATTATGGCATCCGCGGCGCGGTCGGCGGTTTCGTCGCGGCCTGCGCGTCGTCGAGCCACGCGCTGGGCTGCGCGCTCGACGACATCCGCCTCGGCCGGCAGACGCGCATGCTGGTGGTCGGCGGCGAGGAGGTGAACGCGGAGACGCTTCTCCCGTTCGCCGCGATGCGCGCGCTCTCCACGAACGCGGATCCGGCGACGGCCTCGCGGCCGTTCGACCGCGGCCGCGACGGCTTTGTCGGTTCCGGCGGCGCGGTGTGCCTGATCCTCGAGGAGGAGACCCTCGCGCGCGCGCGCCAGGCGCCGGTCTACGCCGAACTGGCGGGATGGGGGCAGGCCGCCGACGGTTTCAACATCGCGGTTTCGCACCCCGAGGGAGCGGGCCTCGCCGAGGCGATGCGGCGCACGCTGGCGGACGCGGGGCTCGCGCCGGGGGACATCGATTATGTGAACGCGCACGCCACCTCGACGCCGGCGGGCGACCGGTCGGAGGCGCTCGCGCTGCGAAAAATTTTCACCGACGCCGGGGCGCGTCCGCGGGTGAGCAGCACAAAGGGACTGACGGGGCATCCGCTGTCGATGTCGGGAGTGATGGAAGCGGCGTTCTGCTGCCTCGCGCTGCGGGAGGGTTTCACGCCGGGGAACGCGAACCTCGTCGAGCCCGACGAGGCGTGCGCGGGGCTGGATCTCCCGACGCAAACGCTGGAGACCGGCCCCACGAATGTGCTGAACAACAGCAGCGGCTTCGGCGGAAGCAACGTGTGCCACGTTCTCCGGAAGGTTTAGAGCATTTTAAGAAAATTGTAGCCGGGGTTGGCCGCAAAAATGCGTAAGGGCCCCGGGGTGGCGAAGGAGCTGCCATCGCGCCCATAGGCGCACGGGGGACTCGATTCGGAGCCGACGAGCCCCTGCGCATTTTTGCCGCGATTCCTTCCGGACCCGGAGTGGGTCCCGAATTCTTGGCGGACACACTTTTATTTAAAATGCTCTGGAATCCGCGCCAGCGCGAAGCTGAGGGTCTTTGAGATTCGTCGGAGGGTTTGATCCGTGCTCTCCGTTAAAAAAGCGGGTTTGGAACGGCCTGGGCGGTCTCTTGTCTCGGTGCTTGCCGCGTTTGTCCCGACCCACTCACATATCGCGCTCCGCATGTCCGACCCGCTGAAGAATATTCTCAAGGAACTGATTGTCACGACGCTGAAGCTCGAAGGAGTGAGCGCCGCCGATCTCTCCGACGACGAGCCGCTGATCGGTTCCGGACTCAACCTCGACTCGATCGATGCGCTCGAGCTGGTCGTGACGCTGGAGAAGCGTTTTGGGATCAAGATCTCGAGCAGCGAGGAATCGCGCCAGGCCCTCGCGAGCATTGCCCACCTGGCGGAGTTCATCCGGGCGCGCGCCGATCCCGCCCGATTGCCGGCCTGAACGCGTTCGCGGACCCCTCCACCGCGCGCCATGCCACCCACCGCCGCTGTCCGCCTGGAAGCTGCCGGATGCGTCACCGCTTTCGGGAACGCCGAGGCCACGCATGCCGCGCTGCTGCGGGGCGAGCGCGCGCTCGCGCTCGCGCCGGTCCTCGGCTCCGACGGCGGTGAAAGTGTCCCGCTCGCGCTCGCGGGGGGACGCTCCCTCGACGAAACCGCGCCGCCGAACTGGCTGCCCGTGCTGCAGGCGCTGCGCGCGACGATCCCCGCCGACGACTGGGGCGCCGCCAATCGTCCCGTGTTCGTGACGAGCAGCAATTTTGGAGTCGGCAGCCTCTACGCGTTTCGCCGTCACGGCGACCCGGCGCACCTCCCGTTCGGCACGCCCGCCGGATGCGTCGAATGGCTGGCGCGGGAACTGGGCTGGGGCCGCAACGTCACGACCGTCTCGCACGCCTGCGTGTCGGCGCATCTCGGCCTGATGCTCGCCAGCCGGGCGATCGAAGCCGGACTCGCGGAGCGCGCGCTGGTGTTCACCTTCGATTTCATCAGCCCGTTTGTGACCGGGGGATTTCACGCGCTGAAAATCCTCAACGCCGGTTTTCCGGCGCCCTATGCGGATCGTCCGACGGGCTCGATCGGGCTCGGCGACGGCGCGGGTTTCGCCGTGCTGGGAGACCGCCGCGGCGATTTCGCGATCGTGGCGCAGAGCGTGCACAACGAGATGCACCACTTCACCGCGAACCGCGCGGACGGAGCGGGTTTCGCCGCGTGCCTGGAACCGCTGCGCACGGCGGCGGCGGGGCGGCGGCTCTGGCTCAAGGGACACGGCACCGGCACGATCGAGGCGGGCCGGCTCGAAAGCGCCGCGCTCGCCGCGGCGTTTCCCGGCGCGCCGCTCGTTTCCTGGAAGGGAAGCCTTGGACACACCCTCGGCAGCTGCGGGCTCGTGGAGCTGGCGGTCGCGGCCGCCGCGCTGCGCTCCGGCCGCGCGCCGGGCACGGTCGGCGGCGTGGCGCCCTGCTTTGTCCCGCAGGTGGCGCTCGAGCCCTTCGCGATCAACGACTGCGACGCGGTGCTGTGCGCGAGCAACGCCTTCGGCGGCGCGCACGGCGCCTTTCTTCTCTCCCATGCCTGAACGCTACGTCCATGCCATCCGCCTGGAGGATCCGGGCTCCGAGGAGCCGGCGGCGACGCGCGAGCGGCTGAAGGACGGCTTTCCGCGCGGCGCGACGCGCCGCATGACGCAGCTCGGCCTGCTGGTCGGGACGACGCTGGACGGGCTTGCGCCGCGCACGGACGACGCGGTGGTGTATGCGTCCTCGTATGCGGAGAGCCGCGCGCTCGAGGGGTACCTCGAGAGTTTCCCGACGGCCAGCCCGACCTTGTTTCAGACGTCGATCCACCCGAGCGCCGTGCAGCAGTCCCTGATCGGGCGCCAGCATCCGGTCGGCGAATTTTTTCCGCTGACCGGCCGCGGGCATCTGGTGGCCCAGGCGCTGCAGACGGCGATGCTCGCGCGGGCGCCGCGCGTGCTGGTCTGCGGGGGCGAGGAGCGGGGGACGTGGCTGCTGGAGCGCGGCTACGCCAGCGCGCGCACCTTTGCGTTCGCGATGGCGCTGGGCGCCGCGGCGGAGGGGGCGGTGGCGCGCGTGGCGCTCGAGCGCTCCGGCGAGCCGGCGCGCGAATTGTCGCTCGAGCAGTTCTTCGACCGGCTGCGCGCCCGCGCGACGATCGACCAGATGGCGGCGCCCGGCGTGAGATTAACACTGACCTGGCTGTGACGACCGCCCCGCGCAATCCGGGCCCGAGCTGGGGCTTCCAATTCCTCGCCCGTGCGGATCGCATCCTGCCGGAGGTCATTTTCCGTCCGCTGTGCGCGCTCGGCACCGCCGTCGCGGTCGTGGGCATGCCCGTGCAGCGAGCGCATTCGCGCGCCTACCTGCGCGCGCTCACGGGGCGGGAGCCGACGTGGCGCGAGGTCTTCCGGCATTTTCTGGCGTTCGAGGAATTCCTGGTGCTCCGCCTGCGCGTGGCGAACGGGCAGCCCCACCGCGGCGACCTGGCGCCCGACGCGAGCGGATTTCACGCGCTGCTTGCGAGCGGCGAGCCCGCGCTGCTGGGGACGTTCCATCTCGGGCATTCCGACCTCACCGGGTTCCTGCTGGGGCGGCAGGAGCATCGCCGCGTGTTCATGGTCCGGCAGCGGGTGGGGAACTCCCATGACACCGAGGTGCTGGGCGAGCAATTCGGCGAGTGGGTGCGGTTCATCTGGGTGAACGAGGCGTCGAACCTCCTGTTCGCCCTGAAGGACGCGGTCGCGAGCGGGGGCTCCGTGGCGCTGAAATGCGACCGGCTCGAGTTCAGCGCGAAGACCGCCGCGTTTGAATTTCTCGGGCGGAAACGGCTGTTCCCCTTCACGATCTACCATCTGGCGACGATCTTTCGCCTGCCGGTGGTGCTGAGCGTGGGCGTGCCGGCGGCGCCCGGGCATTCCACCGTGCACAGCTCTCGGCTCTTCGTGCCCGACGGCGGGGAAAAGGCGGCGAACCTGGCGCGCGCCCATGCGCACTTCCAGGAATTCCTGACGCGGATCGAGAGCATGCTCCGCGCCGATCCCTACCTTTGGTTCAATTTCACGCCGTTGAATCCTCCCGCGCCATGACCACGCCGCGGCCGCTGTACCGTTTCTACCAGGTTCCGGCCTGCTGGCTGTCGTGGTTCGTCTTCGGCGCCGTCGGCCTGATGCTCAACGCGGTTTGCGCCGTGATGCTCCTGTTTCCGCACCGCGAGCGGCGCGGGCGCGCGGTGCGTGCGATGATCAGCCGGCTGTTTCGCGCGTGGGCCGGCTGGCTCCACGCAGTGCGGCTGATTTATGTGGAGTGGGTGGGGTTCACGCCGGAGGCGCTGGCGGGGCCGGCGGTCTATATCTCGAATCATCCGGGACTGCTCGACGCGACCTTCGTGCTCGCGCGCCTGCCCGATGCGATCTGCATCTTCAAGCCGGAGATCATCCGGAATCCGGCGCTCGGGCCCGCGGCCCTGATGGGCGGATATGTGTCCGGGGATTCGGGCGTCGATCTGATCCGCGATGTTGCGGAGCGAATCGCGGAAGGGCGCTCGCTGCTGATTTTCCCCGAGGGAACGCGCACCGCGCCGGGAGCGAAACTGAATCCGCTCAAGCCCGGGTTCGCGCTGATTGCGACGCGGGCGCGCGTCCCGGTGCGCCTGATCGTCATCCGCGCGCCGCGGGACCTGGTTCCGAAGGGCTGGCCCTGGTGGCGCGCGCCGGATTTTCCGATGACGGTGGAGGTCGAGCTGCTCGGCGACCTGCTCGCCGGGCCGGGGGAAAGCGCGGCGGAACTGACCGCGCGCGCGGGCCGGCAGATCTCGGTGGCTTTGGCGCGATGATGAAACCATCGACCACGCATCTCGTGCTCATGCCCAGCTTCAACACCGGCGCGGCGCGGCTGGCGGAGACCGTGGCCGCGGCGCTCGGGCAGTGGAGTCCGGTCTGGGTGGTCATCGACGGCAGCGACGACGGCAGCGCGGCGCCGGTGCAGGCGATGGCGCGGACGGATTCCCGTCTCCGGGTGATCGTGCGCGACCGGAACGGGGGAAAGGGCGCGGCGGTGCTCACCGGTGTCGACGCCGCGCTCGCGGAGGGCTTCACGCATGTCCTGACGATGGACGCGGACGGCCAGCATCCGGCGTCGCATCTTCCGGAGTTCATGGCCGCCTCGCAGCAATCGCCGGCGGCGCTCGTGCTGGGACGCCCCGTTTTCGGCCCGGAGGTGCCGCTCGAGCGGCTGCACGGGAGGAAGCTGAGCGTGGGGCTGGCGCGCATGGAGATTCTCGGGCCGGGGATCGATGACCCGCTCTTTGGCTTCCGGGTTTATCCCGCGGCGGCGCTGGCGCGGACGCTGCGCTCGACGCGGCGGGCGCGCGGCTTCGATTTCGATCCGGAGGTCGCGGTGAGAATGGTCTGGGCCGGAGCGCCGACGATCAATCTCCCCGCGCCGTGCCGTTATCTCGCGCGGGCGGAAGGCGGGGTGTCGCATTTCCATTACCTGCGCGACAATCTGAAACTCATCTGGCTGCACGCGCGGCTGCTGGGCGAGCTGATCCTGTGGCGGTGGATCGGCGTGAGCAGGCGGCGGGGCTGAGGCTGGCCCGCGCCACAAACGATCTGGTGCTTCGCCCGATCCCCTTTCACATTTCGCGGTCTTATCCCTGTCCGACTCCGATGGATTTCCCGGTGAATTTTCCCTTTCGCTTTTTTTTCCTGTTTTTGGCCGCCGGCGCGCTGGCGCGCGCGGCGGACCTGCCGACGGGCGCCGACACGCTGCTCACCCGGCCCGCGCAGAATCCGGCGTGGGCGGACCTGTTCGCCCGGCTGGCGCCGGACCGGAACCGGCAGTCGAAATTCGAGGAGCGCCGCACCTTCCCCTTTCGAAGGACCCCCGTGATCCTGAAGGGGGAAATCCGCATCGTGCCGGAGCGGGGCCTGAGCCTGCGCTACCTGGAGCCGGAGCAGCGGATTCTCATCGTCGACTCGCAGGGCCTCCTGATGCGCGACGACACCGGGCGCGAGCGCGCGGCGCCGTCGGACAGCCGCGCGCAGGCGGTGACTTCGGCGCTGGTGAGCGTGCTGCGCTTCGACCTGGCGGCGCTGGAAAAATCGTTTGCCGTGCACGGCCGGCGCGAGGGCGACGCCTGGACGCTGGCCTTTGTGCCGCTCGAGCCGGCGCTGGGGGAGCTCGTCGGCGTGCTGGCGGTGAGCGGCGCCCAGGGCCGGATCGACCGGATCGAAATGGTGAAGTCCGCGAACCAGCGCATCGAGATCCTGATCAGCGGCACCCAGGAAAACGTGATCTTTCCCGGCGACGTCCTGCACCGTTTTTTCCGGTGACCTGACCCGGTGGTTCCCGTGCGCCAAAAAATCCTCGCGCGAATTGTCCTGGCCACCTTCGCGGCGCTCTGCGCGGCGTGGCTGGCGCGGCTCGACTATGCGAAGACGATTTCGACCAATGTGCTCGACCTGATTCCCGCCGGGGAGCAGGCGCCGGAACTTGCGCTGCTGCGCGGGTTCGCCAACGACGTCCAGGCGAAGGTGATGCTGTTCGCGGTCGACGACCCGCGCTCGCCGGGACGTCCGCCTCTCGAGGCGGCGCAGAGTCTCGCGGACGAGCTGGCTCGATCGCCACGGTTTGCCGAGGCGGTGGTGATCGGCGAGGACGCGTCGCAGAAGGCGCTCGGCCGCGAGGTCTACGAGCATCGCTTCGAACTGCTGCTTCCCTCCTGGCTGGGCCGGGGCGAACGCGCGTTCGTCGCGACGCATCTTCCCGCCGACCGTTACGCCGCCTGGCTGGCAGAGCGCGCGGCGAGCGGGCTCGAAGACTTTCTCGGCCGGCCGGAGGCGGCCGCGCTGCAGGATCTCGCCGTGGCGGATCCGCTCTTGCTCGTGCCGGACCTCGCGCTGCGCGCGCAGGGGCTGGCCGCGCCCGGGGCGCGCGCGGGCGGCAGCGCGCTGGTGTGGGCGCGGATCACGGTTTCGCCGCTGGCGGAGGAGGGTCAGGGGCCGGTGTTCGCGGCGGTCGAGGCGGCGTTCACGCGTGTCCGGGCGGCGCATCCCGGGGTGCAGCTGCGATGGACGGGGATCAACCGCTTCGCGGCCGCGAGCCGCGCGCGGATCGAGGCGGAGCTCAAGCTCCTCAACCTGCTTTCCCTCGGGGCGGTGCTGCTGGTGAGCTGCCTCTTCGTGCGCCGGATCCACCGGCTGCTGCACCTGGTGCCGGTGATCGCGATCTCGCTGCTGGGGGCGTGGACGATTTCGACGATGGTGTTCGAGCGGCTGCACATTCTCGTGTTCGTGATCGGCTCGCTGCTCGCGGGAGTGGCGATCGATTACGGGTTCTACATCTACATGCAGCCCTCGCTGCGACCGGACGAACCGTATCGCGAGAAGCTGCGCCGCCTGCTGAAGCCGCTGCTCGCGAGCTGCCTCACGACCGTGATCGGGTTTTCGCTGCTGCTTTTTTCGGAGCTGCCGCTCATCCGGCAGATCGGGCTCTTCGTCGGCGCGGGCCTGCTCTGCGCGCTCGGCGCGGCGATGCTTTACTTCGCGCAGCTGAGCCATCCGATGCTCGAGGCCCGGCAGTTCGCGCCGCTCGCGGCGGGACGCGACCGGCCATGGCTGCGCCGCGGGGTGAGGGGCCTCCTGGCCGCGGCGGTCCTGACCGCACTGACGGGACCGTGGTTTCTCCACTGGCGCGACGACATCCGCCAGCTCGACATTCCGTCGCCCGAACTGCGCGCCAACGAGGAGGCGTTGCGCACGCTCTTTGGCGAATCGTCGTCGAGCACGGTGTTCCTGACCCAGGGCGGTTCGGCGGCGGAGGCGCGGGAGAACCTGGAGAATTTCATGGCCTTCGAGGCGAAGGCCGCGCCGCGGTCGTCGATGGCAAGCCTGGGCCTGATGCTGCCGACCGAGGCCGACTGGAAGGCGCAGCCGGCGCGGCTCGCCGGGCTGGCGGGCTTCGACCACGAGTTCCGCGCGGCGCTCGAGCGCCACGGATTTCTGGCCGAATCGTTCCTGCCGTTTTTCGCCGCGTGGGAAAAGGTCCGCGGGCATCCGGCCGCCGGCGACTACGCGGGCCTCGCCCGCCGGCTGGAAGGGATGCTCCACGGCCCGCTCGCGATGCTCGGAAACCTGCACGGTCCGACCTACTGGTTCCTGACGATGGTGGACCATGCGTCCGACGACGACCCTCCGGCCGATCTGCACACGCTCGAGGTGACGCAGCTCGAATCGCTCAACGACCTGTTCACCCGTTACCGCTGGTCCGCGCTGCGGCTGAGCCTGGTCGGGCTGGGTCTCGTGATCGCGAGCGTCTTCGCGGTGTACCCGGTGCGGCGGGGAATCCGGATCGCGCTGATCCCGGCGGGCTCGTGTTTTTTTGTCTTCGGTGTCCTCGGGTTCGCCGGGCAGACGCTGAACCTCTTCAACCTGCTCGGCGCGTTCCTCGGGGTGTGCCTTTCCCACAACTACGCGATTTTTTCCTCGGACAACGTCGCCGCGCGGACCTCGCCGCCGGCGTCGATCCGCCTGTCGGCACTCTGCACGGCCGCGTCCTTCGGCGTGCTGGGCTTCAGCCGCATTCCGGTGATTCACGCGCTCGGGATGACCGTGGCGCTCATCGTGGTCACGGCGCTGGCGGCAGTGGAACTCGAACCGCTCGGCCGCCGGCATTGACGAGCCTGCCCTTCACTTTGAAAAAGCGATTTAACGGTGGTAGCAGCCGACGTCAGGAGGCTGAGCCCATGGCGCTTGCTCGTTTTCCTTCGGCGGATTGAACTTCGCGTCTTCACCCGATTTCCAAAATCCAATGAAGTCCTTCATGCGAGATCCGCATCCTCCCGCGCCTGTCCTTGGGTGTCATCCGACGGATGGCATGGCGTTTGCCCGCTCGTGAGCCATGGCCAGGACCCTGCATGCCCTGTGGAGAAGGACGGTCGAGGCGGATCCCGGGGCGGTCGCGCTGATTGATGCGTCCACGGATCGCACCTGGACCCGCGGCGAGCTGGCGGAGATCGGGCGCGAGTGGGCGGCGGCGCACGCGAAGGCCGTCGCGGGTCGGCGGGTGATTTTCGCGGAGGCCAACGGGCCGGAGTGGCTGCGCGTTTTCCTCGGGCTGCTTGCCGCCGACGCCACCGCGGTGGCGCTCGATCCCAGCGAGCCATGCGCCGCGCAGCGGATGCTGGCGGCGGAGGCGGACGCGGCGTTTCTTTGGAGCGAGGGAAAACTGGAAGCGATGCAGGCGCGGAGGGGCTCGTCACGCGGCGGCGCCTGCCTGCTCAAGATCACCTCGGGTTCCACGGGAACCCCGCGCGCGCTGCCGTTCACCGATGCGCAGATGGCGGCCGACAGCCGGCAGGTTTGCCGGACGATGGGGATCAGGCCGGCTGACTTGAATCTCGGGTGCATTCCCTTCGGACACTCCTACGGGCTCGGGAATCTCGTGCTGCCGCTGCTGCTGCAGGGCACGGCGGTCGTCAGCGGCGCGTCCGTCCTGCCGCAGGCCCTCGCGGGAGCGATCCAGCGATGGCGCCCGACCGTCTTCCCGGCGGTGCCGGCGCTGCTGCGCGGGCTGGCCGAGGCGGAGATCGACCCCCGGCAGCTGAAGAGCCTGCGCACGGTGATTTCCGCGGGCGCGCCGCTCGCGCCGGAGATCGCGCAGGGGTTCCGGCGGAAATTCGGCCTGGGGATCCACAATTTCTATGGGTCCAGCGAGACCGGCGGAATCGCCTATGACCGCAGCGGCAAGGCGGCGCTGACGGGACGCAGCGTGGGGCGGCCGATCGAAGGCGTGACGCTGGCCTTCGGGCCCGGCGGACGATTCACGGTGCGGAGTGCGGCGGTGGGCGGGAAGGGAAGGTTTCGTCCCGCGGACCGCGGCGTGCTGAACCCGAACGGGGAATTGGTGCTGCTTGGGCGGACGGGACGCATGCTGAAGATTGCGGGCCGCCGGCTGGACCCGGCGGAAATCGAATGCGCCCTGCGCTCTCTGCCGGGGGTTCAGGACGCGCTGATAGCGCCCCACCCGGACCGCGCCGATTCGCTCGCGGCGGCGGTGGCGACCACGCTCTCCGTCACCGAGCTGCGCGAACGGCTGCGAGTGCGGCTGGCGCCGTGGAAGGTGCCGAGGAAATTCGTGACGATGGAATCGTTTCCGGTGAGTCCGCGCGGGAAAGTGGATGCGCGAAAAATCAGGGAGATGCTGGGGCAACCGGCGGCACCACGAAGGTCACGAGACACGGACCGATGACGGGGATGGGCCCTGGCGCTACTCGTGGCCGATGATCGAGACTTCGACTTCGACGTTCAGCTCGGCGCGGCAGATGTCGGCCTGGAGATAGATCACGTGGTCGGCCGGCTGGAACAGCGAGTGCTCGAGCCGCGCCCGGGTGGCGGCGAGGTCGTCGGGGTGGCGGAGGTAGACCTTGAAATGGCGCTGCGCGCCGCGGTTGGCGCCGAGGTTTTCCCCGAGCCCGGCGGTTTTCGAAATCAGGTGGAGGTTGTCGAGCGTGCAGTCGAGCTGGGCCTCGAACGAATGGGGCGCCACGGATTCGTGGCCCTTGATCGCGGCGGTTCCGGAGATGAACGTGAGGGTCCGGCCCGGCAGCACCGCCACGGTGGCGCGGGAGAAACTGGGTGGCCGCGGGCCATGCTCGGCGGGATAGCGGTAGGCGGGGACCTGCTCCGGATTCTCGAAGTGCCGGGGCCCGATGCTGCCGCCGACGAAGACGACCGACAGGAATCCGTCGCGGGTGCCGACCGCCGAGGCCGACGGGAGCACTCCCGGAAAGCCGGCGCCTGATTCCGCCTCGAAGGCGAGCGAGCGGCCCTGGCAGAAGGCGCGGTAGTTTTCGAAGCCGGCGGCGAGGCCGTTGATCCGTGGCACGTAGTTCCAGATCCGGTACAGATGGCGCCCCCGCACGGCGGCGAGGACGCGCTGGTAAAGGGCCTGGGCCTGGGCGGCGAACCCGGCTTCATCGGTGACGGCCTCGCTGACGCAGCCGAGGAGGAGGTCGCCCGAGGTGACAAGGTCGAGCCCGGGATTTTCGAGCCGGGCGGCGGGCTGGGGGAAAATTACCTCGCGGGAATCGCCGACGAGCACGGGGATGGCGAGGCCGAGGCCGAATCCGCGCGACCGCGGCGTGACCGCGGTGCCGGGCCGGCCGAATTCCACGACGAAAGGCGCGGCGGGAGCGTTTACGACAGGCATGCCGGTAGCTTCGGGAATGGAGGTGACTTCAAACCGGTCAAAGGGCGGCGGCTGGAATCGGACCGGTCGCGGGAGGCCGGAAGAGGAGCGGTGGAAAAGACGCGGGGGAAGGCATGACTGAGGGAAATCCCGGCGCCCGGCGCAGCAAGCCCCTTTTTCTGCGATCGCGGAAGCGCGGAGCGGCGAAAGATCGCGGGCCGGGCCGGTTTTGTCCGCGCTTTTGTTTCGCCGCACCCGCGATCAGCTCCGGGGGACTTAAAGGCTTGTCGGGATTGGGAGGGAGCGGCGACACTTGTTGCGCGAAATGACGACCTTTGAACTTTCGGTGCGGTTCTTTCTGCAGCTTGCGGCCGTGCTGGTGGTCTGCCGCCTGGTCTGCTGGGTGGCGGTGCGATTCGGACAGCCGCCGGTCGTGGGGGAGATGATCGCGGGCGTCGTTCTCGGGCCTTCGCTTTTCGGTTATTTCTGCCCGCAGCTGCAGCAGCTGTTGTTTCCGGCGGCGTCGCGTCCGATCCTGTTTTCAGGGGCGCAGGTGGGCCTCGCGCTCTATATGTTCACGGTCGGGCTGGAATTCCGGATCGACCTCGTGCGGTCGCGCCTGCGGAGCGCGCTGGCGATCTCGGCGTCCGGGATCCTGGTGCCCTTTGCGCTGGGCTGCGGGGTGGCGTGGGTGCTTCTGAACCGGGGCGGATTTTTTGCGGCGGGCGTGACGGCGATCCAGGCGGTCCCGTTCATGGGCGCGGCGATGGCGATCACGGCGTTCCCAATGCTGGCCCGGATCATCTTCGAGCGCGGGCTGAGCGGAACGACCGTCGGGGCGCTGGCGCTGGCGGCCGGCGCGATCGACGATGCGGCGGCGTGGGGCGTGCTGGCGCTCGTGCTCGCGAGTTTCGGCCGCGACCCCTGGATCGCGATTCTCGCCATCGGGGGCAGCGCCGTGTTCGTGGTTTTCCTCTTCACCCTGGGAAGAAAAATCCTCGGCGTGATCGTGCGGCATGCCGCGCGCGGCGACACGGAGGAACGCGTGGCGATGGGATGGGTCATGGTGCTGCTGATGCTCGCCGCGTGGTACACCGACACGATCCGCCTGTATGCAGTGTTTGGCGCGTTTTTCCTCGGCGCGGCGATGCCGCGCGGTCCGTTCGTCACCCGCCTCCAGTCGATGATCGAGCCGCTCACGACCTCCCTGCTGCTCCCGCTGTTCTTCATCTATTCCGGCCTGAACACGCGGTTCGACCTCGTGAACGACCCGGTGCTGTGGCTGGTGGCGATCGCGGTGCTCGCCGCGGCGGTGCTGGGCAAGGCGGGCGCCTGTTACGTCGCGGGCCGGGCCTGCGGCGAAACCCACCGCGAGGCGATGGGCGTCGGGTCGCTGATGAATGCGCGCGGGCTGATGGAGCTGATCATCCTGAACATCGGGCTGGAGCGCGGCATCATCACGCCCACGCTGTTCTCGATCCTCGTGTTCATGGCGATCGTGACGACGCTGATGGCGACGCCGATGTTCAACCGGCTTTATCGTGAAAGCGACGGGACGCGGTTCCGGGCGGCGGCATGAACCGGCGGGGCAAAATCAACCTCGCCAAGCTGGCGGTGATCCTCGCGCTCCTGGCGGTCATCGGCTGGTGGGCCGTACGCCAGATGGACTTGTCCGGCGTGGTCGATCGGAGCGTGGCCTTTTTCCGCGAGGCGGGACCCTGGCCGTTCTTCGGCGCGATGGCGCTGCTGCCGCTGCTCGGGTTTCCGATTTCCCCCTTCACGCTCGCCGCGGGGCCGGTCTTCGCGCCCGTTCTCGGGCTGGAGAGGGTCATTCTTTTTGCGCTGCTGGCGGTCGTGGCGAACGTGGCCTTGTCCTACTGGATCGCCGCGCGCGCCCTGCGGCCGCTGGTGATGCGGATCGTGAAATCGTTCGGGCACACGCTGCCGGAGATCCAGCCGAACGCCACGTGGCCCGTGATCCTGCTGATTCGCATCGTGCCCGGACCGCCGTTTTTTCTGCAGAATTATCTGCTCGGCTTGGCGCGGGTGCCGTTCGGGATCTACATGCTGGTCTCGACCGTGGTGCCGGCGGCGTACCTTGCCGCGGTGATTGTCTTTGGCGACGCTTTCATGCGGGGCGACAGGCGGGCGATGATCGGGGCGGGCCTGATCTTTCTCGTGGCCGGAGCGATCCTGCACCTGACGCGGCGATTTCTGGCCCGGAAAAAAAAGGGAACTGAACGGGCGGGCCGAGGGAAGGATGAGTGAATCAGCCGCCTGACGGCGGCGGCCACGTGAGACGCGGGTCGCTGTCGGTCACGAGGCTGGCCCTACCGGAGTTTTTCCGGAGGCGGGATGACACAGCGGTAGCCGCGGTCGGCGAGGGCTTCGAGCACGAGCTCGATGGCCCTGACCCGCAGGAGCGCCGGCACGCTCGGGCCCTCGTGCATCAGGACGATCTTCCCGGGACGCACCTTCCGCAGAACGTTGTCGCGGACCGTCTCCGGCGCGCGGCTGATCCAGTCGCCGCTGCGGAGGCTCCAGTCGACGCAGACGAGTCCGCGCCTCGCAAGGGCCCGGGCGAGGCGAAAGTGCTTGATCCCGACCGGCGCCCGAAACCAGCGGAGCGGCGGGGCGAGCGGCGCCAGCGCGGCGGAGGCGGAATCGAGTTCGGCCTCGAGGCGCGCGCGGCTGGCGCACCACAGCGTGCCCGCCGGGTGGGTGTGCGTGTGATGGCCGACCCCGTGCCCGCGGCGCACAATCTCCCGCACCAGTTCCGGCGTCCGCGCCGCGCGCTCGCCGATGAGGAAAAACGTCGCGCGGGCCCGATGCCGGTCGAGCAGGTCGAGGATTCGGGGCGTGTCCTCGGGATCCGGTCCGTCGTCGATCGTGAGCCAGACTTCCGGGAGCGCGGTCTCGAAACGCGTGAGGCTGGGACAGATTCCCTGGGCGGTCGGCACAAAGAGATTATAGGCCATCCAGAAATCCGGGAAAAAGAAAAACCCCAGGGCCGCCGGCCAATAGCCGAGCAGGGCCAGCGCAAGCGAGCCCGTCTTGCATGCCAGCAGGAGGAACAGCGTGCCGCGGGACATTCAGCGATCCACGATTTGCAGGCGATGATTTACGATTCGAATTCCGGACGGCGGGCCCCGAACTCCGAAAGGCGAATTCCGGAGCGCCAATCAGACGTCGGCCGCGACGCGTTCGTTGCTGAGGTGCCGCCAGCGGTCGAGGATGCGGCGGAAGATGTCGTCGGGCGCGAGGCCGTAGGCGGCGCGCAGCGTTTCGACGTTGCTGCCATGCTCCACGAATTTGTCGGGCCAGCCGATCCGCTCGAGCGCGACCGGGCAGTCGGCCTCCTGCAGCACCTCGAGCACGGCGCTGCCGAAGCCGCCGGCGATGACGTGGTCCTCCATCGTGACGAGGAGCGGGATGCAGGCGGCGTGGCTGAGCAGCAGCGTGCGGTCGAGAGGTTTCACGAAGCGGGCGTTCACGACGCCGACGGAAACGTTCTCCTCGGCCTCGAGCCGCGCGGCCAGCTTGAGCGCGTCCTGCACCATCGGCCCCAGGGCCCAGATCATGATGTTCGATCCCTCGCGCAGCACCTCGGCGTGGCCGACCGGCAGCAGGGAAGGCCGTTCCTTGATCGGGACGCCGAGGGCGGCGCCGCGAGGGTAGCGGATGAAGGCGGGACTGCCGAGGTTCAGCCCGGTGTGGAGCATGTCGACGAGTTCGTCCTCATCCTTCGGCTGCATCACCGTCGCGTTCGGGACGCAGCGGAGGTACGCCAGGTCGAAAAGGCCGTGGTGCGTGGGGCCGTCGTTCGGCGACAGGCCGGCGCGGTCCAGGCAGAAGGTCACGGGAAGATTCTGCAGCGCGACGTCGTGGATGATCTGGTCGTAGGCCCGCTGGAGGAACGTCGAGTAGATCGCGCACACCGGCTTGATGCCCTTGGTCGCCAGCCCGGCGGCGAACAGCACGGCGTGCTCCTCGGCGATGCCGACGTCGAAAAACTGGCGGGGGACATCGGCGGCGAGATGCGCGAGGCCCGTTCCGCTGGGCATCGCGCCGGTGATCCCGACGATCAGGGGGTCGGCCAGCGCGAAGCGGACGAGGGCCTTGCCGAACACGTCCTGATAGTTCGGCGGCGTGCCGGGCGCCGGCTTCCGGCTTTCGCCGGTGACGGGATCGTAGGGGCTGGCGCCGTGAAATTTTTCCGGCGAATCGATCGCGGCGTCGAGGCCCTTGCCCTTTTTCGTGAGGACGTGGATGAGGACGGGGACGTCGCAGTGGCGGGCAAACTCGAGATTCTTGACGAGCGCGTCGATGTTGTGGCCGTCGACCGGGCCGAGGTAGCGCAGCCCGAATTTCTCGAAGAGCGACGACTCGACGAAGAAGTCCTTCGTCTCGCGCTTCCACTTGTGGTAAACCCGGTTCATCTCGACGCCGGTGGGAAAGCTCCGGAAGAACGCCTCGACGTCGTGGTGGAGCTTGTTGTAGGTCGGGCTGGTGCTGAGCCGGTTGAGATAATGCGAGATGGCGCCGACGTTTTTCGCGATGGACCACTCGTTGTCGTTGAGGATGACGATCAGGCGCTTCGTGGAGCTGACGACGTTGTTCATCGCCTCGAGCGTGATGCCGCAGGTGAACGCGGCGTCGCCGCAGACGGCGACGACGTGCTCGTGCGAGCCGCGCAGGTCGCGGGCGGTGGCCATGCCGAGCGCGGCCGAGAGGGCGGTGCCGGCGTGCCCGGCGCCGAAGGAGTCGTGCTCGCTCTCGGCGCGGTAGAGGAACCCGCTGGCTCCGCCGCTCTGGCGGAGCTTGCGGAAAAAGTCGCCGCCGCGTCCGGTGAGCAGCTTGTGCACGTAGCCCTGGTGGGCGACGTCGAAGACAAACTGGTCCTCCGGCGTCGTGAAGACGCGGTGCAGCGCGATGGTGAGCTCGACGACGCCGAGGTTCGGGCCGATGTGGCCGCCGTTCCTCGAGGTGACGGCGATCAGCTCCTCGCGGATTTCCTGGGCCAGCTGCGGGAGCTGCGCGAGC
This sequence comes from Verrucomicrobiota bacterium, assembly GCA_028293565.1. Lineage (GTDB taxonomy): Bacteria > Verrucomicrobiota > Verrucomicrobiia > Opitutales > Opitutaceae > Opi-474. Next base: position 5,516 of record JAQGON010000058.1, on the reverse strand, counting down.
GTGAGGGCCTTGACATCGGCGGGGCCGCGGATCGCGTCGAGCAGGCGCGGCGCGGTGGCGTCGGGGGGAGGGTTCATCGCGAAAAGGGCGAGGTTCAGGCCTCGGCGGTGGGTTCGAATTTCACGAACGTCACGCCGTCCTTGGACTTCTTCAGCTGCTCGATCTTGAGCTCGGCGTCCTTGAGACGGGTCTCGCACACCCGGAGCAGGCGATTGCCCTCCTCGAATTTCGCGAGGAGGTCCGCGAGCGGCACATCGCCCGATTCCATCGATTCGACGATGGTCTCGAGCTTGGTCAGTGCCTGCTCGAACGAGGGTTTAGCTTCCTTGGCTTCCACAGGCGGAAAGATGCGTGGGATGCCGGGCATTTCAAACAATCTTTGGGCGGCGGACATTTCCGGAGTTTGAACAGAAGGTAACGAAGGGAACGAAGGGCTGGCCGTCTGCGGAGGTCGGGTTGCAGGCGGAGGTTGCTTCGGAGGAGGGTTCGGAACCAAACCGATCATTGGAGGCTGCTGGCGCTTCGTCGTTGTTCGGGCGGGACTTATCTTTGGGCTGGCGGCGGGGAGGGATTCGGGTGGATTGGACAGATGAGTTTCGTGCTTCTGATCACGGCGGCCCTCATGGCGTTGAGGCTGGCGGGCGAGCTGGTGCTGTCGGCGCTGAATCGCGCGGAGGTCCGGCGTCACGCGGACGAGGCGCCCCCGGCGGCGGCCGCGATCATGGATGGCGCGACCTACGCCCGGTCGGTGGCGTACACGCTGGAGAAATCGCGCTTTGGCGTGATCAGCGGAATCTTCGACGCGCTGCTGCTGGCGCTGGTGATCTTCGGCGGCGTGCTGCCGCGGCTGTTCGGCCGCGTGGCGGCGTGGGGCGGGCCGGGCGCGGTCTGGAGCCATGTGCTGTTCATTCTTTTCGCCGGCGTGCTGCTGTCGGTGCCGGCGCTGCCCTTCGACTGGTGGGAGCAGTTCCGGCTCGAGCAGCACTACGGCTTCAACAAAAGCACGCCGCGCCTGTGGCTGAGCGACAAGCTCAAGGGCGTGGCGCTGACGTTTGTCATCGGCTTCCCGCTCCTCTGGGCGCTGCTCTCGCTGGTGAAATGGGTCGGCGACGCCTGGTGGGTCTGGGCCTTCGCGCTGGTGTTCGGTTTCCAGCTGCTGATGCTCGTGCTGTATCCGAAGCTGATTCTTCCGTTGTTCAACAAGCTGACGCCGCTGCCCGAGGGGGAGCTGCGCCGCCGGCTGCTGGCGCTCGGGGACCGCACGGGGTTTTCGGCCAAGGCGATCGAGGTGATGGACGGGAGCAAGCGGTCGGGGCATTCGAACGCGTTCTTCACCGGCTTCGGCCGCTTCCGGCGCATCGTGCTGTTCGACACGCTGATCAACCAGCTGGCGCCGGAGGAGCTCGAGGCGGTGCTCGCGCACGAGATCGGGCATTACCGGCGCGGCCACATCCCGAAGATGATCGCGGTGTCGGCGGTGATGCTCTTCGCCGGCTTCGCGATCATCGCGTGGCTCGCGCGCGCCCCGTGGTTCAACCTCAGCTTCGGCTTTCCGGCGGGCGAGCTGGCGCCGACGTTCCTCCTCTTCGGGTTGCTGAGCGGGCTGGTGACCTTCTGGTTCACGCCGGTGATGAACCTCGTTTCTCGGCGGCACGAGTACGAGGCGGACGCCTTTGCGCGGAACGCGATGGGCGGCATGGGCGCGATGCTGGGGGCGCTCCGGAAGCTGGCGCAGAAAAATCTGAGCAACCTCACGCCGCACCCGTGGTACAGCGCATTTTTTTATTCGCACCCGACGCTGGTCGAACGCGAGCGCGCGCTGATGGCCGGGGGCCGCTGATTGATCCGGATTCCCGGCATCCCGCGGGTGGCGCAGAGGGGCACGGATCGAACCGGACCCTCCGCGTCGATTCGCGCGATCCTGCTGATCCTGTGGGTGGCGGGATGCGCGACCGGGCTGTCGCTGCAGGCGGAGACGCTGACGATCGCCACGTACAATGTGGAAAATTACGGCGTGGCGGACCGGATGACGGAGGCGGGCTACCGCAAGGACTATCCGAAGCCGGAAACGGAAAAGCGGGCGCTGCGCGCCGTGATCCGCGGCCTGGACGCCGACATTCTCGTGCTGCAGGAAATCGGGCAGATGCCTTATTTCGAGGAACTGCAGCGGGACCTGAAGGCGGAAGGCCTGGGTTATCCGCATGCCTTCCTGCTCGAGGGCCCGGATCCGGACCGTCACGTGGCGCTGCTTTCGCGCCGGAAATTCAAGGCGGTCGTTCCGCACGCGGCGCTGATGTTCCCGTATCCCGGCGGCTCGGAGCGGGTGAAACGCGGCATCGTTGAAGCCACGGTGGCGACGAGCGCGGGCGACCTCACGCTTTTCGGCGTGCATTGGAAGAGCCGGTTCACGGACCGGCCGGACGATCCGCAATCGGCGCTCCGGCGGCTCGGCGAGGCGACGGCGGTGCGCGACACGGTGCTGGAGAGGTTTCCGGATCCGGAGCGCGCAAAATTCCTGATTCTCGGCGATTTCAACGATGGCCGAACGGGCAAGGCGATGCAGCGTCTCGGGCGCCGCGGGAAAACCTGCGTGGCGCACCTGCTGCCGGCGGCCGACGGGCAGGGCGAGACGTGGACGCACGCGTATCGGAAGGAAGACACGTATTCCCGCGTCGACCACGTGCTCGTGTCGCCGGGCCTGCTGACCTCGGTGCGCGGAGGGGTGGCGCGGATTTACGACCAGCCGCCGGTGCGCGAGGCCAGCGACCATCGGCCGGTCGTGGTCACGATCGAACTCGGGCCGTAGCGATTACTGAATTTTCACCACGAAGGTCGCAAAGCGCACGAAGATCAGCCCATGACGGGTTCGGACTTCGTGCGCTTCGCGACCTTCGTGGTGAAATCAAATCCCCGCCGGTCAGAGACGCGGCGTCATTTGGCCGTGACGCTGACGGGCACGTTCACTTCGCCGCTGCCGTAGCCCTTGAGGAAGAGGCTGCCGGTGCCCGGCTTGCCGCCTTCGACCGTCACGGTGATCGAGTTCTGGCCCTGGGGAATGATGATCTCGGGCATGATCACGCTTTCGGGCACGTCGGTCGTGACATCCAGCAGCAGGCCGCCCGGAGGGGCCGCGTTCGGGACCGTGAAGGTGACCGGCTGGCGCTCGCCGGTCCGCAACGTCAGGGAACCCGGCGAGACGCTCAGGTTGCTGGGGTCGATGCGAAAGCTGCCGACGGGCGAGTTGCCGGCGGAGCTGCCCAGCATCACGCGGTAATTGCGGCTCGGCTCGAGCGCGGGGACGAAAAGGCTGAGCGCGTTGGGCGACTCGTACACCGTGCGGGTGGGCGTGTTGTCGAAGTAGAGCACGTCCTGCGGGGTGAATCCGCGTCCGAGGACGCTGACGCGCGCGCCGACCGGGCCGCGGTTGACCTCGAGCGACAGCACATAGCGGTGCACGATCCGGGCGCGGGTGATCTCGGTGTAGGCCTCGCGCGGGAGGTTCACGCCGTTGTTGGTCGCCTCGTAGTTGACCAGGAAATAGTACGCGATCTCCTCGCGGCCGGCGGGCAGCTGGTAGTCGAATTCATAGAGGCCGTCGGCCAGCGAGCTCTTCGCCATCTCGTAATTTTTGCCGTCGATCACGATGTGCGGCTTGATGCTGCCCGGGACAATCGTGCTGACCTTCGGGGTGACGCGCAGCGTGACCGTGTAAATCTGCGAGGGATTTTCCGGCAGCGACGCGGGCGTGAGGTTCGTCAGGACCACGGTTTCGCAGCCGCTCAGGAACGCGAGGGCGAGCGCGGCGCCCAGTCCCAGAAGGATTTTTCTCGCGAGGGAAATTCGGTTGGTGTGCATTGTCTTTTTAGAGTGAAAACCGGGCTGATTAAAGAATGTTAGTAATGAGCGACCTCGCATCAGAGCAAGCCAAAGCTGCGACGGCCAAGCCGTTGGGGTTGTATGTGCATGTCCCGTTCTGCGCGTCGACGTGCGACTTCTGCGCGTTTTATCAAACCAAGCCGACCGCCGAAGGCGTGGAAAGGTTCCTCGCGGGGATCGAATCCGAGGCGGCGCTGGTGGAATGGACGCGTCCGGTGACGACGGTGTTCTGGGGCGGCGGCACTCCGGGGCTGCTCTCGCCGCGCGATCTCGGGCGCCTGGCGGAGCTTGTCCACCGGCGGTGCGGCGGCGCTCCGGCGGAGTGGACCGTCGAGCTCGCGCCGGCCTCCGTCACGCCGCAGCGCCTCGCCGCGTTGCGCGCGGCGGGCGTCACGCGCGTTTCGATGGGGATCCAGAGTTTCCAGCCGGCGCTGCTCGACGCGCTCGGGCGGCAGCACACGCGCGAGCAGGTTTACGCGGCGTACGACCTCCTGCAGGCGGCGGATTTTCCGAGCGTCAACCTCGACCTGATGTTCGCGCTGCCGGGGCAGACGGAAGCGGAGTGGGCCGCGGACATCCGCGAGGCGGTGCGGCTCGCGCCCGATCATCTCTCGACGTACTGCCTGACGTTCGAGGAGGACACCGCGCTCTGGATCAAGCTTTCCCAGGGCCGCGTGAAGCTGGATCCCGAGCTGGAGGCGCGGCTCTATGAATCGACCTGGGCGCAGCTGGCCGGAGCGGGTTATGCGCAATATGAGGTCTCGAATTTCTCGCGGCCCGGTCACGAGTGCCGTCACAACCTCAACACCTGGCACATGGAGGAGTGGATCGGGCTCGGCCCGTCGGCGGCGTCGCAATCGCACGGCTGGCGCGGCGCGAACGTGGCGGACCTGGACCGGTGGCAGGCCGACGTTTCCCGTGGCGAACGCGTGACGGAAGACCGCGTCGCCCTGACGCCGTCGCTGCTCGCGGAGGACGCGCTGATCTTCGGGCTGCGGATGAACGCCGGCGTCGACGTCGCGGAGTGGAAGCACCGCTGTCCCAGAGCGCCGTGGGCCGGAGTGGAGGAGCTGCTCGGGCGCCTGGTGGCCGACGGGCTGGCGACGCGGCAGGGCGAACGCGTGCAATTGACGAATCGCGGGAGGCTGCTCGCCGACTCGGTGGGCGCGGAGGTGATGGAGGCGTTTCGTCCCCTGGTCCCCGCATGAGATCGCTGCCCTGGATTTTCCTCTGGATCGCGGCGACGGCCCAGGCGGCAAGCCCGCTGGTGCTGCAGACGGATTTTGGGCAGAAGGACGGAGCCGTGGCGGCGATGAAGGGCGTGGCGGTGGGGGTGAGTCCGCAGATTCCGATTTATGACCTGAGCCACGAGAACACGCCCTACGATATCTGGGAGGGGGCGTACCGCCTGAAACAAACGGCGCCGTTCTGGCCGGCGGGCACGGTGTTCGTTTCGGTGGTGGATCCGGGCGTGGGGACGGAGCGCAAGGCAGTCGTGCTGAAGACGAAGACCGGGCAGTTTTTCGTGGGCCCGGACAACGGCACGTGGACCCTGGTGGCGGAGGATCTCGGGATCGAGGCGGTGCGGGAGATCGACGAGGCGAGGCACCGGCGGCCGGGATCGGAGCTGTCACACACAT